>CAMDED010000051.1 GCA_945893365.1 Candidatus Sulfopaludibacter sp. SbA3 | reverse complement strand
CGGCGGCTGATTTCCTGTAGCGCCAGTTCGCCACCTTTGTCGTACAGATCCTTGAACCGGTAAAAGCTGTCCCGCGAATACCCCATCGTCTTACAGGCCTGCGAAACACTTCCTAACATCTCGGCCAGCTTCAGCACGCCGAGCTTATTTGATGATCTTCTGTTCCGTATTCACTTCCACATCTCCTTCTCCGCGCCCCTCTGGCGCATTCTATCAGAAATGTCAGATCAAGTATTAGCTAGTACAGGTTCTCCCTGTCGGCGCGGTGATTGTAGTCCCGCCATTTCTCTTCCGGTTCTGCGGCCAAACTGGTCACCAGCACTCGGAAAGCGTACTCGGGCAGATCGATCGGTTTCCTTCCCACCGACGGCTTGGAATCGCGAATGTGCTCCCGCACGACTACGAATCGCCGCGCCTTGTTCCAGCCCATCAACTTAATCTCACACTCCCCCACCGCATAGTCCTCATCCAGGGCTCGCCACTCCACAATACGCGTCACTTCTCGCTTTTCGTACTTGGTGAGGCGCGCCACCACGATGTAAGCAAGCTTCCGCTCCTCCAGGAACGTCAGCAGTTCCGTGTCGAAGAAACCGGCATCCGCTCTCACCACCCGCAACGGCCCGCGTTCGCCCCACAGCGCCAGCGCCTCCTTGAGGAATTCCGTCACTCCTCGTCCTGTCCCGCTGTTCCCGCTGCGCATCCAGCCGTGCATCACAAAGCGACTTTCCGCCAGCACCGCTAACAGCGGATGGTGACTCAGCCGTCCCGGACGCCCGGGGTTGTAGCCTTTCAGCGCTCCTTCCTGTTGTTGTCCATGGCGTTGGAATACTGTCGAATCCAAGTCCGGACTGTGCCCTTCGCTCCGTTGCGGCGCGCGCTCCATCATCCACTCCGTCATCGGCTCAAAGAATCGTTGCACTTCCCCCATCCCAAACCGAAGAAATAGATTGCGGATCGTCTCGTCGCTGGGAAATCGGTCGATCCCCAACAGGCCATGCAACGCCCGGTCCCCACGCAGCCGGCTGGTCTGTGCGAAGCGTCGCGCTCCCGCCGCTACCGAAACCAAAAATGCGACAAACGTTTGCGCCGGAGGGATCGAGTTCGGAGATCGATGCCTGACCGGTATACACTCGATCACCTTCTTCACAAACCCGATCTTATTCAGAAACTCCAGAAACACCACCATCCCCCCAAAGGGCGTCAGCGCTCTGTCCCGTCTCCTTCAACACCACCTTCTGCCCGCCGAATATCCGTGTCCCTTCAGCTTCCATCCGCCCAGTCTACTCTAACCTTTGGCTTCAACTTCGGAATTCAGGTTGAAAGATCTGCGCTGCCACGTCTCAATCCGCTCCCCGGCGCTCACGGTTCTGTTGCGGGCGCGGAACCGTTAGCCCGCCGTTAGCCCAGCTCCGGCAAAAATAACTTCGCAAAATTTCGGGCGCTGGCTAGGCCGCACTCGCACCATCATAAGCGAATCGGTGTCCCCTGATGAATCTCCAATTATTTGATATGCCTGCTTCGCTGCGTCATTCTTTTCTTCTTTGATGAAGAACCAAAGATTCGCTCTGTTGTTCCGGAGAATGATATCGCTCACCTCGCGATCAACCCCAGAGATTGTCCAGGTCCGGTCGACATTTCGCATGGAGGGCATGGAACAATGGATCGCTTGCAGGCTTCTCAATGGAAGCCATGTGCCCGCCGACATATCGATGGAGTTTGCGGTGCCATCGATTGAGATGACGATAGCAGACGACGAGATCGGCCGCACGCAGACCCATTGACTGCCGATATCGCTCCAGAAACGCGCAGCCGTTTCGCCGTAGAACGCCATCAACCCCGCGAGCCCGACGGGTTCACCAACAGCGTTTCCGTAACTGGAAATGGCCTGTTTGGCCTTTGCCACGAACGTGTCCAGGTTCCGAAAAACATTCGGCCAGAGCCAGCGGTACAGCGTTTCCTTCAAGGGCTTCAAACGTTTCTCGCCTAGGCCCCGCCTAGAGACCTTCAGACAACAGCTCCCTCCCGGCTACAGTTTCAATCCCCTTCTGATCGGGGCGGGCGCGCCACACTGGCAGGGCGGCGTCTGGCAGGGCGGCGTCTGGGTTTCAATCCCCTTCTGATCGGGGCGGGCGCGCCACACAGCACCCTTTGTAACTCCATCAGGTTCAGTACATTATAACCACGTCTTCCGTAACCTCGCAAGTATCTTCTTCTCATTCGTCTTTCCTTCGCCCCGCTTCTCTCCCAAAAAATCCGATAAGGCATGTGATTCGTTCGACTTACGGGGCCTCCCGTAACCTACCCCTGTTTCGGCATGATTCTCCAAGTCCTGCCAACTCTTTGATCTTACGATACTTAAGCCCAAAAATTCGCAAAAATCCGGGCTCGCCCTCAGTTCGCCGGTCCGCAAATCCGCACTCAATCGCGGCCGGTGCGCTTACAATGGAAGCTACCTATGCAGACTCTATTTGGTTCGGTCGAGCAAGAACCGAGCCTGCTTGAGCGCCTGAAGAGAGGCGTCCAAAAAACCCGCTCGGGGCTCGTGTCCAAGCTCGAAGATGCGCTCGCCGGCCGGAAAGAAATCGACGCGGATCTCCTCGACGAACTTGAGGCGACACTCATCGGCGCCGACATCGGAGTCGCCACCGTCAACGAGATTCTCGAACGCATCCGCCAGCGCGTCGACCGGAAACTGACCGGCGACGCAGCCGAAATCCGCGGCCTCATCCGCGAACATTTGCTCGAAATCCTGCAGGCCTCCGACCTGCCCCCGGCCCTCGTCGATGAGCCGCCCGCGGTCGTCATGGTGATCGGCGTCAACGGGTCCGGAAAGACCACGACCATCGGTAAACTCGCCCGGCGCTATCACAATGAAGGGCGTTCGGTTCTACTGTGCGCGGCCGATACCTTTCGCGCCGCCGCCATCGAACAGCTTGAAATCTGGGGCGAGCGCACGAAGACCGAAGTGATCAGTCAAAGCCCCGGGTCCGATCCGAGCGCCGTGCTGTTCAACGCCGTGCAGGCGGCCCGCGCGCGCAAAATGGACTACGTCATCATCGACACCGCCGGCCGCCTCCAGACCAAGACCAATCTGATGGCGGAGCTCGAGAAGATGCGGCGCACCGCGGCCAAAGTGATTCCCTCCGCGCCCCATGAGGTGCTCCTCGTGCTTGACGCCGTCACCGGACAGAACGGTCTCGAACAGGCCCGCCGCTTCACCGAAACCGCGGGCGTTACCGGCATTGTGCTCACGAAGCTCGACGGCACCGCGAAGGGAGGCGTGGTGGTGGCGATCGCGCGTGAACTGAATCTTCCCATCCGTTATGTCGGCGTCGGCGAGCAGGCCGACGATCTGATTCCCTTCGATCCGGAGAAATTCATCGCATCGCTCTTCGAGGGTCCGGGCTCGGAGAAATCCGCGTGAGCCTCAGCGCGGCCGACGACAATTACTTGCGGGAAGCTCTGGACCTTGCGCGGAAAGGCCGCGGGCGGACCAGCCCCAATCCGGCGGTTGGCGCGGTCATCGTGCGCGACGGCGAAGTGGCCGGGCGCGGATTCCATACCTGGGAAGGCGTCAAGCATGCCGAAACGCTGGCGCTTGAAGAAGCGGGCGCGCGCGCTCGAGGATCGACCCTCTACATCAATCTGGAGCCCTGTTCGCACCATGGCCGCACCGGGCCCTGCGCGGACGCCTTGATCGCGGCCGGCGTCAGCCGCGTGGTCGCGCCCATGGAAGACCCGAACCCGAAGGTGCGCGGCGACGGTTTTCGCAAACTCCGCGCGGCGGGCGTGCGGACGGAAATCGCACCCGCGTTCGCGGCTGAAGCGGCATCCATCAACGAACCGTTCGTGCACTTCATGCGCACCGGCCGCCCCCTTGTGACGCTCAAGACCGCGCTCACGCTCGACGGCAAGATCGCCGCGCCCGACGATAATCGGGGCTGGATCACGAGCGAGCGGGCGCGTCTTCACGTTCAGCGGATCCGCCACGAGTCCGACGCGATTCTCACCGGCGTCGGCACCGTGCTTGCCGACGACTGCCTTCTGACCGACCGCACCGGATTGCCCCGCAGCCGGCCGTTGTTAAGAATCGTGCTCGATTCGCAGCTTCGCACGCCGCTCGATTCGAAGATTGTGAAAAGCGCCGCTGGCGGGGATCTGCTGGCCGTCGCGACCTCCGCTGCGTCAAGCGAACGGAGAAAGGCGCTCGAGGCGCGAGGCGCCGCGGTGCTGGTCTGCGACGGGCCCGGCGGACGCGCGGATTTCGCGACCGCGGTCGAGTGGCTGGCCGCGCGAAATTACCTTTCGCTCATGATCGAGGCGGGCAGCAAGGTCAACTGGGCTGCGTTTGAAGCGGGTGTGGTCGACAAGATTTTCTTTTACTACGGCGCGAAGATCCTCGGCGGCGTCGAGTCCCTGCCCGTCGCCGGCGGCGTGGGCAGGCGGCGGCGCATGGACGCGATTCAGGTCGAACGCATACGCATTCATCCGATCGAGCCGGACGAGTTTGCCGTGGAGGGTTATGTTCACCGGGATTATTGAAGAGCTGGGCGCGGTCGAATCGCTTGAGCCGCGCGGCGGCGGAGCCCGTTTGCGCGTCCATTGCGCGGGCGTGTTGGCCGATGCATCCGTGGGCGCGAGCATCGCCGTCAACGGCGTCTGCCTCACCGCGGTCGACTTACGGCCGGACGGATTCGCAGCGGATCTTGCGCCCGAAACACTGAAGCGCACCAATCTCGGAGATCTGCGGCGCGGATCGAGGGTCAACCTTGAACGGCCGGTTCGCGCGGGCGGGCGGCTTGACGGCCACTTCGTGCAAGGTCACGTGGACGCCACCGGATCGCTCGTGTCGCTTGCCCCGCTGGGCGACGGCAACTGGTGGCTGCGCGTCCGCGTTCCGCCGGACGTCGAGCGCTACCTCGTGTTCAAGGGATCGGTCGCAATCGACGGCATCAGCCTTACGGTTGCGGCGTTGAATGCCGATCTGCTCGAAGTTGCGATCGTTCCCCATACGTATAAGCACACGTCTCTCGGAACCCACAAACCGGGCGGCCGTGTGAATATCGAGTGCGACATTCTCGCGAAGTATGTGGAGAAGCTAATAGGCGCCGGCCGCGACAAACGGGGAATCACGATGGAGCGGTTGCAGGGAATGGAGAATCGGGCCGGCCAATGAAGAATCGGATCGCATTTGTGACCGGGGGAAGCCGGGGAATCGGCCGTGCCTGCGCTCTGGCGCTTTCCGCCGCGGGAGCTCGCGTGGTTGTCGCCGCGCGCAATCGCGAGAAGCTGGATGAAGTGGCCGCCGAGATTCGCGCGGGCGGCGGCGAGGCCTTCGCGGTCGAGATCGACCTCGCCTCCACCGATTCGATCAAGGCGGCCTTTGCCTGCGCCTCCAAAATTTTCGGGCCCATCGGTATTCTTGTGAATAACGCCGGCGTCACGCGCGACAACCTTGCGCTTCGCTTGAAGAGGAGCGATTGGGACGCGGTGATCGAGACCAACCTTACCGGTGCGTTTACCTGTATCCAGCAGGTGCTTCAGGGTATGATGCGCGAGCGATGGGGCCGGATCGTCAACATTTCCTCAGTGGTCGGCGAATCGGGAAACGCCGGGCAGGTGAATTACGCCGCGTCGAAGGCGGGGCTGATCGGCATGACGAAATCGCTCGCGCAGGAGATGGCGAGCCGCAACGTCACGGTTAACGCGGTGACGCCCGGCTTCATCGAGACGGACATGACGAGCGCGCTCGCGCCGGAAGTTCGCGCGAAGATTCTCGCCGGCATTCCGCTCAAGCGATTCGGCAACGCCGGGGATGTGGCGGCCGCCGTCCGCTTCCTGGCAAGCGAGGAAGCCGGTTACATTACGGGCCACGTGCTTTCCGTAAACGGCGGCATGTACATGTAGAATTGTTTGAGATCCATGTCCTCGCAACCGCCGGCGGTTTTTCCTTCCATCGATGCGCGCTTCGCCTGCTTTTGCATCGCCGTGCGCGAATCCGCCATTCACCGCTATGGCGTTTACGCCCAGGAGCGGATACCGGAGCGCCGCAAGGTTATTGAATACACCGGCGAGAGGATCAGCCGCCGGGAAACCCGCCGCCGCTGCGACGCGGAGATCGGCCTGAACTATCTCTTCACGGTGGATAACTACTGGACCATCGACGGATCGAAAGGCGGGAGCGGAGCCGAGTACATCAACCATTGTTGCGATCCGAACCTGATGACGTCGATCGTGAAGGGCCACATCCTCTACATGAGCAAGCGCGTCATCGAGCCGGGCGAGGAGCTTACGGTCGATTACCATTTCCCAAAGAACGTGGAAAAGGTCGTTTGCAAGTGCGGTTCGCCGAAGTGCCGCGGAACCATTAACCTGCTCAAGTAGCAATCGGCAAAGCGGAACGAGCCGGACGTCAGTGGAGTTTTCCCCAGAGCGACGCCATCTTCGCTCCGGGCAGCTTCACGCTAAGAATTTCAGCGAACGTAGGGCCAAGCTCCAACATGGAAACTTCGCGAAGCTTGCCGCGCTTGACGCCCGGGCCCCGGATGACGAACGACGCGCGATAGTTTGCGCGCGTCGGCCAAAAGCCATGAGTGCCGGTGTGATTTCCCTCCGAGATGGGCGCCCCGTCCGCGCCCGCCGCGGGCACGTGGCCGGCGGACGGCTCGAAAGCCGCCTGCCAGTCCTTTAGCATAGGCGCCATCTTCCGCACTTCCGCGATGGGAACCTCCCTGGCAATGCCGCTCGCGGATTTTCCGGCCAGCGCCCGGAAGTACGCGGCGGTGCGCGCGTCTTTCGCGCCGATCAGACCGTTGCCGACTTCGGCGTCAGCCGGCAGGTTCGCCGCTTTTAGCATCGCATTGGGCCGCACCACCTTGTCGATGTTTTCGAAGCCGTGGTCCGAGACGATTGCGACCACCGTTCCCGCGGGCAGCTTCTCCAGAGCGTGTGCGACGAGCCGGTCCTGATTCTCCAGAACTTTGTGCGCCGCGGCCGTGAACGCGCCCTTCTCATGCGCTTCGCTGTCGAGGTCGGCGATGTGGACAAGCGTCAGGTCCGGCCGCTCGAACTCCAGCAGGTAGCGGACGGCCAGCATTCCGGCTTCATCGTCCCAGGAGTTCCGTTTGAATCCCGGATAGGCTTTCGACACCTTCTCAAGCAGGCCTGGCGTCGACCGTTCGGCGATCGGCGCGAATTCGATTTCGTGTTCGGAGCGCTTCACCCAAAACTCGGGGAAATTGAAATCCACCGTCGCGCCCACGGTCACGGGCCAAAAGACGGTCGCCGTCTTGAGTCCCTTTTCATGCGCGACTTTCCACAGCGTCGGAGCTTTCAAAAAACTTGTGAACCACCAGCGCTGCCCTGGCTGGCCGGGCTGGTCGTTGGTTAGGATGCCGTGTTCTTCCGAGGGAACGCCGCTGATAATCGTCGTATGGGAAGGCCAGGTCACGGTCGGTACGATGCCCACGACGCCCTCCGCCGTGGTTCCTTCGGCCATCAGACGCCTCAGCGTGGGAATCTTCAGTCCAAGCCTGTCCGCGTCCTTTAGATAACGCGTGTCCAAACCGTCGATCGAAATCACCAGCAACTTGCGTTGCTGCGCAGGTGCGGAAGCGGAAAGAAAGCCGGCGAGGACGGCCAGCCCCGCCGCGCGATGAAAGAGGCGCATTGCGTCAGTCTACCTGATTTGATGGGGACTAGCTCTCCCCATCCAGGATTTGGCGAACCCGGCCCGCAAGTTGCGGCGCGGTAAACGGCTTCTGGAGAAAATGAACTTCGCTCACAAGCACGCCGAATCGAAGCATCACATCGTCCGTGTAGGCGGAGACGTAAAGCACCTTGGTCTGCGGACTTCGAGTCGAAACCAACTGCGCGAGCTCGCGCCCGTTCATGCGCGGCATCACGACATCGGTCACCAGCAGGTCGATCTTTCCCTTGTGCGATTCATGTATGCGCAGTGCCTCGTCCGCATCCTCGGCTTCGAGCATTTTGTAGCCGCAGTCCGAGAGAATCTCCAAAGACAGATGGCGCACGCCGGGATCGTCCTCCACCAGGAGAATCGTCTCGTGTCCGCCCACTGCCAGGGGATTGAGCGCGCCGGACCGCTCGCTTTTGAAGTCGAGGTGCTCCGGGAACACAATTTCAAACGTGGTCCCGCGCTCCGGCGCGCTCAGGACCCGGATGTCGCCGCCGTTCTGCTTCACCGCGCCAAAAACCGCCGCCAAGGCGAGGCCGGCGCCGCCCGCGTTGTGCTTTCCAGTCGTGAAGGGTTCGAAGGCATGAGTGCGGGCGAATTCGTCAATGCCCACACCGTTGTCGTGCACGGCAACGCGCACGAATCGTCCAAGGCTCTCTTCGGAAGGATGGCCGGCGCTTTCGCCGCGCGGGACCATGGATGTCTCGATCTCGGCGCACCCCCCGCCGGGCATGCTTGCGCGAGCGTTGGACACCAGACTCACCAGGATCTGCTCCATCTGGGCCCGATCGGCCTTCATATTGCCAAGACCCTCGTCAAGAACCAGCCTGAGCTCGACGCGGGGGCCGCTCGCGGCCGTGAGCGCCGCGTGGAGGCTCGTCACCAGGTCGTTCAAGTTCAGAACATCCGGGTGGATGACGTGACGGCGGCTGAAGCTGAGAAGCTGGCCGGTCAGTGTTGCGGCCCGGTCCGCGGCCTTCGAAATCTGCCCCGCGAAGCCCTGCAGGATCGCCTGGCCTTCCAGCCTCGAGCTCAGAAGCTCCGCGTATCCGGAGACGACCGTGAGGATGTTGTTAAAGTCGTGAGCGACGCCTCCCGCGAGCCGGCTGATGGCGTTCATTCTCTCGGCCTGGACGATCTGAGCTTCAATCGCGTTGCGATTCGTCACGTCCCGGGCGATTACCGTCAGTCCTCTTTCATTACCGGCCAAAACGCTGAACACGGATTCGATCGTTCGCTCCGAACCGTCTTTGTGAATCGCCCGGCACTCCAGCGGACGAACGTCTCCCTGTTTCTCGCCCCGCACACGCAGAGCGCCCTCCATTACCGGCCGGTCGGCCGGGTGCATTAACGAGAGCAGGTCCTTGCCGAACAGATCCGCCGGTTTGTATCCGAGCACCCGCTCGATCGAGGAATTGACATACTCCACGAAGGGAACGGGCTTCAGGAGGGCGATGATATCGGTGACATTGTCGAGTACCGCCGACAGGCGCTCCACATCGGCTTCGAGTCTGGAGACCCGCGCCCGCAGACGCCCAATTTCGGAGGCCTCCGGCATTATTTTTCGTGCTTCCCGTATGATTCTACCGCACGTTGTCAGCCAACCTTCTAGCGCTCGATCACCACTACGACCGCAGCCGTATCCGTCCCGTTCGTATACCGGAGAACAGCGGGGCCGGGAGTTACCCCGCCCGGAATCGTAAACGTGATTTGAGTGGTTGTGGCGCTCAGTATCGGGACTCGGACATCGTTCAGGGTAAACGTGCCGGAAGCCGAGAGGTTCGCCCCTTGTGCGGCGACCACGGAGCCGGGAGTTCCCCCCGGCAGCCCCGTGGCGACACTTACCAACTGCGGCGAGATCGCCGGAGCGCCCGCTCTCGGCGGCAGAATCTGCATCGCCGATGGCTGCGACAGAACCTGAAAACCGCCCACAACGTATGGCGTAACCACCTGGGACGAGACGGCAGGCGATACAACCACGTTCGCCACGGCCCGTACCGGACTCAGCACCCACAACTTATTCACCGTAATGTCGCTTGTTCCAAAGCCAAGCACGGTTTGTCCCTGGGCAAAACCGGTATTGACGCCTGTAATCTCGACCGCGGTTTCCACACCAGTGGGCAAAACGGACTGGCCAAAGAACACCGCCTGTCCGGCAGCCGTGTCATAGGCATAGACTGGCGCGTTCTGGCCCTGCACGAACGATGAATTCTGGCCATCGCCGTTGTAAACCGTAAGCGTCGCCCGCTGCCCGGACGATCCCGCCGGGACCGCTACCACCGCACGGCCCGCGGCCGCGTCCAGGCTCCGTACCGCGGCCGGCAGAGAATCGAAACAGAAGATGCTGTCCGCTCCCAGGTTGGAGCCCGTCAGCGTGACTACCCGGTCGCCATTCACATCGAGCCCTGGCGTAACCGAAGAAATCGAGGGCGGCCGCCGCTGCACCAGATTGATTCCCGAAGGCTGTACATAGATGTCGTTGGGCGTCGAGAAAATGAGGTGCCGCGGACCCTGACCTGAAAATAGATTAAATTGCAGGTCGAGCTGCAGGAACGCCGGGGCCGGCGCGTAGGCGCGTACTCCGTTCACCACCGCCGATCCGCCCACAACGCTCGCGCTAAGACCCGGCGCCGCGCTATTATTTGCCGTCAACCCGGTCCCCGCCACCACCACCAAACCCAACGAGGCGCCCACGTTGACATAAGCCGGCTTCACCGTGGCCTGCTCGAAAAAACTGTACGTGGTGACGCGCTGGATCGCGACCGAATCGCGGCGCTGTACATCGAAGTTGACGCCATCCGCGCCCGCGCCTGCCGCGACGCCAATCGGTGAAGACTGGTTCGGGTCGCGGCTCGCCGGATAGAACAGCGTCTCGAACGCTCCGCTAGCCGCCACCGGACGCCCGTCCACGTCAAGAGGCAATACCAGGTCGGCGGGGCCGAGACCGGCTTGTCTCGGCGGGGGCAGCGGATGTACGTAGACCAGGTACTGGCCCGCCGGAAGTCCTTCAATCCGGTACGCACCGTCCGGATTCGTCAACGCGCTCATCGCAGAGCCGCCCGGCCTCAGCGCGACCACGGATGCAAGATGCGCGGGCTGACCGCCGATCGTCACGCGTCCGGAGATGCTGCCCGTCGAGGCGGCAAACAGCCGCGAGGGATAAAGGAGCGAAATCGCCGCCGCGTCGTCCGTCTCGATCGGCCTTGCCTTCGATGTGGCGCGCGTGACGTCGGTCGACATCGCGCTCGACGTCATCGTGTGCTGCAGGCCCAGAGCGTGCCCCATCTCGTGGACCACGGTCAGGAAAAAGCTTTCGCGATAGCTGGGACCGGGCTGCTGGGTCAGGTCGCGATTGAGCCGCACCGTCGCCCGCGTGATCGGAACGAATGGACCATTCTGGCCTATCGTCAGATCGGCGCGGGATGTGGGCCCGCCATAGCCCAGCGTTCCGGGAGGAAGCTCCTCGAACACCACTTCCCCGGCGGGTGTGTTTCCAGGCAGAAACCCGGCCGCGTACAAACCGCCAAACGCCACTCGGAGATCCGAATTCTCCACCGAATTCCAGGCTGCCGCCGCCTCGCTCACTTGACCCAGCACGGACGGGAAGCCGTCGGTGGTCGTGTACTGGCTCGGGCCTTGATCCGAGACAAAAAACGTGACCGTCTTGTTCGGCAGTGCGTTCAGGTCGAACTTCTCCGCGGCGGGCGAGAACGGCGCAGTCCTATTCGTGTAGTGAATGAAGTGGTAGTAGGCGGGCGCGAGACCCAATGACGCTGTGAGGGCGAGAATGGCGAAACGCCGGATCATCGGGATCCGCCCTTCGCGGCCAGCACCGTCACAATCCGGCGGCCCAACTCTTCGAGTGTGATCTCGACCGCTTCATCCTTCACGACCTGGCCGGTGCCGGGCGCGAGCATCAATTCCGAGGTTGACGCCCGTGTGGCCATTTTTACGCCCGAAAGAGCCTGTTTCAGGTCGAAAACGCCCTGTGAAAGGCCGATAATGTGCGTCAATCCGTTCTTTCCGGTCCAGAGGAACAAGACATACTCGGTTCCTTCGGTGAGCGAGGGCGCCCCTGAAAAACTCTGCCTGAAGTTATTGACCTTGCCGCCCGGGATAATGATATCCTGGACTGACGTGGGAGCCCCCTTCCAGCGCTCCAACACTTGTATTTTCAAGTGAGTATAGACCATCGAGCCATGGAATGCGGCGCTCGATCCACTCACTCTCCCCCGAACGATCGCCGTGGATTTCACGATCATGTCATCGAGCGAAATCCGCTCGAGCGTAGCCGCCGTGAGCGAACCGAGACAAGCGAGAACTACGATAGTAAGACGCATCGGAAGATCCGGCAAACGAGGGTGCACGCGACCCTCCACTTCCTTTGACGTTTCGAATCAACAAGTTCTTACAGACATTTTGTGTCCCGATGGGTTCAGCGGACACGGCTGTTGGACAGGATGTCACAGTGAGGCAAGGTAATCAAGCGCCGCCGTCACACCGCCCGGGCAGTGGGGTACGCCAGCCAGGGTGAGGCCCATCTCCACACCGCTCAGGGTACCGGCCAGCATGAGATCGTTGAAGTCGCCCAGGTGGCCGATCCGGAAGACTTTTCCCTGGAGCTTTCCAAGGCCGCTGCCCAGCGACATGTTGAACCGCTCCAGAATGACTTTCCGAAGGGCGTCGGCGTTGTTTCCGGGGGGCGGCAGGACCGCCGTGAGGGAACTGCTGTACTGGCTTGGATCGAGACAGAGTATTTCCAACCCCCACGCCCGTACCGCCCTCCTGGTGGCCTCGGCATGCCGGTTGTGGCGGGCGAACACGTTGTCGAGCCCTTCTTCCCTCAACATACAAAGGGATTCGCGCAGCCCGTACAGAAGATTCGTGGCGGGGGTATAGGGAAAGAAGCCGGTTTTGTTGGCGGCGAGCATCGGCTGCCAGTCCCAATAGGACTTGGGAAATGCGCTCGAATTCGACGCCTTTTGAGCCTTCTCGCTGATCGCGTTAAAACTCAGTCCCGGCGGGAGCATCAGACCTTTCTGCGACCCGGCTACGGTGACGTCCACGCCCCACTCATCGTGGCGGTAGTCCATGGAAGCGAGAGAGGAGATCGTGTCGGCGAATAGCAGCGCTCCGTGTCCGACCCGGTCTATCGCCTGACGAATGTTGGAGATAGAGCTGGCGGCGCCGGTGGAGGTCTCATTGTGAACGACCATGACGCCCTTGATTCGCCCCCCGCGATCCTCACGCAGCGCAGACTCGAGAAGTTCCGGATCGGCGGCATGGCGCCAATCTCCCGGCACGAAGAGGACATCGAGGCCGAGCCGGGTGGCCATCTCCCGCCAAAGCGTGGCGAAGTGCCCGGTTTCAAACATGAGCACCCTGTCACCCGGAGAGAGTGTATTGACGAGCGCCGCTTCCCAGGCGCCCGTTCCGGAGGCTGGAAATACTACAATTTTCGATCTCGTCTTGAAAACGTCCTGAAGACCTTCCAGAACTTCGAAGCCAAGCCGGGCGAAATCCGGGCCGCGGTGGTCAATGGTAGGCTGCGCCATCGCGCGCAGGATGCGGTCCGGCACGTTGGTTGGACCTGGAATCTGAAGGAAGTGTTTTCCACTGGGAAACGACATGGGAAGGGCCGATCCCCAGTATACACCGATGTAGGACAGGCCTCCCGGCCTGTTCTCACGGGCCTTTGGCCCACGAAAGGCAATGAAAGCGTAAACTGGGGAGTTTTTCTACAGCTTCGGGGAGGCTTTCAACCCTGTCAACTGCCTTGTCTGAGGCCGACTGCGCGGCGCGGAGGCTCGAAATGACGCTACACTTGACCTTCTAAGCAATGACACCGCGCATCCGTTCCCTCTTCGGCTCTCTTTACGTCCAGGTGCTCGTCGCCATCAGTATCGGCGTCGCATTGGGCATCTACGCTCCCTCCACCGGCGCCGCCATGAAGCCGCTCGGCGACGGCTTTATCAAGTTGATCAAGATGATCATCGCGCCGATCATCTTCTGCACGGTCGTGATCGGCATCGCCGGAGCCGAAGACCTCAAGCGCATTGGACGGACGGGCGGCCTCGCGCTCCTCTACTTCGAAGTCGTGAGCACGCTGTCGCTGATTTTGGGCCTCGTGATCATCAACGCCGTCCGCCCTGGCGACGGCATGAACGTCGATGTGCGGACGCTCGATGCGACCGCGATCGCGGCCTACGCCGGTCCGGGAAAGATGCAAACCACGAAAGATTTCATTCTCAATATCATTCCGTCCACCTTCATCGACGCCTTCGCCAAGGGCGAGATTCTGCAGGTGCTGTTCCTCGCCATTCTTTTCGGCGTGGCGCTGCAGCAGCTCGGCGCGCATTCGAACGTGATCTTTGCGATGATCGAGAGGTTCTCGGAGATCCTGTTCGCGATCGTCAAGGTCATCATGTACGCCGCGCCGGTGGGTGCGTTCGGCGCGATGGCTTTCACCGTGGGCGCGTACGGACTGCAGAGCCTGCTTTCGCTCGCCAAGTTGATGGCGACTTTCTATCTTACCTGCGCCGCGTTCATTTTCATCATTCTCGGAGCCATCGCGCGAGCGCACGGCTTCAGCATCTTCCGTTACCTGCGTTATATTCGCGAGGAACTGCTGATCGTGCTGGGAACGTCGTCGTCCGAAGCCGCGCTCCCGCGCTTGATGGCGAAGATGGAGAGCCTGGGAGCGGGGCGTTCCACCGTGGGACTGGTGATCCCGACAGGTTACTCCTTCAACCTGGACGGCACTTCGATCTACCTGACCATGGCGGCGGTGTTCATTGCGCAGGCAACGAACTCGCCGATGACGATGACGCAGCAATTGACCCTGCTTGCGGTACTGATGCTGACGTCGAAGGGGGCGGCCGGCGTCACGGGCAGCGGTTTTGTGGTGTTGGCCGCGACGTTGTCCGCGGTGGGCAGCGTGCCTGTCGGCGGATTGGCGCTGATTCTGGGAATCGACCGCTTCATGTCGGAGGCGAGGGCGATCACGAATGTGATCGGCAACGGCGTGGCGGCGCTGGTCGTCGCGAAGTGGACTGGCGATCTGGACGTTGCGGTGATGCGGGAGCGGTTGGAGGCGGGAAGCGCGCCGGAGCTCGATCCGCTCGCCGATTAGCCCCGGCGCGCTTGCCGCCCGTCGGGGCAGGACGCGGGCTAACTTAGAAATCCAGCCGTAACGCCATCTGACCTTGGCGGGGCGTGTTCGACTGCGCACTGACGCGGCCGAAGTTGCCCGCCGAGACGTTGCCGACCGGCGCTCCGAACACCGTGCGGTTGAACGCGTTGAAGAACTCGGCGCGGAAGGTGAGATTCAGCTTTTCGGTAAGCGCCGTGCGTTTGATGACGCCGAAGCTTTCGTTAGCAAAAGCTTGCCCGCGGAGGTTCGTGTAGGCCCTGGCGGCGGTGCCGAACCGGAAAGCCGTCGGAGCGGAGAATGCCGCCGCATTGATCCACCGGTCGGCGAGAGGATCGGTGTAGGCCTGGGCGCGAGCGGCTCCGGAAACGACGTCCGGGCGAAGAGCGCCGTTGAACAGCGGCAGCGTGTTGTTGGCGGTGAGCGCGATCGGGCGGCCGGTCTGGTATTGATGGATTCCCGTTACCTGCCAGCCTCCGGCGATCTTTCCCGCCGCGCCCGTCTGGCGGAAGAACCGCTTCCCCGGTCCGAACGGGATTTCGTAGGTGTAGCTCAGCGCAACCACATGTGGAATGTCGTTGGTGCCGACGGCTTTCTCGAGACTGCGGTTGAAGAAATCCTGGCCGCCCGGACCGCCGCCGGCGGCGATGTCGCCATCGGAGATGGTCTTCGCCCAACTGTAAGAACCGAGCAGGGCGAGGCCGCTCGAGAAACGCTTGTCCAGCTTGATCTGAAGCGCGTGGTAGGTCGAGTTGCCGTTGGGATTTGCGTTGTTACTTACGTTCAGATATTGCGGATAGGCCCGCAGAGCCTGGGCGACGGAGCCGTTGAAGGCGGCGTAGGGCCGCGCGATGCCCGCGGCAACGGCGGCGGCGGAAGCAATGTTCTGCGTGAGCGTGGCGCCGAGGCTGAGGTATCTGGGGTCCACCTGGTTCCACGTGACGAGATTATTCCCCAGGCGCGTACCCTTGACGCCAACGTAGGCGGCTTCCATCAGAAAGCGGGCGGGGAGTTCCTGCTGGATACTGAACTGGAAGTTCTGGAAGTAGGGCGGCCGTCCGTCGCCGCGTCCGATGTAGTTGACGTTGCTCCCGTTTTGAACCGTCGGATTGATGAAGGGCGGGCGGGGCCAGTCGCTTGGGAAACCAGCGTCCCAGTTGAACGCGGGAGTGACGCCGACATCCGTACTGGCGTAGCTGGGAGCGGCGTTGAAGCCGTAAATGTACTGTTGCGAGCTACGCAGACCGGCGGTGGCGTTGCCCGTGCCGTAGAAGAGGCCATACCCGCCGCGGAGGACGGTGCTCGCGCGGAGTTGATAGGCGAAACCGAGGCGTGGTCCGAAGCTTTTATAATCCGTATCGGCGAAGCTGCGCCGGGAATTGTCGCGGCCGGGACCCTCGCCGAGAAACGTCACCGCGCCCAAAAGATTCCCCGCGCCCGGATTCGGGACGGCGGGATCGAAGCCGGCGAAGTTGTCATGCGCCTCGATGCGCGGGAAGTAAAGGTCATAGCGCACGCCGTAGTTGAGCGTCAGCTTGCGCGTCAGCTTCCAGTCATCCTGGAAGAAGCCTGCAAAATAGCGGTAGCGATTGCCGGGTACCACGAACAGGCCGTTGTAGTTGGCGTTATCCACCTGGCCAAGAAGGAAACTGGCGAAGGAATGCCCGCTCGCGGCGCGTCCGGCGGCGGTGGGCAGCGCGGTTTCGTTCGAATTGAACGCCATCGTACTCTGCTGATTGAAAGGGTCCGCTCCGTTCGTCTGGAGCCAGCGCACATCGGCGCCGAACTTGAAATTGTGATTGCCGCGAGTGTGGCTGAGAGTGTCGGCCACCTGGAGGATATTGTTCACCTGCTCGCCGATATTCTTGGCTTCGTCGCCCCAGTTGGAAAGACCATCGGTGAATGTAGTGCGGGGCAGGATATCGCCCGGAGGGTTCGTGCCCTTGAGCCCGGAGGTCTGTAGATAACCGTTGCCGGATGCGACGCGGGACCAGCGCTGAGGCTCGCGGGTGTAGCCGGCGCGGAAGTTGTTGAGCGCCGTGGGGCTAAGTAACAGGTCATGATTGAGGCGGATCCAGCGGGAGGGCCGCTGCTCGTTGAGGGCGGGGCTGAGAGCGCCGGGGAGCCGCTCGGCGGCGATGCTCGCCTGGTTGTTGACGAACAGGAACACGTTGATGCGGTTGCGTTCGGAGAACTGGTGATCGCCCTTAATGGTATAGACATCGCGATCGAACCTCGACGCGCCGGTCACCTCAAAGTTATTCAACAGATTCGAATTGGAAGGCGCGGGGACGAACTGAAGCATGCCGCGCGAGACCGCGCTAAAGCGTGCCACGGGAATCGCGTTGCCGGCAAACGGCGTGCGCGTGAAGCCGCCGGCCGGGTCGGCGCGAGTGGTGGCGGGATCGTAGATCAAGAGAGGGGCCGCGCCGCGGACGACTTTCGAGAAGTCGCCTCGCACCATGTCGGCGGTGGGCATGGTGGCGAGCTCGTTCAACGCTCCGGCGCGGAAGCGGAAGCCGTCATACACAAAGTGGAAGAAGGAGCGGTTGCGGCCGTTATAGCGGGGCAGCAGGATGGGGCCGCCGAAAGCGGCTCCGAACTCGTTCTGACGGTTGACGGCGCGAGTGCGGGCGATGAAACCGCGGGCGTCGAACTTGTCGTTGCGCAGGTATTCCCAAATCCCTCCGTGAAACTGGTTGCCTCCGGAGCGCGAGGTGTACACTTCGAAGCCGGCTCCCGTGCGTCCGTACTCGGCGCTGAAGTTACTGCTGACCAGTTTGAACTCGCTGATGGATTCGACCGGAGGATAGGTGAACAGCAAGCCGCCGCTTTCCGGACTGGTGCTGCCGACGCCATCGACGAGGATTTCTTTCGAGCGGTTTTGCGACCCGTTGATCTGGGTATTCGAGGTGTCCCCGGTGACGCCTGGGGCGAGGAAGACGAACGCGCCGGGATGGCGCATGTTGCCGGAGACGGCCAGGGGGAGGTCGACGACGCGGTCGCGGCTCACGACCGTGCCGAGATCGGATGTCGTGCTTTCAAGCAGCGGAGGAGCGGAGGTGACCTCGATCTGCTGATCCACCTGGCCCACCTCGAGCGCCACGTTCAGCGTAAGCGTCTGCGCGACGTTGAGCGGAGTGTCGCGGCGGAGATATTTTCGGAAGCCGGAGAATTCGATCGAAATCTCGTAGCGGCCGACGGACAACTGCCCGGCGGCGTAGTTGCCCGTGGCGTTGGTCTTAGTGACAGTGCGGAGGCCTGTCTCCTGGTTCACGATGGTGACGGAGGCGCCGGCGATAGCGGAGTCGGAGGGGTCGGTAACGCGCCCGGTGATGGTTCCGCGGTCGGACTGTGCGTAAGCTACGGGGATCAGGGCGAGGAGAGCGAGCGGACGAGTCGAGAATCTCACGTGGAAGTAGCTCCTAGCCCCTATTTTAGAGGATTTGAAGGGGGCGAAATGCCGGCTGACACCTCTGGCTCTGGCTCGATCCCGGGAACAACTCTTAGGGCTCGTCAGGAAGTAACTGTTCCACACTTGCTGATGGAACTGTGGCGCCGGTGGACCAGGCCATCGTCGTTCGTGGCCTGGTCCACGCGCGGAAGAAGGCAGGGTCGAAAAACCAACCTAACCCCATGAAAACACGAGAGCCCAAAAAAGCGAAGCTCGGGCCAAGCCTGCATTTGCCGCCTTTGGTTTTTCATGAAGTTTCGCGGGCCGTAGGCCCTCCCCAACAGGCGACGAAAGGTGATCGCCCGCCCCACCCAGCTGCCGGTTGCAACCTGCCGAGGGGAACTACGAAGTCATTTGAATTGTGGTGCATAGTGATGAAAAACGAAGGTGAAACATAGAACCTCTTCAATTGGGGAGTCTGACATAAGCCTTCATCCAGAGTCAATGGCCATCAGGGTTTCAGGTGCTTACTGCCAATACGGCGGAGTATAATGCACCAGAATGCCCAACGCCTGGCAAGTCCACAGATGGTGCGAACCGGAGGAAATGATATTTGCCGAAGTCCCCCTGCCCGAACCGGGTCCGGGCGAAGTGCGGGTTCGCAATCTTGCCTCCGCGCTCAACTTCTTCGATATCCTTCAGATTCAGGGAAAGTACCAGGTGAAGCCGCCTTTTCCCTTCACGGCGGGAGCGGAAGTGGCCGGCGTTATCGATGGCATTGGCGAAGGAGTGCTCCAGTGGAAGGCGGGCGATGAAGTAGTCGCGCTGCCCTGGGGCGGCGGATTTGCCGAGTTCTCGGTGGCGCGGGCGGACCGCGTGTGGGCTCTACCCGAAGGTATGTCGCCGGTCCAGGGGGCATCAATGCCCATCGTCTACCACACCTCCTGGTTCGCACTGACACATCGCGCCCCGCTTAAAGCCGGCGAGTGGCTGCTGGTCCACGCAGGGGCGAGCGGAGTTGGGATGTCGGCCATCCAGCTCGGAGCGGCGCTTGGGGCCCGGGTCATCGCTACCGCGGGAAGCGCGGCGAAGCTCGATTTCTGCCGCGCTCAGGGAGCCCTTCACGCTCTCGATTATTCAACTCCCGCGTGGGTCGATCGGGTCAAGGAAATCACGGATGGCGGGGCGAACGTCATCTTCGATCCCGTCGGCGGCGATATCTTCGATCTGTCCACGAAATGCATCGCCTCGGAAGGACGCCTTCTCGTGATCGGGTTCGCCGGGGGCCGTATCCCGACGGTTGCCGCGAATCGCGTCCTGCTGAAAAACATCTCGATCGTCGGCGTGCTCTGGGGCGGCTACGTCGCCAATCGCCCCGATTATCTTGCAGCCACCCAGGAAAGCCTGGTCGGCCTGTTCCGGCAAGGGCGAATTCGGCCCGTCGCCGGTCCCACCTACAGGTTGGACGAGGCTCCCGCAGCGCTGCGCGATCTGGCCAATCGCAAGATCCTGGGGAAAGCAGTGATAGCCTTGTAAGATGTCGATCCTGAAGGGCATTCGCGTCATCGATTGCGGAACTTACATCGCCGGACCGGCAGCGGCGACGATCCTGTCGGATTTCGGCGCCGATGTAATCAAGGTTGAGTATCCGCGCGGCGGAGATCCTTACCGCCGCCTGGGGGCGGTTCCCGGCATGCCGGTTTCAGGCCTCAACTATTGCTGGATTCTCGACGCGCGGAATAGAAGGAGCGTGGCTCTCGACCTTTCGAAGGAGGATGGGCGCGCCATCCTTCACCGGCTGACAGCCGCCGCCGACGTTTTTATCACAAATTATCAACCGGACCTGGTAGCGCGCTTCGGAATGTCGTATGAGGATCTGTCCGCCGCGAATCCACGGCTCATTTATGCCTACGTAACGGGATACGGCGAACAGGGAGGCGAGGCGGGAAAACCCGGCTACGACACGACGGCCTATTGGGCGCGCTCGGGTTTGATGGGCTTGATGTACAACAGCGATACCGAGCCGACGCTCGCCCCGGCGGGATTCGGCGATCATCCGACGGCAACTTCGTTGTTTGGCGCCATCATGTTGGCGCTGTACCAGCGCGAGCATACGGGAAAAGGCGCAAGGGTCTCCACGTCGCTCATGGCAACGGGCGCGTGGTCGAACAGTTGCCAGATTCAGGCGGCCCACTGCGGCGCCGAGTTTCCCGCCCGCCGCACGCGGAGCACAACCATCAATCCGCTGGTGAACCACTACGTGACGCGAGATGGATTCCGCTTTATTCTCTGCTGTCTCGACCCCCGACACGACTGGGCGCGTCTTTGTAATGCGCTGGGATTCCGCGAGATGATCGGAAACCCGCGTTTTCATACCTTCAAAGCCCGAACCGAACACGCCCGCGAATTGATCGAGCTGCTCGACCGTGTGATCGGTGCGCTCGATATGGCGCAGTGCGCAAAGCTGTTCAACCAACACGGCGTGGTTTGGGGTCCGGTACCCTCGCCCGGCGAAGTCGCCCAGGATGAGCAGATGCAGGCGAACGGACTATACCCGGAAATCGATCGGGCCGGGCCCCTGCGAACCGTGGATAGCCCGATGCGGGTGGACGGCGTGGAGAAACGGAAGCCGGCGATGGCGCCGGAAATCGGCGAACACTCGCGTGAAATTTTGTTGGAGCTCGGCTACTCGCAGGAGGAGGTTTCGACGCTCGTCGCGGGCGGAGCCGTCGGCGCGTGACTTCGTTCGACCGTGGCGTCGAACTGTTCGACGCGGGCGAGTATTTCGAATCGCACGAGGCGCTCGAGGCCGAATGGACCGGCGAGCGGGGCCCCCGCCGCATGTTTCTGCAGGCGCTGATTCATTTCGCGGTTGCCTTTCATCATCAAAGTCAGGGCAACTTTGCCGGGGCGGAGCTTCAGATGGACAAAGCTCTCCGCAAATTGGCCGGGTACCTGCCGGAATACGAAGGCATCGAGACCGGCAGGCTCTACAAGGAAGGACAAGCGGCGCTGTCGCTTGCGGCAAGCGGCGCGGCAAGTCCGCCGCTTCGCTTCCGCGCCATGTGAACATTCGCTCCGCGCCGTGTGACAATAGGTGCGCGCCGCCGGCAGGCCTCTGCTGAAAATGGAACAGTTCTCCCTTCAATTCGCACCCTCGCGCGAGGTGATGACCGTCGCGGAGCTGAACTCGTCGATCCGCGTGCTTCTCAGCCGCGAGTTCGCGGACGTGTGGGTGTCGGGCGAAATCTCGGGCGTCAAAACCGCTGCGAGCGGCCACTGCTACTTTACGCTGAAAGACGGGTCCGCTCAGATCCGCTGCGCCTGCTTCAAGTCTTCACTGCGTTTTCTCAAGTTCAAGCCTCAGGACGGAGTGGCGGTGATCGCGCGGGGCCGCATCGATGTTTACGACGCGCGCGGCGAGTACCAGTTGCTGGTCGAAACTCTGGAGCCGCAAGGATACGGCGCGCTGCAACTGGCGTTCGAGCAACTGAAGAAGAAGCTGGCGGCGGAAGGTCTCTTCGATCCCGCGCGCAAGCGGGCGCTGCCACGCTTCCCGCGGCGTATCGGTATCGTGACCTCGCCTCGCGGGGCGGTGATAGCCGACCTGGTTCAGATTCTCGGCCGCCGCTTTCCAGGCCTCCATATCCGGCTCTACCCGGCACTGGTGCAGGGCGAGGGATCGGTCGAGGAAATTCGCCGGGGCATTGACTATTTCAGCCGGAGCGCATGGCCGGATGTCGTGATCCTGGCGCGCGGCGGCGGGTCGCTCGAAGATCTTTGGACGTTCAACGAAGAGTCCGTTGCGCGGGCAATCTTCAACTGCGCGGTACCCGTAGTATCCGCGATCGGCCACGAGACCGACTTCACGATCGCCGATTTTGTTGCAGACCTGCGCGCTCCAACGCCGTCCGCGGCGGCAGAACTGGTGGCTCCGAATCGCGAGGAGATCTTCGAGCGCATCGGCACGCTCGATTCGAAGGCCGTGTCGATCGTCCGGTACCGGCTCGCGATGGCCTCCCGCCGGCTCCGGGAGCAAGGCATCGAGCGCGCTCTTCTTCTCTTGAATCGCGCGATCGGACGGAAGCTCCAGCGTAGCGACGACCTGCAGTTCCGGCTTCGCGACCTGATCCGCGAAGCGCTCGAAGCGCGACAGCGCGCGTTCCAGGGCGTGGGAGCGCGATTGGGGAGTTTCGATCCGCGCCCGAAGCTGGCCCGCAACCATGCCCGGTTGGAGAGCGCGCACAGGAACGCCGTCGAAACCATCCGGACCCGTCTGGCGCGGCGGCGCTCGCGCCTCGAGACTCTTGCCGCCAAACTTGGCCAACTGAGTCCTCTGCTCGTGCTGGACCGCGGATATGCGATCGTGACGGGCCCTTCGGGAGAAGCGATCAAGGACGCGGCGGAAGCGCCCCTCGATTCCGAGATCCGTGTGCGCGTGGCGCGCGGACGGCTGCGCGCCACGGTCACCGAAACCGGATCTTGACGCTCCGGCCCCCTTTCGGCCTCCCCATCGTCTCCCACCTCTTAATTGAGACAAATACATCTTGATTTACCGGCGCGCCGGATTTACAGTGGAAGTAGCTCTTGATTCGAGGTATCGGAATTTGGAGGCGCCCATGCGACGAACGTCGGTCCGCCTGGTGGTTCTTCTCTTCCTGCTATGCAAGGCTGCCGGGGCGGTGTCGATTTTGCAGGTTCTATTGGGGTGACCGGAACCACGGCGTCCGGAACCGCCCGTGCTTTTGGGAAGACGTGGATGACCTCGGCGCGCGCGCTTCCCGCCGAATCCCCGCCGATCGACAGCGCGGGCTCTCCTCGTGCGACGATCGGCGTAGACAAAGCCTGCATGAATGTGCTCCTTTGAAGCTTCCGGTCACGGCGCATGTACGCAACCAAAAAGTCGACCTTCGTCTGCCGCGCTAGCCTATGACCAACGAAGGCGCTTCCGCAAATGTAAAGTCCGCGGCGCTCGACGGTGCGCTCTTGATTTTACTTTCGGCGCTACTGATCCTGCCGCTGTATCAAGTGCGGTACTTCGACAACTGGATGTCGATCGACGGCGCATTCATCGGCGACGCTCGATTCTTAAGAGAACACCTGCCCAGTCCCGGATGGGCGCCCTATTTCTACTGCGGCAACCGTTTCGACTACCTCTACCCGCCTGGCATGCGTTACGGCACGGCGCTAGTCTCGCGATACGGCGGATTCAGCCCGCCCCAGGCGTATCACATCTACTCCGCATTGCTCTACTGCCTCTCCGTGGCGGGCGTCTACGCTCTCGTGCGAACCGCGGGCGGATCGAGAGCATGGGGCGCGGCGGCCGCTCTCGCTTCCCTTGCCCTTTCACCGGCGCTGTTGATATTCAAGTCGATTCGCAACGACTCGGCGCTGCACATGCCCCAGCGTCTGAACGTGATCGTCAAGTGGGGCGAAGTGGCGCATATGTCCGCGATGGGGATTTTGCTCTTCGCGCTGGCGGCAGGCTGGCTGGCGCTACGCGGCCATCGCCCCGGAATGCTAGCAGCAACCGCGCTGCTGTCCGGCCTCTGCGTTTCGACCAATTTTTATGGCGCCACTGCCTTGGCCATTCTTTTCCCGCTAATGGTTTGGACGCTATGGGTGACCTATGGCGGGTCGGGCATCTGGTGGCGAGCAGCAGCCATTGCGGGCCTCAGCTACGGTCTCACGGCGTTTTGGTTAACCCCTTCTTACTTGGCTCTCACAGTCGCGAATCTGAAACTCGTTGCGCAGCCGGGTAATGCCCGGTCGCGCATTCTGGTACTCGCTCTCGTCGCCTTGTTCGCTTACATTTCGATTCGGGCCGGTCGGGGCAGGCTGGAGCGCGCCTGGCCGATCTTCCTCTCAGGCGCCTTGGGGATATTCGGTCTCAGTGCGCTGGGAAGCTACTATTTCGAGTTTCGAGCGTTCGGGGAACCAGCGCGCTTCGTGCCGGAGTTCGACCTTCTCCTTGTCATTGCCGCGCTCGAGTGTTTGCGCCGGGGAGCGCTCGCCCCACGGATCTTTGGCGGAGCGCTGCTCGCCGCCTCACTCATACTGGCGTTGCCGTACTTGCGGAATCCGTGGGGAGTATACGTGCGAGACGATCATCCCGAACGGCGTATCGAGTACCGCCTCTCGCACTGGCTCGCCCGAAACCTGCCCGGGGCGCGAGTACATATCGCCAGTTCACTGGGCTTCTGGTCCTACGTCTGGAACGATGTCCCCCAGATTGGCGGCGTGTCGGACCAAGGCATGCAGAACCAGATGATCGCGCTGGCCAACTGGCAGATTCTTCGGGGCGGCAAACCAGTGAGGGACATCTACTGGCTGCAGTCGCTGGGCGCGGACGCGATCGTCGTTCACGGCAAGCGCTCGCAGGAGGTTTATCACGCCATGGCCGTCGAACACAAGTTCGACGGACGGCTACAGGTATTGTTCGACAACGGAGAGGACGATATCGTATACCGCGTGCCGCGCCGTTTTCCGGGACTCGCGCGAGTGGTGGAACGGCGCAGAATGGAAGCGCTCCCGGAAATCGAGTGGAATGACGATAATGAAGTCCAACTTCGAGCCTATGCCGAGGCTCTGGAGGGAGGTCCGGATTCTCCGGCAGAAAGCCAATGGGTGGATTCACGGACGATGCGCGTAAGGGCGCGGATTCGCGAAGGTGAATCCGTAGCCATCCAGGTGTCTTACGACCCGTGGTGGCGAGCGTACAGCGGTGGGCGAAGCCTCCCAGTCCTCAAGGACGTCATGGGCTTCCTGCGGATTGACCCGCCGGCCGGCGAGCGGGAGATCCATCTGCGCTTCGAGACTCCGCTCGAGAACCGCATTGGACGGGTGGTCAGCCTGGTTGCGCTGATTATCGTGGTACTTCTCTTCGCAAACGCGTTGCGCTCTAAGGTTAAGAAAAGGGACCGAGTTGCGCCGGCAGGCTGCGGATGAAAGAAACTGAAGAATCGGCGGATTTGAGAAATTCGAATTTGTTAGAAACTTCCGTTCCGAACGACTACCTTGAGTGTGAGAGGAACTGAGTCCAGTTCGACCGGGGCGGAGAGCCAGGATGACTTGTACCGAGACGCCGCGGATAAGTTCGGTTCTTCACTCGAAAGGCTTGCGAGGGCCTACGAGGCCGACCCGGAAAAGCGCCGCGACCTGAGCCAGGACATTCACTTTCAATTGTGGCGGAGTTTCCAGCGCTACGATGCCCGCTGTTCCGTGCGGACTTGGGTCTATCGGGTTGCTCACCATGTGGCCGCTTCGCACGTCCTTCGCGAGCGCAGGACCTTTTCAAAACTCGTGAGTCTGGAAGAGCTCGAGATGCTTCCCGGCAAAGACCACGGCCAGTTCGCCGACCAAGGCGTAAACCTGGAACGGCTGTCTATGTTGATTCAACAGCTCAAGCCGCTTGACCGCCAGGTCATCATCTCCTATCTGGAAGACATAGACGCGGAGTCGATTGGAGAAATCACGGGGCTGTCGTCAGGGAACGTGGCCATGAGGATACACCGGATCAAGAACATCCTGGCAAGGCGGTTTCACGAAGGAGGCGGCCATGCGAAATGATTCCTCCGGCAATGACCCGAGAACAATCTGGCAAAACCAGCCAACGGAGCCATCTGTAATGACATTGGAAAAGATTCGACGGAAGACACAGGAACTACGCGCAAGGACGCGCCGAACGCTGCTCCGCGGGATAACGGCGCCGCTCCTTGTTGCCGGTATCTCCGGTTACGGTATTGCGTCGGGCGACAGTCCAATGATGCGAGCGATATTCTCCTTCACCATCGCCTGGAGCATGGCCGGGCAGTATTTCGTCAATAGGGGAATGTGGTCCGCGGCGCTGCCGGATGACGCGGCCTTGAGTACCGGTCTCGAGTCTTACCGGCGGGAAGTCGAGCATCGGCGTGACCTCTTTGGCCGCTTTCTGTTATGGACTCTCGGGCCGGTGGTTCTCGCCCTCACGACGTTCATTGCGCTCCTCCTGAGTTTTGGGATCAGGAATCGGGGAATGCCCCTCAAAGGAACGCTCCTCAATATGGTCCCCTTCCTGTCTCTGCTGGTCATCTGGGCAGTGGGCGTCTTCGTAATCAGGATGCGGGATCGGCGGGAACTCCAACGCGAGATCAATGAATTGAACGATGCCGAGAGGGAGAGCGCACGATGATGCGAAAGAATATTGTCCTTCCCGATTCCTAACAACCCTATGCCACCACCGGCTGCGGGGCGGGCACGGCGTGCGGTTTCCTGCGCTGCAGTCGCGACTGCAGCGCGGCCATATACGTGTAAACCACGGGCGTCAAATAAAGCGTCACAAGCTGCGAGAACAGTAACCCGCCCACTACCACGAGTCCGAGGGGCTGCCGCGCCTCTCCACCCGCGCCGTATCCAAGCGCGATGGGAACCGCGCCCAGCAACGCCGCCATCGTCGTCATCATGATGGGACGGAAACGGATCAGACACCCTTCGTAGATCGCGTCCCTTGGCGCCATTCCGTCCTTTTCCGCTTCGAGGGCGAAGTCGATTTGCATAATCGCGTTCTTTTGCACGATGCCGATGAGCATGATCAGACCGACGAAGGCGTAGATGCTCAAATCCATCTTGAAGATGAAGAGCGTCAACAGCGCGCCGAAGCCCGCCGACGGCAATCCGGACAAGATCGTAAAGGGATGAATGTAGCTCTCGTACAAGACGCCCAGGACGATGTAGACCACCAGGATCGCGACGATCAGAAGCACCCACAGATTCGACAGCGAACCCTGAAAGGCCTTCGCCGCACCCTGAAACGTCGAGCTGATCTCCGGCGGCAGCACTTCATCGGCGACCTTCTGAACCTGGGCCACCACATCGCCGAGCGAAGCGCCGGGCTTCAGGTTGAACGATACCGTCACGGCGTGAAGCTGCCCAAAGTGGTTGATCGTCTGCGGCCCCGTGTCGAGGCTCACCGTCGCAAGCGTGTCGAGAGGGATCAGGCGGCCGGTATTCGACTTGAAGTACAGCAGCGACAGAGCCTTGGGATCCGCCTGATATTCCGGTTTCAACTCGAGGAGCACTCTGTACTCGTTGATGGCCGCGTAGATTGTGGATACCCAGCGGGGTCCGTAGGCATCGTAGAGCGCGTTTTCGATCTGCGCCGCCGTCACTTGCATGGCCGCGGCCTTGTCCCTGTCGATCTTGACATGCACTTGCGGCGTCGAGATCGCCATGTCGCTTGTGACGTCCTGAACCGTGGGCAACTGCTCGACCGCCTCCCGCATTTTCTCCGCCGCCTCGTACAACGCAGCTTTGTCGGGGGACTGCATCGAAAACTGATAGATGCTTTTCGTGACCTGACCGCCAATCCGAATCGTGGGCGGATTTTGGAGGAACACCCGCATCCCCGGAAACTCGCTAAGCTTCGGACGCAGGTTCGCGATTACTTCGTCGACCAGCATCTTTCGCTCCGCGCGGGGTTTCAGGTGCACCACGAGCTGTCCGTAATTTTGCCCGCCGAGCGTGGATGCCGCCGCGCCGCCGACGCTCGAAACCAGCGATTCGACGTTCGGATCCTGCCGCACGATCTCCGCGATCGCCTCCTGATACTTCACCATCTGCTGAAACGACGTACCCTGCGCGGCTTCGGTAATGGCGAGCATCTGGTCCGTATCCTGATCCGGAATGAAGCCCTTCGGAATCTTTACGAACATGTACGCCGTCGCCGCAAGCCCGACCAGGGAGAACAGGACCGTTGCCACCCGGAACCGCAACACGACCTGCAGAGTGCGGTCGTAAACGCGCAGCATGGCGTCGAAGAAGCTCTCCGTCACGCGGTAAAACCAGGAATGCTTCTGATCGTGCGTGGAGCGAAGAAAGCGGCTGCAAAGCATGGGCGTCAGGGTGACGGAAACCACTCCCGAGATCAGAATCGCGACGCAGATGGTGATGGCGAATTCCTTAAACAGCCTCCCCAGCACTCCTCCCATGAACAGCACGGGAATGAAGACGGCCGCGAGGGACAGAGTCATGGAAACGATGGTAAAGCCGATTTCTCTCGATCCCTTGATGGCGGCGAGCATCGGCGCCTCTCCGTTCTCGATGTGCCGCACGATGTTCTCGAGCATCACGATGGCGTCGTCCACCACGAATCCGACCGACAGGATCAGGGCCATCATCGAGAGGTTGTCCAGGCTGAAGTCAAGCAGGTACATGACGGCGAAGGTACCTACGATCGAAAACGGCAGGGCGAGGCTCGGGATCACGGTTGCCGATACGTTGCGCAGGAACAGGAAGATGACCATGATCACGAGCCCGAGCGTCAGAGCCATCGTGAACAGCACGTCCTCATACGATTCTTTGATCGTGTCCGAGCGGTCGTACATGATGTCCATTCCGACCGTCGGCGGCAACTCGTTCTTAAATGTCGGCAATAGCGCTTTAATGCCGTCCGCCACTTCCATCGTGTTGGTGCCCGGCTGACGCTGGATCGCAAGGACAATGGCCCGCTCGCCGCTTTCTTTCTTGTAGAATCTCGATGAGGTTTTGTCGTCCTCGACGCCGTCGATCACGTCGGCGACTTCCTGCAAGCGGACGGGCGAGCCCTTGCGGTACGCGACCACCAATGGCCGGTAGGCCGCGGCGCTCATGAGCTGTCCGGAAGCCATCAGAGTGAACGCCCGCTGCGGTCCGACGATGGTGCCAGTGGGCAGGTTTACGTTCCATGCCCTGAGCGACGCTTCGACCTCGTTGATTCCCACCTGCCGCGAAGCCATGGCGTGCGGGTCCACCTGCACGTGCACGGCGTACTTCTGCGCGCCCAGCACCTGGACCTGGGCGACTCCGGTTACCATGGAAATGCGTTGAGCGATGCGCGTCTGCGCGTACTCGTCGAGCGTCCACATCGGCATGGAGGCCGATGTCAGCGCGATGTAGAGGATAGGCTGGTCCGCCGGATTCACCTTGGTGAAGGTCGGAGGAGTAGGCATGCCGGGAGGCAGGAGCCGCGCGGCCTGCGTGATCGCCGCCTGAACGTCGACGGCCGCGCCGTCCAGTTGCCGGCTCAGGTCGAATTCGAGGGTCACCTGCGTCGAGCCAAGCGAGTTGGTCGATGTCATCGAGTTCAGCCCGGCGATCATCGAGAATTGATTCTCAAGCGGCGTAGCGACGGCGGCGGCCATCGTCTCAGGACTTGCGCCGGGCAGACTCGCCGTCACCAGAAGCGTGGGAAAATCGACGTTCGGCAGATCGCTCACCGGGAGCGACTTGTAGGCCACGGTGCCGAACATGCCGATCGCGAGCATCAGGAGCGTCGTCGCGATCGGGCGTTCGATAAAGGTATCGGAAATATTCATCTGCTACTAATCCGCGCCCGACACGGCGGGCACCAGCGCCCGGCGGCGGGTCAACCGGTTCCATCGCTCGACGATCGCCGCCATGTAGGTGTAGACCACGGGCGTGAGATACAAAGTAATCAACTGGGAGAAGACCAATCCTCCGACGACGGCCAATCCGAGCGGACGGCGGGACTCGCCGCCGGCCCCGGTTCCGAGCGCGAGCGGCAGCGAACCGAGCAGAGCGGCCATGGTGGTCATCATGATCGGGCGGAAACGCACCATGCAGCCGTGGTAAATGGCTTCCTCGTGGCTCTTCCCTTCCCTACGCTCGGCTTCGAGAGCCGCGTCGATCTGCATGATGGCGTTCTTCTTCACGATCCCGATCAGCATCATGAGGCCCACGAAGCCGTAGATGTTCAACTCGACTTTGAAGATCAGGAGCGTCAGGAGGGCGCCGAAAATCGCCGAAGGAATGCCGGACAGAATGGTCAGCGGCTGCACGAAGCTTTCGTATAGCACGCCGAGCACGATGTAAACCACGAGGATCGCCACTACAAGGAGCAAGCTCAGATTCTTCAGTGAACTCTGAAACGCTTTCGCGCTGCCCTGGAAACTGGTCGATAGCGTTGCCGGTAGAATGTTCAACGCCGCTTCGTTGATCTCCTCGACAGCCTCGCCCAGCGAAACCCCCGGCTTGAGGTTGAAGGACACCGTCACGGAGGGGAGCTGCCCGGAATGATTGATGGTCTGCGGGCCGGCGTTCAATTTCGGCTTGGCCACCGCGTCGAGAGGAATCAGCCGGCCATCGCTCGACTTGAAGTGCAGCATTGAAAGCAGATCGGGGTGCTCCTGGAATTTCGGCTCCAGCTCGAGCAGCACGCGGAACTGATTCGTGGTTCCGTAGATGGTAGACACCCATCGCTGTCCATAAGCGCTGTAGAGCGCGGTCTGAATCTGCTCGACGTTCAGTTGCAGGGAGGCCGCCTTGTCGCGATCGATCTGAATCCGTACCTGCGGATTGCGGATCTGCAGGTCGCTTGTGACGTCCTGTATCCCGTTGAGCTTCAAAAGCTCCCGTTCAAGCCGGGGAGCTTCCCGGTAGAGCTCCGCCGTATCCGGACCCTGGATCGTGAACTCATACTGGGCTTTGGACATTCTCCCGCCCAGACGGATCATCTGCGGAACCTGCATGAATACCCTGATCCCCGGCAGCACGCCCAACTGGGGCCGCATTTTCTCCACAATCTGCTGTACGCTCAGATCGCGGTCCTTACGGGGCTTGAGAGAAACGAACATGCGGCCGGTATTGGCGTTTCCGGAGCCCATGAAGGAACTTCCGCCGGCGCTTGAGGAGAAATTGTCGATACCCGGCTCGGTTGCCAGGATATCCGCCGCCTTCTGCTGGTATTCGGCCATCTTGTAGAATGAGGTGCCCTGCGCCGCTTCGGTCGACACCATGAGCTGATCGGTATCCTGGTCCGGGATGAATCCCTTTGGAACCTTGTCGAACAGGAAGTATGTGGAGATCAGGACCAATACAAACACGGTCCCCATCACCGGGCGGTGGCGGAGAACCCACCGCAGCGTCACCCCATAGGCTCCGAGGATATTGTTCAGGATGTTTTCGGACCAGTTATACAACCGCCCATGCTTTGTGTCCGCGCGCGACCGGAGAATCCGGCTGCAAAGCATGGGCGTCAGGCTGATCGAAACCATTCCGGAGATGAGAATCGCGACACAGATGGTGACGGCGAATTCCCGGAAGAGGCGTCCGAGAAGACCGGCCATGAAGAGGACCGGAATGAACACGGCGGCGAGCGAGAGCGTCATCGAAACGATGGTGAACCAGATCTCCCTCGACCCCATATATGCGGCCTGCAGCGGGCTTTCGCCATTCTCCAGGTGCCGCACGATGTTCTCGATCATCACGATGGCGTCGTCGACCACGAACCCGATGGAGAGGATAAGGGCCATCATCGAGAGGTTGTCCAGGCTGTACCCTAAGACGTACATGACGGCGAAGGTGCCGAGCAGCGAGATGGGCAGCGCCAGACTGGGGATCAGCGTCGCCTGCACGTTCCGCAGAAACAGGAAGATCACCATGATCACGAGGCCGGCCGTGAGACACATCATGAACCGGATATCGGCGAAGGCTTCGCGGATATTCATCGACCTGTCGCCGCGGACGGTCAGCGTGGCGCCGGGCGGCAGTTGAGCGTTGAAAGACGGCACCAGCTTCTTGATGGCGTCGATCACCTCGATGGTATTGCTGTTCGGCTGCCGCATCACAACCACGGTGATGGCTCGCTGGAACTCGCCCTTGTTGAACAGAAAAGAGGAGGACTTGTCGTCCTCCACGCCGTCGGCGACCGTACCAAGCTCCTTCAACCGTATGGGCGCTCCATTCCGGTACGAGACGATGGCTTCTTTGTATCCGGCCGCGTTCATCAACTGGCCGCTCGCCTTGATGTTATAGGCTTGACGCTCCCCGTACAGCGTGCCGGTCGGGATGTTCACGTTCCAGGCCTGGATGGCGCGCTCCACTTCGTTGATGCCGACCTGCTTCGCCGCCATCTTGCTCGGGTCCATCTGAATGTGGACGGCAAACTTCTGCGCTCCCATCACCATGACCTGAGCGACTCCGTTCACGGCCGAAATCCGCTGCGCGATCATGGTCTCGGCGAACTCGTTGAGGACCGGCATGGGCACGATGGAGGATGTCAGGCCCATGAACATGACGGGCGAATCGGCGGGGTTGACTTTACGAAACGAAGGAGGATTGGGCATGCCGGGGGGCAGCAGAGGCATGGCGGCGCTGATGGCCGTTTGCACGTCCACGGTAGCGCCGTCGAGATCGCGCACCATGTCGAACTGCAGCGTGATCTGGGAGGTGCCCATCGAGTTCACGGAAGTCATCGAGTCGAGGCCCGCGATGCCCGTGAACTGCCTTTCAAGTGGCGTCCCGACGGACGAAGCCATGTTGTCGGGACTCGCACCGGGTAGACTTGCCGTCACCACGAGAGTGGGAAAGTCGACGTTCGGGAGATCGGAGACGGGAAGCTTGGTGTAAGCAAGCACGCCAAAAAAAGCGATCGCCACCATTAACAGGCTGGTCGCGATCGGCCGGCTGATGAATGTCGCGGAGATGTTCAATCCGCCCCCTTCTTTTGTACTCCCGGACCCGCATCCTTGCGCTCTTCGCCCGGTCCTTTACCACCCTTCTTTCCACCTCGCGCGTCCCTCTGCTGGACCCGCATCCCGGGAGCGAGCCGTAAGTGACCCTCGGTCACCACGCTCTCGCCAGCTTCCAAACCCTTGTCGATCACCAACTCCTGGTCGAGCCGGGAGCCCGTCACTACGGGCCGCGATTCCACCGTCTGGTTTTCCTTCACGACGTAGACGTAGGCGCCGTCCTGACTGGTCTGCACGGCCTGATTGGGAACGACGAGCGCGTTTCGCTGCATCGTCAACCGCAGGACGACGCGAACAAACTGGCCCGGCCACAGCTTCCGGTCCGAGTTCGGAAACGTGCCTTTCATTTTGATGGTGCCCGTCGAAACATCGACCGCGTTGTCGACGAAAGTGAGGATACCGGTCTGGGGCGTCGCGCCCTCCTCCTGAGGCGTTGCGACGACCTGCAGCTTTCCGGAGTTCATATAGTTCCGCACCGGGGCGAGCTGGGCCTCGGGCACGGAGAACGTGACATAGATGGGCTGCACCTGGTTGATCGCGATGAGGTCGGTGGAGTTTGCACTGACGATGTTACCCTGCTTCACGTTCAGATTGCCGGTGCGCCCATCGAGAGGCGCCCGGATCGTGGTGTAGGCAAGCTGCAACCTCACGTTGTCGACGGCGGCGCGCCCCGCAACCGTCGCCGCCTTCGCGCTCTGAATCGCGGCCCGGTCCGCGTTGACGCCGGAAGCCAACGCATCCGCGTTGGTACGGAGTTGCTCGGACTGATCCTTTGAAACGATACCCTGCTGAAACAAGCGGTCATACCGGCCCGACTGACCGCGCACATACTGCTCCTGCGCGATGTTTTTTGCGAGGTTGGCCTCGGCCTGCGCCTCAAGTGCGAGGTCTCGCGCCAGATTGGCCTCGACCTGGCTGAGTTGCGCCTGGAGCGGGCGCGGATCGATCGTAAACAGGACGTCGCCTTTCCTGACGTAGTCCCCTTCCTGGAAATGAACCTTCATCAACTCCCCACCCGCCTGAGCTTTTATCGTAATGGTGGCGTAAGCCTCGACGTTTCCGATGATCTGGATCTCGACGGGAACGTCCTTCTGCGTCACTTTTGCGATCGTGACGGGAACCTCACCACCGCCCTTCTTCGCGCCTGCGCCAGCGGCGGGAGCCGACGCCTTGTTACACGCCACGGACAATACTACGGCTGCTGCGATACACGAAAGCTTCAGGAGTTGCGATTTCGGCAACACTTCTCTCCTTGGGGTGATAGGGCTTAATTCGAAAGGGCGTTGGCCCCTGGGCTAAAGTTACCTCTTTAGGCCGCCGGGCGCAAGTCCGGCGTACCCAAAGAGGTCTGTGCCCCGTTTACGCCGCTGGATCGACGCTTGCGCGCCGCGGCAGGGGCCGCGGCCGGGGAGGGACGAGAGTGTGGCGTCGACATGAGAGTTTGGCGTGGCACAAGGTTACCGCGGGCACGAAAGAAAATGTAAACCGTCTAAGAACGCCCCCTTCCGGAGGCCTTCGTCCCCGTTCGGGGCAGGACATCCGGTGTTTTGGCGGTTTGAGCGGTCTCAGCGGGTTGTCCGGAAATGGGATTAGCTTCGTTCCTCACTTTTTGTTCCCGATGCAGCCGACGGCTGGGCGGAACCGGCTGGAGAATCGTGGGCGGCACAGGTAAGTCGCTATTTACCATAGGCGTGGCGCTAACCTCCGGCTGCGGTGGAGGCGGCAGGGGCGGCTCGGGAGGTTTGGCGGAGACCGTGTCCGGCGACGGGCGGACCTCCTGTAGCGGTGCGTTTTCTTCCGTCCAAGCCTCTTCCCGACGGTCGTCCTCGCGCAGACGCATTAAGGTATCCATGGCCCGGTGGTAATTCCGTTGGAGGCGGGACTCGTAGCGATGAAGGAGGTTGATCGGCGGCGAGACCGAGAGGTAGGAGAAAGCGTTGGCGGTGCGAGTGGAGCGGTCGGGCGCCAATTGTTCCTCCATGCTGGACGCCATGAGGTTCTTCTCCATGGACCAGGCGCGGCGGATGCGCCACCAGCAGCAGACCATTTCTTCAATAAGACCGTCTTCGACGCCGTCAACGGGGAGGAAGCGGTCGCGGAACTGGCGGTGGAGTTCCTCGAAGTTTTCGGCATGTTCGCCGGGGAGCAGGACGACTGCGGCGAAGAGGCCATGGCGATAGGAGTTCTGAGCAGAACGAGCAAGACCAGCGGGAGTTTCCGGCTGCGGCCAAGGGCCCCGTTAGCACGGGCAGCTTCAAGTTTACGTTGTGAACTCATGGTGAGTTACCTTCTGAGACCAGCGTACACCACGATGTCAAGTGCTTATTTATTAAGTGGTTTGTTATCAGAGAGATTTACCTGTGAAACGGGTCTTAGGGGAGCGACGGTTTTTGGGGCAGGCGGGGGCGGCGGCAGGGATCATAAAACGCCGAGCGGCGGTCGAAAGGGAAGGTTCGGATGGAGCGGCTGGAAGCGCAAACACAGGGACCGTCACATTTCGTCATTCGCCTGGAAGAGCGGAGAGATCAAGCATGAGGGTCTGATAAATATTCTGCAAACGGCGGTTTTCTCTTGCGGTGGCCGGGACAACTTCGCTAAGATCTTCCCCTATGACCCGATTTTTGGCAGTAGTCGCGCCCTTCTTTCTGGTACTCGGTTCCGGTATCGCCCAGCGGAAACTCGATCCGGGGCACAACCACGAACGCGTCCTGGCAGTGGTTCCCATGGTGGGAGCGGGGACGGAGGCCGATCCGCGCCGTCCGCTGCACGCGCCGTTGAAGCCGGACCCCAACGGGATTGTGTCCTTCACCTATGAAGTGAGCGACGACGGCAAGTTCGCCATAGTCGAATTCGTGGCGCGGAACCGGGAGGCCCTCCTGCCCGTTCTTGTTCGCATTCAGGCGAATGAGAAGGCCTTCGAGAAAGAGAAGACGACCAAAGCCGAGCTCGAAACGGAGTTCCGGAAGTACAAGAAAGACTTCGATCTCGAACGGTTCCACCGGGTGAAGCGGTGAAGACAGCGGGCGACGGTGGCATCAAAAGGTAGATCGATGAAAAAACTAGCGGTGATGCTCCTGCTCGGCTGCCGGATGATGCCGGGCGCGTATCAGTACTACCTCTACGACAACTCGTTCGGCCCCGGCCCCTGGACGTATATCGGAAACGTCACAGCCGGCCCCATGGGTCTTTACGGCGGACATCTTGTGTCCACCGTGCCCGTGCCCGACGGCACAAATGAATACGAAGTTAAGTCCGAGCTTAGAATCTGGTACCCGGGTGGCACCTACACGCACTATCTGCGCGCCAATGCTAATCTAACCACTTATTACTCAGTCAGTCTGACCTCGGTGACGGTGAACAGCGTGAACTGCACCGCGACGCTCAACGTACGTAAGGTGGTGAACAGTGTCGTTACCCTGCTGTCCAGTTCCGCCGTGGGATGCCGCGACGGGATAGCCATGCGCTCGGTCTACACCGCGGGTCAGATTCTCGTTTATCTCGACAATGTGTACGTGGGAGGCAGTTACGACACTTCGATCACGAGCGGCCAACCCGGCGTGGGCGTTACCCCGCAGTTCTACGAGTTTGGCCTTATGGCGACTGTATACCTGGGCACGCTCGACCGCACGGCGCCTTCGCCTGTGAATACGCAATCGATCGCCGCGTCGTCGTTCGCGACTAAAGCGGATGTTCAGTGGGCCGGAGCGATCGATGGCGCGAACGGCATCGGCATTTTCGGGTACCGGATCTTCCGCGACGGCGTCTACCTGGGAGAACGGCTGACGCCCGCATTCAGCGACGAGACGCTGTCGCCGAACACAACCTACACTTACTCGATCTACGCCACGGACTTCCATTTCAACCAGTCGAGCGCGGTGACCTTCGCGGTGACGACAACCCCGCCTTCGACGTTCGATGCACGACGGGTGGGAGTGCGCACGTCGGGGGCTTATTGGGGCGGGCTGGGTGAGCAGATCGACATGGCAAGCGGGAACCTGAACTACAGTGTTCCGCTATTGAAGGCGATGGGACGCGGATGGAGCGTGCCGTTTCTGCTTAGTTACAATTCGCAGTTATGGAGACAGGAAGGAACGCAGACGTGGAAGCTGGGGCAGGACGTGGGATACGGGTTCGGATGGCGGATGATGGCGGGGTCGGTGATGCCAGTGTACGCGAACTACTGGACTCTGCATCATTACGTATTTACGGACGCGACGGGGGCGGAGTACCGGTTGGACGTGAACACGAACGGGGTGTGGACGTCCCGGGACAGTACGTACATCAGCTACGACACAAACCTACGGCGCGTGTATTTCACGGACGGGAGTCATTGGGAGATGGGGGCGCAATCGGCGGGGACGGAGGACGACGCGGGGACGCGGTATCCGACGATCATGCAGGACAGCAACGGGAACCAGGTGCTGGTACGGTACAAGACGGGGGTGAACGCGGGGTGGGGGAATTCGAGCGCGCGGATCGACGAGATTGAAGACGTGCGGGCAACGACCGCGCCGTTTCAGCCGATCCACTACAAGACCTACACCTTCACTTACACGACCGAGGCGGTGCCGCATCTGACTTCGTACATGAACTGGATCGGGACCTCGGAAGGATCCACGTTCACTTACTCGACGGTGAGTCTGGCGTCGCCGTTCAATAGCGCGAGCTTTGGGACAACGCCTGTCTTGCAGACGATGCGGAACACGGGCCTCAACGTCACGACAAACTTCGAGTACGCGACGGGAGCGGGAGAGTTGACGAAAGTGACGTATCCGTACGGCGGGTATCAGCGCTGGGAGTATGGCGCGTTCACGTATACTGGGAACCGGTCGCTGCGCGAGGTGCAGAACCGGTATTTATTGAAGGCTGTGGGGGCGGCGGAGACGACGTATCAGATGCCGCGGGCGAGCGGGGATTCGGGGTTATCGGCACACTCGGCGGGTACGGTGATCGATCCCTCGGGAGCGCGGAAAGACTGGACGTTCCGCACTGACGCATCGGGGCCGGGGCAGGTGCTGAGTTTTCAGGAGCGCGGTTCAACGGGAGGGTCTGTGCTGAGGCAGCAGGACTTCACGTGGACGGCGGATGCGACGGGGCGGCCGTATGTGGGGGCGGTGGTGGCGGCCTTGGACGGCGTGCAGTCGAAGAGCGAGCAGACGCTTGACGGATATGGAAATGTGACGGTGTCGAAGCAGTACGATTACGGGAACCTGACGACGCCGTCGCGGACTTACACGAACACGTACTTGACCGCCAGCTATTACACGTCGCTATACATGCGGAACCGGTTATTAACAAGCACAGTGACGGGGGCCGGGCAGACGATGACGCTGGCGACGAACACGTACGACGGGACAGCGATTCCGGGAGGAGGAGGGGCGGTGAGGCAGTGGGTAAGTGTCGGACCTACGTACCGCGGGAACCTGAGCCGGGTGGTAAAGCCGGGGTCGATCGCCAACGTGTACGTGAATGCACAGGGGATGACGCCGAAGACGACGGACGATAGCGGGCACGAGATAAATGTCAGCATGGGGTACAACGGAGCGGTGCCGGCGGCGATCATGGGCGGCGGGCTGACGATGAGCATGAGCTACAACTCGTTTCTGGGTTTGACGCAGGAGACGGGGTCGAACGGAGAGACCGCGGCGATCGGGTATGACAGCGTGGGAAGGCCGACACAGACGACGTCGGCGACGGGGGCCGGAACGAGTATCGAGTACACGAACTCGCCGCCGACGACGAAGGCGACGACGAACGGGCGATGGACGAAAACGACGTTCGACGGGTTGGGACGGGCGGTGAAGGTGGAGTCGGGAGATCTGAGCGGGGCGGGATCGAGCGAAGTGACGAAGAGCGTGGTGGAAACGGAGTACGATTCGTGCGCATGCACGCCGGTTGGGAAGATGAAGCGGGTGTCGCAGCCGTATGCGCCGGGCGGGACGGTGTATTGGACGACTAACACGTACGACGGGCTGGGACGGACGACGCGAGTGGACTTGCCGGGAGGAACGGGATACTCGATGTACGAGTACGCGGGGAACACGGTGACGAAGACGGATCCGGCGGGGAGATGGAAGAAGTACACGATGGACGCGATGGGGAATCTGACGAGCGTGACGGAGGGGATTCGTCGCCTTCGGCCGCTTCCTATTCGAGGGGCAGAGCTACCGGCGGGAGGACCGGACCCCGAGACGACGTATGCGTACAACGTGCTGAACAAGCTGACGACGGTGACGATGACGCGTGGCGCGGTGACGCAGACGAGGTCGTTTGTGTACAACAGCGATCAAAGGCTGCAAACGGTGACGAATCCGGAGACAGGGACGACGGCGTACGAGTACAACGCGGATGGGACGGTGCTGAGGAAAACGGACGCGAAAGGGCAGAAGACGGAGTATACGTACGACACGAATCAGCGGGTGGTTTACGTGAACAGGTTCGCGGCGGGGTCTACGGTGGCGGATCCGTGCCAGTCGGTGCTGTACATGTATGACACCAGCGCGCCCTATCCGTATTACGGGCAGAACCTTCAAGGGCGGGTGTCGAGGGTGACCTACCCGACATGCGGAGGCTCGTACGCATTGATGACGGAGATGTACAGCTACACGGCGGCGGGACAGATGACGAAGAAGAAATGGCGATGGACGCGGAGCCACCCGGAGCACGGGGAGGAATTTGTCGAATGGGAGCAGGTGGCGGGGTACGACAATGAAGGGCGGACAGTGACGAAGGGCGGCATGGGGACCGACTCGACGTACGGATACGCGTACGACACAATGGGCCGGGAGAAGGGGATGACACTGACGTATTGGAACGGGGACAACTATCAGACGGTGGACGTAGTGAAGGACGTGCTATACGGGCCTGCGGGCGAGATGACGCAGATGAAGAGGCTAGCGGGGAATGGGTTTTACTACACGGAGACATGGACGTACAACGCGCGGCTGCAAATGACGAGGCAGACTGCGGTGGGCCCTTCGCCGGCGTATGGGATGCCGGGGCTGGATTTGGAATACCGATATTCGGGAACGGCGAATGACGGGAAACTGACGCAGGCGAAGGACTGGGTGACGGGAGAAGATGTGACGTATCAATACGACGCGCTGGGTCGGCTGATAGCGGCGGCGACGACGGGGCCGGAGTGGGGGATGAGCTTCGGGTATGACGGTTTTGGGAACCGGACGTCGCAGGCGGTGACGAAGGGAGCAGCGCCGACGTCGTACTTGAACTACGATGGGAACAACCGGATTGTGGGGGCGGGGTTCGCGTACGACCTGAACGGGAATATGACGCAAATGCCGGGAGTGACGGGGACGATGACGTACGACGCGGCGAACCGGCTGAAGACGGCAGCTGGGGAGACGTACACGTACGGGGCGGATAACCGGCGGGTGTTAAAGAGGACGGCGGCTGGAGTGGAGACACCGACGTTCTGGGGGATAGACGGGCACCGGGTGGGGGAGTTGTGGTTTGCTGGGCGTCTGCTGTCGGCGGATGATGGGAAGATGACGTTCACCGACCGGGTGGGGTCGGTGAGGCTGAGGGTGTACGCGGCGAATGCACCGACCGTTACGTGGGAGCGGCACGGGTATTATCCGTACGGAGAGGAGAAGACGGCGACGGCGGGGAATCGGACGAAGTTCGGGACGTATACGCGGGATGCGGCCACAGGCCTCGATTATGCCGATCAAAGGTATTACGGGAGTGGGCTGGGCAGGTTTACGACGAGCGACCCCTATCAGGCCAGCGGCGGGCCGAGCGAACCTGGCAGCTGGAACAGGTACGCGTACGTGGAAGGCGACCCGGTGAATTTTGTCGACCCCCGAGGATTGGATAAGTGCACGTGGAATCCGGGGACAAATACCCTGAATTGCGACTTGGCTTGGGGAGTACCCGATTCATACATCGCCGTGCCTGGGCAAAACGGTTGGAATTGGTCAGTCACCGGGTATCAGAACATAGGAAATCAGGCCGATTACGAGTCCGGTGGGTGCATGGACCCGGAAACCGGGCTGGCGTGCTACGCAGCCGACAAGTTGAGAAGGGAAAGGGCACAGTGCCGCGCGGACGCGAATCCCAAAAACGTGGATTGGGATGAGACCATAGATGACGCTCTAAAGGACGAAGAAGTACTGATAGCCGGCGTACCGAGTCTGTCATCGACCGCGGCTGGCTTTGTTGTTTATCTTGGAGCGAATGCGCAGGGGCAAAGATATGTTGGGATCACGATGGATATTACTCGGAGGACTCTTGAGCACGCCAAGAATGGGATGATCATTGCCGAGATTCCGGGTCTGAATAACCTTACCTATTTTGCTGCCAAGGGTGTCGAGCAGGTCATGATTCAGCGCAACGGTCTTTCGAATCTTCTCAATAAGATTAATAGTATCGCTGTTTCAAATCCAAACTACAAAGACGCGATGGGTGTTGGTCAAAAGATATTGGATTCGCTATGTCAATGAACGCAAAACGCCCCGTGCGTGTCCTAGCAGATATCGGCGATTACTTCCTTGTACCGCTACCCGACGGGAGGGTAACATATGTCAAGTATGTATTCTTCCATGATAGATATGCAACACTCGTCCAGACGCTCGATCTGATTGCGGACAAAGAACAGTCGACAGAAGTTATCTTCAGTGCTCCGCCTCTGTTTCCACCGACGTTTGTGGGATTCAACGATGCTGTTCGCAAAAAGCACTGGCGTGTTGTTGCCAATCAACCCGTTGTTGATTTCCAATTCCCACTGTTCCGCTGTACGCAGGCGATTACGCACGGTCTAGAGCCGGGGATATTCCACGACTGGATGCTGTGGGATGGTAAAGAGTACACGAAGCTGGGCGATCTTCCAACCAGGTATCAACGGTTAGAATACCTCGCGAGTTGGGCGTCTGATCTCTTGGAGGAGCGCATCGCCACTGGGCGTAACTTTCCGCTTGGGCTGATGCGCTGATGATGTGCGCTATGTGCGACAACGGTCTATTATGGAGCTAGGATGACGGACGAAGAGTCAGTACTGGATGCGGTAATCGTGATAGTACCGTTGTCGGATCCCGATTTAGGGTCTGTCGATGACTATACGGCGATATCCGTGCTTGAGGAACGCCTAATCGCGGCTGTTGCCGACGCCGAGGTAGGCGAATTCGACGGTCATGAATTCGGCAATGGAGAGTGTCGGATCATGTTCTATGGCGCCAGCGTGGAGCAATTGGAGTCAGTTATCATCCCGATTGTGAAGGCGTCTTCATCGTACCCAAATGCATATGTCACTCGTATCGAAAACAGCGACCCAGTTTGAACGTTGTAGCCATTCCAGTCAAGAGTGCCAGCGATACTGAGAGCTGACTGTGAGTTAGCGCGTCTAACTTTGCCTACGCTGACGAATGATCTTCGCGGGCGGGACGGTGTTCGCGGACCGGGTGGGGTCGGTGAGGCTGAGGGTGTACGCGGCGAATGCACCGACCGTTACGTGGGAGCGGCACGGGTATTATCCGTACGGAGAGGAGAAGACGGCGACGGCGGGGAATCGGGCGAAGTTCGGGACGTATACGCGGGATGCGGCCACAGGGCTGGATTATGCCGATCAAAGATATTACGGCAGCGGAGTCGGCAGGTTTCTGACGAGCGACCCGTATGAGGCGAGATCGGGTTTGCCGACAGAGCCGAGCGAACCGCAGAGTTGGAATCGGTTTGCGTACGTGGAAGGTGATCCGGTCAACTACAACGATCCTCAAGGGCTGAACCTTCAGTTTCTTGACGTAGCTGACGGCGGTGGTGGCGGCGGGGGCGGCGGAGAGGGCCTGCTGACTTACTTTGCGCGCTTGTTGCGACTGATTTCTCGTCCCGTCGCTCCCATAAGGCAGCCGCCGCCGAAGAAGGAAGAGGAACGAGAAAAAGAGGACCCGGAGTGCTTTGCGCAACTGAAGTATCGGGACGTCGAGTGGGCACCCGACACAGTTAAGCAACTGGGGATACAGGATATCCTGCCCATTAACCATGCCTTTTGGTGGGTGCAGGATCGCACTGGCACACACCACATCATCTCTGCAGGTCCAGCGAATAGTAACGCGACAGGCCACTTACAGGCATTCGTTGTTGTTGGAGACGCGAATAAGCAGGATCACGCTGGTCAGTTAACCCATTGGACCAGCGGACTCTCAGCTTCCGATTGCAATCCGGTGGAGCGAATGCTCACCGCCAGTCGAGGATTTCCGCAGCACAAATTTATATATGACGCAGCGTCAGGACCCAACAGTAACACTGCGGCTCGGTACTTCGGACGCGCAGGTGGTTTCAACCCGAGCCAGCCACCGTTGGCATGGGGGTGGGGAGCTTATCTGGACTTCAACTGAAGCCATGCCTACCTCATCGTGTCGCTGGATCGTCGGACTCGTTTTGGTTGTGGGTTTGCTGTTGTCGTGTCTCCTTCTACTCACGTCCTGGGGGTTTGCCTTCACAAGTGCGGAGCTTCGCGATCGAGCAACGCCCTCGGACTTCGCCAAAACGGACCAACGCGCTACTATTGCGCTGACTCTGTTCTCTGCAATCCAGTTAATACTCACGTCGATCCTCACTTGGCACACTTCGCCTTACCGAACCTGGGTGAACGGAGCCGTGCGATATTTGGGTCTACTTCTAGCGACCACGGTCTGCTCCGCCGCGTTTGCATATCTTGTGTTGAGGTTCGGAGACGAAGAACCGATACGACGGCTGCTTTGGATAACTAGTGCGCTAGTTGTAAAGATTTCGCGCGCGCTGGTTCGCTAAAAAGCGTGGCACGTTACCACGGGCCTCGATTATGCCGACCAACGCTATTACGGCAGCGGAGTCGGCAGGTTTCTGACGAGCGACCCGTATGAGGCCAGCGGCGGACCGAGTCAGCCGGGGAGTTGGAATCGGTACGCGTATGTGGAAGGGGACCCCGTGAATTTTGTCGACCCCCGAGGATTGGATAAGTGCACGTGGAATCCGGGGACAAATACCCTGAACTGCGACTTGGCTTGGGGAGTACCCGATTCATACATCGCCGTGCCTGGGCAAAACGGTTGGAATTGGTCAGTCACCGGGTATCAAAGCATAGGAAATCAGGCCGATTACGAGTCCGGTGGGTGCATGGACCCGGAAACGGGGCTGGCGTGCTACGCAGCCGACAAGTTGAGAAGGGAACGGGCACAGTGCCGCGCGGACGCGAATCCAACAAACGTAGATTGGGATGACACCATCGATGACGTTCTAAAGGACGAGGAAGTACTGATAGCCGGCGTACCAAGTCTGTCATCGACCGCGGCCGGCTTTGTCGTTTATCTTGGAGTAAATGGGAGGGGGGAAAGATATGTGGGCATCACGATGGACATTGCCCGGAGGAGAGGTGAACAATTAAGGAATGGGCTCACCATTAACGAGATTCCCGGTCTGACCAACCTTACCTACTTCGCTGCAAAGGGTGTCGAGCAGGTCATGATTCAGCGCAACGGTCTTTCGAATCTTGTCAACAAAATTAACAGCATCGCTGTTTCAAACCCATTGTACCAATCCGCAGTGGGCGTTGGTCAAAAGATAGTGGACTCGTTATGTCAATGAATGCAAAACGACCCGTCCGTATCCTGGCGGATATTGGAGATTACATCCTAGTGCCGCTACCCGACGGCAGGATAACTTATGTGAGGTATCTATTCTACCACGATAGCTATACATCACTTGTCCAGACCCTTGATCTGATTGCTGACAAGGAGCAGCCGAGAGAATCTATCTTCAGCGCTCTCCCTCTATTTCCACCGACGTTTGTCGGTTTCAACGATGCCATCCGCCAGAAACACTGGCGTGTGGTTGCCAATCGACCGGTTGTTGATTTCCAATTCCCACTGTTCCGATGCACGCAGGCGATAACGCACCATCTAGAACCGGGGGTATTCCACGACTGGCTGCTGTGGGATGGTAAAGAGTACACGAAGCTTGGCGATCTTCCAATGAGGTATCAACAGTTAGAATACCTCGTGAGTTGGGCGTCTGATCACCTTGAGGAGCGCATCGCCACTGGTCGTAACTTTCCGTTTGGACTGATGCGCTGAGGATGTGCGCCGTGTGCGACGACGGCCTATTATGGAGCTAGGATGACGGACGAAGAGTCAGTACTAGATGCGGTAATCGTGGTAGTACCGTTGTCGGATCCCGACTTAGGGTCTGTCGATGACTATACAGCGATATCCGCACTTGAGGAACGCCTTATCGAGGCTGTTGCCGACGCCGAGGTGGGCGAATTCGACGGTCATGAATTCGGCAATGGAGAGTGTCGGATCATGTTCTACCTGAGTTATGCGCCCCGGCGGCATTGGGCATGAGGGCGGAAGGCTAGCGAACCATTTGGGGACCCCGTGGATATTGGGGTACAACAGAAGTTTGCGAAGTGATGGCTTCGCGAAACCGGCCCCAAGGAGGTCACCCAAATGGTTACAGACAAAGAAAAGGATAGCCGCAAAACGCCCGTAAAGCAAGGCTCCCAAGACAGTGCGCCGGAGCCCAATAAAATCAATGCTTCCACGCCCTATAACTTCAAGGGTAAGAATCTGACCCCCTACGGCGGGCTGCTGCCGGTGATCACCATGCTGGAGAAGCTCGGCTTCCAGACCCTGGTGGAGGAGACGGTGACCTCGAAGCGAATTCCCCGTGCCATGGACCTGTACCGGTTCGTGTTGGGAATCGTGCTGGGCTTGTACATCGGCTTTCCGCGGCTGGCCCAATTGCGTTTCATCGCCCGCGACCCGATCTTGACGGGCATCCTGAAAGTCGCCAAGCTGCCGGTGCAATCCACGTTCTGGAGATTCGTGAATGGGCTGCATCTGAATGTCGCCCGGCAGATGTTGACCGTTATGCGAATCCTGCGGGAACGGGTTTGGGCGGCGGCCAATGTGACCCTGGAGGTCGTCACCCTCGATACCGACACCACCGTGCACACGCTGTACGGCCAGCAGATGGGCGGACGCAAGAGCTACAACCCGAAGAACAAGGGCAAGAAAAGCTACCAGCCAATCCTGACGTTTCTCGCCGAGACGCGGGAATACGTGTGGGGAGAATTGCGCAACGGCGACAGGCCCAGCGGTAAAGAGATTGGCGATCATATACGGAAAGCGTGTGCGGCTCTGCCGCCGGGCGTGAAGCAGATTTACGGCCGGGTCGATTCGGGGTTCTACTGCCGGGAAGCCATTGAGGCGTACGAGGAATGCAAGGCTCGGTTCGTGGTGTCGGCACGCAAGACGTCGCGTCTGGTGGAGCAACTGCGGCAAGCGGAGTGGAAGCCGTCGAAGAAGACGGATGCGGAGTGGGAGTGTGAATTCCGCTATCAGCCGGAGGGATGGGCGAAGGAATACCGGTTCGTCGCCCTGCGCTATGAGAAAGAGCGGGAAGAAGAGGAACCGGAGGAGAGCGAGCAGTATCAATTGTTCGAAACCTGCGAGTACAGCTACCGGGTGTTCGTGACGGACCTGACCGATCCCATCGACTTCGTGGTGTGGTTTTACAATCAGCGGGGCGGCGGGGAAAACCTGATCAAAGAGGCGAACAACGATGCGGGGCTGGCGGCGCATCCGTCGGGCCGCTTCGACGTGAATGGCAATCACTTCCAGTTGGCGATGCTGGCGTACAACCTGAACTGCTGGCTGATGCTGTTCAACCGGGAACCGCAGGCCGACGCGACCGAACTGCGGCACACGACTATGGCGACGGCGCGGTTACGGTTCCTGTTCGTGGCCGCCAAGATCTGGAGCCACGCAGGCCGCACGGGAGTGAGCTACAGCGATCAGTACGAAGAAAAGGGCGTGTTCGAGCGGCTGATGAATCGGCTGCGGAGAATCGTACCGTGCGGGTCGGGCTACGCGCCGGCGATGGTGCCGGCCCTGCGCTGAAAAGCCTCTGCGCCGAGCCTTGGAGTGCTGTGCATAGAAATTTATGCACGGCCCACAAGCGCAACGAAGTAAAGAACTTCGGCGCGAGGCTGGGCGGGAACGGACACTCGGGAGGGAATGGGGACAGCGAAAACTGAATTGACTTACTCAGCCACGAACTGCATCAGCCGAACAGAACCAGCGCTCGGGACGCTGATAGTGTGCGTTGGTGTGCATAATTCAGGT
>CAMDED010000050.1 GCA_945893365.1 Candidatus Sulfopaludibacter sp. SbA3 | reverse complement strand
CGGGCCGTCGCTACGCTAACCTCCCGTACGACGGCATCGGCAACGCAGCCAATTCACACCGCGCCGTCGGCAACTTGTTCGACGTGAAGCTCCAGGCGATTGAGAACCTGCACAGCGCGGGCGTCGCCATCATCCCCGTGACGACGATCATCAACGGCATCAATAACGAGCAGGTCGGCCACATCGTCCAGTTCGCTCTCGACAATCCGAAAAAGATTCCCTTCCTCTCCTTCCAGCCGGTGTCGTTCACGGGCCGGGACGAAGCGGTCACGGACGAACGGCGCAACGCGCAGCGGTATACGCTCTCGCACCTCGCGCACGATGTGAAGAATCAGACCGGTCTCGGCGAACCCGTCCGCGACTGGTTCCCGATCTCCTTCATGGGGACTTTCTCGGACTGGGCGGATCTCGTGCACGGACCGGAAAAGGACTGGGGCCAGGTAAGCTGCGGATGCCATCCCAACTGCGGTATCGGCATGGCGATCATGGTGGACAAGGAAACCAAGGAATCGGCGCCTGTAACCGCGTTCCTGCACGCCGACCAGTTCTCGAAGGATGTGGCGCGCGTCACCGACGCGGGCCGCGGAAAGTGGCTTTCCATCGCAGGCATGGCGCTCGCGGTGATGAAGAACTACGATCCGTTCAAGTCGCCCAGGCACTTCCGCCTGATCGATCTGCTCAGGAAATTCGACAAATCGTTCGGCGCGACGGGCAAGAACTACGGCAGCGTAGCCGGCGAGAATCGTTTGAAGGATATCGAGAAGCGGCGCGCGGACCGTTGGAACTTCCTGTTCATCGCGGGCATGTGGTTCCAGGATTTGTTTAACTACGACTTCCGGCGCACGGAACAGTGCATTATTCCGTACGCGACGCAGCAGGGCGAGATATCGTTCTGCGCCTATAACACGGGCGTGGGCTGGCGGAACATCATCGAAAAGATGCATATGACCGCGACGCTGACGAAGTGGTACGAGGAGCACGGGCGGCACGAGATATTCGCGGGCAACAAGACCGTGGCGTTGCCGACGGTTCAACACTCGCTCGACCTGAATGCCGAGCACGTCGCCTGGAAGAAGCAAACGGATCTGGACGAAGTCGGGATCGCGAAGACCGCGCGCGAGGAGAAGATTCGGGCGCGCGCCGAGCGGATCAAGAAGGAAGAAGAGAACGAGCGCATGTCGAAGTTGTACCGCCAGCATGTGTTGAAAGAGGCTCCGGCCGATACGGCGTTCGTGCCGCTGGGAACGATTTCGATCGCCCCAGCCGCAAATGGCAAGCCGAAGACGGAAAAGGTGGACGCGCGCGAAGAAGTCGGCTCGTTCGGCGATTAGCCGCGGCTCGGAAATCAAGGTAGTCGGTGGCCGCCAGGGGTAACTCTGGCGGCTTTTGTTATTTTCGGTCCTGTCGTGCCGTGCCGTTTGCTTCTCAATCTCAAGGCCCCGACCCAAATGGCCCGGATCAAGGAGTTGACACGGCGCCTGCGTCAGGGCGCAAGCCAGGGAAGGCGTGCGGCAAGCACCACCGCCGGCCGATCCCGGACCATGTGGATGAACCGATCGCCGTTGCCGTTCCGGAGAAGTGCACAGAGTGCAGCGGGGCGTTGACCGTGGAAAGGATCGAGATCGTGCGGCGCACCTGGATCCCCCTGGGAGCCACCATGTGCGATGGCGTGCGCCGCAAAGGCGGAAGTGTCATGCGAGGCGCCCCCCATCGCCGACCCGCGATTGGCGAGCGGATCACGGATTCCGTAAGGATCGCGACGCCAGTGGAATCGGAGCGAAAATCGTGGTCGTTGACCAAACGGGGAGACGGGTCCCATATGGAGCGGTTATTGTTGAGGCAGCCCTTAAGGTAGCCGGGCAAGGTAGCGATGGTACCGCACCTCTCGTCCGCCGTGTTAGCATGGCACTCAGCAAACATGCAACGCAGAATCTTCCTCACCTCCTCGCTGATCGGCACGGCGTCCTCGTGGGCCGGAGCCAATGATCGCGTCCGCGCGGCCGTCGCAGGCGTGGGCGGCCGCGGTCTCGACCATGTCGACAACCTTCTGCGCGCGGCCAACACGGAGGTCGCCGTGGTGTGCGATCCGGATGCAACGCGGATGGCGAAAGCCGCGGCGCGTGTGCTCGAGAAGACCGGAAAGCGGCCGCTCGAAGTTTCCGATTTGCGCAAGGTGCTCGAAGACAAGTCGATCGACGCCGTCTCCATTGCCTCCTGCAACCACTGGCACGCGCTCGGCACGGTCCTCGCCTGTCAGGCGGGCAAGCACGTGCTCGTCGAAAAGCCGCTGTGCCACAACTTCGAAGAGGGACGGAAAATGGTGGCCGCCGCCCGCCGCTACAACCGGATTGTGCAGGGAGGCACGCAGCGGCGCTCGAGCGGCGGCTATCGCAGGGCCGTCGAGTTGCTGCATGAAGGCGTCATCGGCGACATTTATCTGGCGCGATGGACGCTCATCAATCCGCGCGCGTCCATCGGCCACAAACCGATTTCTCCGCCGCCGGCCCACTTGAACTGGGACCTGTGGCTCGGCCCCGCGCCCGAGCAGCCGCATCACGCGAATCTGGCGCACTACAACTGGCACTGGTTTTGGGATTTCGGCGGCGGTGAAATGTGCAACAACGGCGTCCACTCCTATGACATTTCGCGGTGGGCGATGCGCAAGGGGCTGCCGGTGCGCACCTCCTCGACGGGCGGCCGGTTCGTTTGGAAAGATCAGGGTCAGACGCCGAACACGCAGACCGCGATGTGGGAGTTCGAAGACGGAGCTCAGATTGTGGGCGAGCTCCGCAACCATCACACCCCGAACGATGAGCGCGCGTGGTACTTTTACGGAACCAAGGGAGCCATGCACATTGTGGATGGCGGCGCGGGCGGTCCCGACAACGTCGAGGGCGTCTTCAAAGTGTATCTCAACGGCGGCAAGACGCCGGAACCCGGCATGGGACGCCTCGACGACATCGACCACCACTCGAACTTCATTGAAGCGATTCGGCGCGGGAACCGGGAGAAGCTCAGCGACGACGTGGAGGAACTGCACCTTTCCACCGCGCCGTGCCTGTTCGCGAACATCGCGGTCCGTCTGGGCCGTGAACTGCGGTTTGACCCGAAGAAGCAGAGGTTCACGGGCGACGCCGAGGCCGACCGCATGCTGAGCCGCGAGAGCCGCAAGCCGTACGCGCTGCCGGACAAGGTTTAGCCGGGTTCCCCGGACGCGGAACCGCACTATGCATGTTTCCATGCGGATTGCGCGAATTCTGCCCTTGACGGCGGCGTCGTTGTGGGCACAGGAGCCCAACGGACAGGCCCTGTTCACGGCGCATTGTTCGGCTTGTCACGGAGCGACCGGGGAAGGCGGCTCCGGCCCCGGCCTCACAAGCGTCCGGTGGCAACGCACCTTGAACGACGGCGCGCTTCGGCAGGTCATTCTCAGCGGGGTTGCCGGCACAGCGATGCCAGGCTTCGGCGAGCGCATGGACAGGAGCGGCGTCGACGCCATCGTCAAGCATGTCCGCACCTTGTCCGCCAACGCGCCTGCGCCTTCGACGGACGTGCAGTCGCCCAAGATCGACGTACCCTTCGCCCGCTTGCTCACCCCGGACGCCGATAACTGGCTCCAATATGGCCGTGACTACGGCAATCAGCGCTTCAGCCCGCATAAGGCCGTTCATCGCGGCAACGTTCGAAATCTGGTTCCGGTGTGGAGCTTTCAAACCGGCGTGCCCGACGGTCTCCAAGCTACGCCGCTGGTGGTCGACGGCGTCATCTACCTGACCACGTCGTGGAACCATGTATTCGCCATCGATGCGCGGACAGGGGCGGAGATCTGGCACTACCGGCGGCGTCTGCCGGATAAGCTGAAGTACTGCTGCGGTCCGGTGAATCGCGGAGTAGCCGTATTGAACGGCACATTGTATCTGGCTACCCTGGACGCGCACCTGGTAGCGATGGACGCACGCGATGGGCGCGTTCGATGGGACGTGGAGATGGGCCGCGTGGAGGACAACCTGAGCGCGACCGCGCCGCCGTTAGCCGTGGACGGCAAGATCGTGGTGGGGATTGCGGGCGGCGATTTTGCATCGCGCTGTTTCATCGACGCCTACGATGCGGCATCGGGCCGCCGCCTCTGGCGCTTTTACACCACTGGAGGCGACGGAGACGGGAGCGTCCGCTCCCGGGGCGTCCCCTCCTGGAGCGGCGAATCCTGGAAAACCGGCGGCGGCGCGACGTGGATGAACGGGTCGTACGATCCGGAGCTGAAGCGGATCTATTGGGGCACCGGAAATCCGTTTCCGGACTACGATGGAGACGCGCGCCGAGGCGACAACCTCTACAGCGATTCCGTGGTGGCCCTTGACGCCGGCACGGGAAAGCTTGTCTGGCATTACCAATTCACGCCGGGCGATGTCTGGGACTACGACGGCGTCAATGAAATGGTTTTCGTCGACGACCTCCGTCACAAAGGGCGTAATGTGAAGGCTCTGGTGCATGCGGACCGAAACGGTCACTTCTACGCCATTGACCGCAAGACCGGCGAGCTCCTCTACGCCAAGCCGTTTGTTCGCGTGAATTGGGCCAAGGGCTTCGACGCCTCGGGGCGGCCGATCGTGGATGAGTCTAAAATTCCCAACTATGAGGGCGTCGAAGTGTGCCCGGGAGCGGCCGGCGGCAAAGAGTGGAATGCCATGGCGTACAGTCCGCTTTCGCGAATGGTCTACGTGCCGGCGATCGAGAACTGCGCGGTGTTCTCGAACTACGGTGTGGAAGCGAAGCGGAAAGGGCTGCCGCCGGGACCGAGCGGGTTTCGCTATTTGCCGGGGCAGGCGTATGGCAAAGTGATGGCGATTCGCGCCGACACGGGCGAGGTGGCATGGGAGCGGCGCACGCGCACGCCGATGGGAAGCGGAATGCTGGCAACCGCGGGCAAGCTGGTGTTTACGGGCGATGCGGAGGGCGGCTTTATCGCCTACGACGCGGAGTCCGGAAGGAAGTTGTGGTCGTACCAGACAGGCTCGGGGATTCGGGCGGCTCCCGTCTCGTTCCGCGTGGATGGGAAGCAGTACATTGCGATCGCGTCCGGGATGGCGGGTGCGGTTGGCGGCTTCACGGGCGCGGGCGCTCCCTGGATGCGCAACTACCGCAGCGGGGGAACTCTCTACGTATTTGCGCTGTTCGAGCCCGGGGCGTCGGAGAAGTACCACGGAGGAGCGGCTAAGTGATCGCGGACAGCGGCGAAGCGGGAAGCTGCCGAGGCAGTCGAGCCACCCGCTTCCGTCGCTATGAGCGCCTCACCGGCCCGATTGCCGGGATGACCGGCGTTGCGGTCTCGAAGCGCAGCTTGGATGAGATCCGGGGGCGCGGCTCGCTTTAAGCGGCCGGCGCGCAGGATCCATCGGTTATTTCGAGGTATAGCATCGAAACAATCTATTTGTAGATCTGTTGCTCCTGACATAACATTAAGACATGGAGATACACACAAACGCTTACTCAGTGGTAAGTGATCTCCGGCAGTGTTGCCCGAGGGCCCACGCCGGCCGGGCATAAAGGTATTGAGGAGCCGCCTTCCGGAGTAGAGGCTCGCTCACTCCAGCGATACGGCGATCCGCTTTCGGGCGGGTAACTTCGCCGCGAACGTCGTCAATCGTTTTCCGTCGAGCCGGCGGCCCGTCCGGCATCAGGAGCCTTGCATGGCGCGAGCGCCTGAAGGCACAGTCGCGTCCGAGAAGGAGTAGAATCGAGAATGAAGAAAGTCAGGGCGGGTCTCGCCAAGTTTCAACACGAGGTATTCCCCAGGAACCGCGATCTGTTTGAGTCGCTGGCAGGGGGCCAGAATCCCGAGGCGCTATTCCTCACATGCAGCGACTCGCGCATCGATCCCTGCTTGCTCACGCAGACTAAGCCGGGGGACATCTTCATCTGCCGCAACGCCGGCAACATAGTGCCGGCGTACGGGGACGTAGTCGGAGGCGTTTCCGCTACGATCGAGTATGCCGTCCTCGGTTTGGGGGTGAAAGACATCGTCATTTGCGGCCACTCGGACTGCGGGGCGATGAAGGCGCTGTTGAATCCGCGGCACGTAGCCCACATGCCGTCGGTGTCCGCCTGGCTGCGCTACGGCGAGAGCGCCCGGTTTGTGGTTGAGGAAAACCATTCGCACCTCAGCGGCGAGGAGCGGCTCAACGCGTTGATCGAGGCGAATGTGCGGGCGCAGATGGATAACCTGCGCACGCATCCTTCGGTTGCGGCCAGACTGGCGAAGGGGGCGCTGACTCTCCACGGCTGGACATACGACATCGCATCCGGAGAAGTGAAGGAGTTCAATCCGGCGCGAGGATCTTTTATTCCAATCGACGAGACGGAGCCCGCTCGTGGGCATACCGGCGTCCGGCTGGCGAGTTGAGATTCGGAGCGCCGGTGGGAAACCGCGGCGGGCCGGCTGAGGGACGCTTCGGCCTGAGTGTGTGAATGAAGGGGACGCCGATCATAATAGCCGCTCTTTTCCTGGCCACCGGAAGCGCCGGTGGACAAAGCGCCGCCGGCAGAGTGTGGGACACAAATCGCCACGGCTGGTACATGTACTTCGGCGACCATCCCGTTCGCGGCAGGTGGGGCGCGCACCTCGAAGGCCAATGGCGTCGGCACGACGTCGCCACACGATGGCAGCAACTTTTGCTCCGGCCCGGAGTCAACTACGAGCTCAACCAAAGCGCGATGCTCACGCTCGGCTACGCCTACGTAAAGACTCATCCCTATGGGGACTTTCCCGGCAGATATCCGTTCCCCGAGCACCGCATTTATCAGCAAGTGTTAGTAAGACAGAAGGCCGGCGGCGTCCGCCTGCAGCACCGGTTCCGGCTGGAACAGAGGTTCATCGGCCAAGTGTTGCCCGGCGGCGATGGCGCCGTGAAGGTGGATTCCTGGCGATATCAGAACCGGTACAGGCAGTTTCATAAAGCCGAGGCGCCCCTTGGACGGACGGGTAAGCGGCAGAACTGGTATGCGGCATTCTACGACGAGATCTTCGTCAACTTCGCGCCCCGGCACGGCGCGGGCGTCTTCGACCAGAACCGCGCCTACGCCGCGCTCGGGTACAGTCTTGGGAAACCCGGAAAGATCGAAGTGGGGTACATGAATCAGATTCTGGCGCGGAGGAACAGCTCCATTCGCGAATCCAATCACACCCTCCAGGTGGCCGTTTTCTCCAGCTTCCCGTTCGGTAAATAGGCCGGGCCCCCGGACGAAGCGCCATTGCAACGCGCGGCCGATCGGTGCGGCGGAGAAATCGAAATCGGTCGGCCCTCCGCGCTGGGCGGGTCGAAGTCCGGTCGTTTGCCAGGTTCAGTTTCGGGCCGACGGCAAGTGGGACGCCGGCGAACCGCTAACTTCGGACCGGAGTCGCGTTGGGCGGTTAGGCAGAGGAGTTGCCGTTCGGGCGCGCGGACCACGCCGCCGCGGAATCGTCAAACACTAAGCACGGGACACGGCGACTTCCTCACAATCTCATAGGCTTGCGCGCGCAGCCTGCCCAAGGTTCCCGTGTTCGAGCCCCGGCCGATAATCACCAGGTCGGCTCCGGCTTGCCGCGCGGTTTCGACGACCACTTTGTGCGGCTCTCCCGGGGCGACAAGCGCGGTTGCCTCAAGGCCGGCCGCATGAATGGCTCCGGCCAATCCCCGCCCGGCGCCGGGATCGGAATCGGCATGCACGACGGCCACGGTGGCGCCGAACTCGCTCGCCAGGCCCGCGCCCCACTTCAGCACATTCTCGCTCTCCGGTCCAAAATCGATCGCGCATAGAACGTTCTTTACCTGCCAGTCCGGAAGATCGCGGTTCTCCGACAGGTGGACGCCGGTGAGCACGGGACGTTGGCAATCGTGGAGCACCTTCGCGGTCACCGATCCGATGATGAATTCACGAAAGCGGCCGCGGCCTTGCGTCGGCATGACGACCAGATCGACGCTCTCCGCCTGCGCCAAAATCTCCTCGGCCGGGCTTCCCTGAGCGACCTTGCGGACAACCGCGATCCCTTCGAGATCGGCTGACGCAAAGCGTTCCAACCGCCTCTGGGCGGTCTCGAACTGGGCCGTGGCGAGGCGATCGAGGAAGTCCGGCAGCTCCACCATGGCGAACTCGATATGGGGCGGCTCGAGAACATGCAGGAGAACCAGCTGGGCCTTGAAATGTCCGGCCAGGCGGCCGGCATAGCGGGCCGCTTCGTCGGACCTCGCCGAGAAATCGACAGGCATCAGGATCGTGGAGATGGAAAGTGCGGACATGGAACAATCCTTTCGGTGCAGGCTAATGGAGCCGGAGCGGTGAGCCGGCAGGATACCCGAAGGCGAGCGCGCATTCCGGGACTAGTGTGAAGACCCCGTGACAGCCAGGTCCGCCCGCTGGTAGGAACCCAAGGGATTCTTGTCGCGATAAAGGCGCATCGCCTCGTCCCACTCGATCACGGCTACCGACCCCTTCTGGGTTCGCTGCTGCTGCCAGCTTGTGAGCGCTTCGAGGCAGGCGTCGTCGACGTAGTCCAGATCGCGCAGGTGAATATGAGCTTCCTTTTCAGGAGAGATCGCATCGAGCGCGTCCACGAACTTGGGAAGCCTGAGGAACGTTGCGGCCCCCTTGAGGAAAACGTCTATTCGGCGGCCGTTGGGGTGCGGCTCCAATTGCATGTTGAAGTGAGTTCGGGCGTAAATCACCTGGAGGATCGAGAGCGTGAAGCCCAACAATATGCCGGTAAGCAAGTCTGTGGCCACGATACCCGCCACAGTGGCGGCATAGATCACGATGGGAGCTCCGCCGTAGCGTAACAGACGTTTCATGTTTTGCACGTTCACGAGCTTGTAACCGGTATAGACCAGGATCGCGGCCAGGCTGGCGGTAGGGATCATTTTCAGGAGCCCCGGAAACGCGGCGACCAGAGCCAGGAGACAGACGCCATGCAGAACCGTGGAAAGGCGCGTCTTGGCTCCCGCCGCCACGTTGGTGGCGCTGCGAACGATCACTCCGGTCATCGGAAGCGAGCCCACCAATCCACACAGGGCGTTGCCCACGCCTTGCGAAATCAGCTCGCGGTTGTAGTTCGCTTTGGCGCCGCCGTGCAATTGATCGACTGCGGCGGCCGACAACAGGGTCTCGGCGCTCGCCACGAACGCTACGGTGACCGCCAGCAAAAACAAGTCGCCGCTGAACAGCTTCGGCAGCTCGCCGAACTGGAAGAATTGGATCCCTCCCAGCAGGTTGTCGCTCAGCTCGACGTACCGGATCGGCAGCGCCAACGCGGCGGCGACCGCCGTGGACGCAATCACGGCAACCAGAGCGCCGGGGATCAACTTTAGCTGCTTCGGCGCAAATTTGGTCCATAGAATCAGAATCACAATGGTGCCGACGCCAATGTATGCAGCCAGATGATGGCTGCCTCCCTCGATCGGAAAAAGACCTTTTCCGATTGATTCCGGAATCGTGAGCAGGTTCGAGAGTCCGCTCGCGCGGGGCTTGTCGTCCACCATCACATGGAACTGCGCCCCGAAAATCAGGATTCCGATGCCGGCCAGCATTCCGTAAACCACGGAAGGTGAAATCGCCCGGAAGACCTGTCCGGCCCGCAGGAATCCCGCTACCACTTGAATGACGCCGGCGAGTAATACGATAAGACCCAGCTTTTCGAGGCCGTGCTTCTGCACGATTTCGTAGACCAGCACGGCAAGGCCCGCAGCCGGGCCGCTAACCTGTAATGGGCAGCCGGACAAGGCGCCTACGACGATACCGCCGATGATGCCGGTAATCAAGCCCGCAGCCGGAGGCACGCCGGATGCGATCGCAATGCCCAGACAGAGAGGCAGCGCAACCAGAAATACCACTACGGACGCCAGCAAATCGTGCTTAATCGTGTTAGGATTCATTGTTGGAAGGTCGGCGCGGCAGGCCACGCCTACCAATTAGGTTAGACGCATTTCAGAGGGCTGGCAATCGACTACGAGTCATTTGGTCCGCTTTGTAGCCTTGTTCTGTAAGTGACGCTGTTTTTTCTTGCAATTTGCCGGGGTAAGGCCGCATCCTGGATGTAAGTTCCAGCGAACCTCCGGCTACGGGTCTGTATGTCAGGCCGAGTTCAGTGTGCCGTCCGCAAGGGACCGTGTCTTCAACCAACTTATGCAAGCCGCGCCAGCCAGGTCACAGGATTCCGTTAGCCGTTCATCGAGACTTGCGCACATGGTCGAGCACGCCGCTCACCTGTTGCCGTCTCAAGGTCCGATCGGCGTGTTTATCCACCACAACACGCTGCACGCGTTTCAGCACCTGCCGTTTGAGGATGCGGTGGTCGCCGCGTCGGGCGTATACGGCGCCGAGCCTTTCATGAGCGAGGCTGCCTACCGCGAGGGTTTGGCCAAAGGACGTATTCGCGAAGAAGACCTGCGCGCAGTGGTCGAGCGGGAAGCGAACGAGGCGATCCTGCCCGGCGCTCTCGACCGCCGGACACTCCGAAGCACGCTGCTGATTAGCGGACAACGCGACTTCGATGCCGCGACCATCGATTGGGCGCTCGAAGAAAGTCGACTTCTTGAACCGGACGGGCACGGATTGTTCGCCGCTTGTCTTGAGTTGGTGGAGATGAAAGCCGTGCCCGCCCAGCCGCCGGCGCGCCCGCGGGACGGCCTGTTGCACCTGGCTGGAATCGACCTTGACGAGGTGATCCACCCCCTCCTGATACGTCTCACCGGGGTGTATTTGGATCAAGGCATCGCCTACTGGCCGATGCCGAACCGGCAAAGCGGGTTTCTCGATTCCGTCCGCGCATTGCTCGCGCCGGGCTGGGCGCTGTATCCGAGATACCTGGAGCGGTTGGGAGATGAGTTCCGCGCTCAACTGGAGCAGAACCTGGACGCGGAAGAGGTCGCCCTCAAAGCGCTGGACCGCTTGGGCGTGCCGGAAGAGGATTGGGAACGGGTCCTGACAGCCGAACTTCTGGCGTTGCCCGGCTGGGCCGGGATCGTCCGCGAACTGGAGAAGAATCCGGGCCTGGCTCCGCATGTCAGGGTGCCTTGCTCATTGATGGAATTTCTGGCCGTCCGCCTCACCTTGGAGCTGGTTGCCGCGGTCGGCGTCCTGGAAGAGCGCGGGATGGGAGCGTTGGGACTTCACGAGTGGCGCAAGACCCCTGTGTCCACGCCTTCTCGACCGGCCGAACGCCGGGCCAAGGCGGCCAGGCTGTGGGACGCCCTCCGGCGGCTTGGTCTCTCCGAACGGGATCTGACGGCTTGGAATCCCGTGTTGCGACGCCGATTGGCAAGTGAGATCCAAAAGTTCGACGCGCTTGAGCGCCGGCGTCTTTTTCACCTGGCGTACGAGCTCCGCCACGAACAGGACGTCCTTCAGCCGTTGGCGCTGCATCGCCGGAATAAGATGCCGGGTGGGCGCGGCCGCCGGCCTTTCGCGGACGTATTCTTTTGCATCGACGAACGCGAGGAGTCTCTTCGCAGGCACTTGGAAGAGGTTGCGCCGGACGTGAAGACGCACGGAACGGCGGGGTTCTTCGGCGTGGCCATGGAGTATACCGGCATTGACGACGCCCACGGAGCGGCGCTCTGCCCGGTGGTGGTCAAGCCTCAACATTCCGTGCGGGAGCGGCCGAGCAGCCATCACTCGCAGCTCCATCGGCGGCGGGTCAGCCGGCGCCGCGCCTGGGCCCGCATGGCGCGCCAAACGTTCCTCTCCTCGCGCACTCTGCTGCGCGGTTGGGCGAGCACCACCGCATTATGGCCGTTGGCGCTTTTCCCGCTGGTGACGCGGGTGCTCGCGCCAGGCCGCTATGGGCGGCTGGAGAAGGCGCTGCACAAGCGATTGATCCCGCAGCCATCGACCGAACTGGCGTTTACGCGATCCGAAGCCGAGGCTCATATCGCGTCAAACGGCCTGCTGCAGGGCTTTACGCTTGAGGAAATGATCGATCGCGTCGCCGGCACTCTTGGAAACGCGGGACTGCGCGACGGATTCGCGCGGCTGGTTGCGATTCTGGGCCACGGATCGACAAGCCTCAATAATCCGCACGAGTCGGCGCATGACTGCGGGGCGTGTGGCGGGGGGCGCGGCGGGCCGAACGGCCGTGTTTTTGCGGCGATGGCAAATCGCCGGGACGTTCGCCGCGGACTGCGCGCGCGCAGCGTTGAGATTCCGGGCGACACCTGGTTTGTCGGCGGCTATCACGACACCTGCAATGCCGGCATCGCGCTATTCGATTTGGAATTCGTACCGGAAAGCCATCGCTCCGAACTCTCCAGGCTGCGAGTGGCTCTCGACGCGGCGCGCGCATTAGACGCGCAGGAACGCGTGCGCCGGTTTGAAGCGGCATCCGCTTACGGCGGCCCGGGCCGGGCGCTTCGTCACGTTCAGGACCGCGCGGAACGCCTTTCGGAACCGCGTCCGGAGTATGGGCATGCGACCAACGCGGTTTGCATCGTGGGACGGCGGGAGTTGACGCGCGGCCTCTTCCTCGACCGCCGGGCGTTCCTGGTTTCCTATGACGCCGCGCAGGATGCCGGCGACTCCGCCCTGGCCCGGCTGCTGGGGGCCGTCGTACCCGTGTGCGCCGGAATCAGCCTGGAATACTACTTCTCCTTTGTCGACAATGAACGCTACGGCTGCGGCACCAAGTTGCCGCACAACGTGACCGGATTGATCGGGGTGATGAACGGGCACGCGAGCGATTTGAGGACGGGCCTGCCGTGGCAGATGGTCGAGGTGCATGAACCGGTACGAATTCTGTTTGCCGTCGAATCGACGCCGGAGCGGGTCATGAAAGTGATGTCCGCGAATCCCGAACTGGCGGAGTTCCTGGGGAATCGATGGATCCGTCTCGCAACGATAGACCCCGATTCGGGAGAAGTGTGGATACGGCGCGGCGCGGAGTTTGAGAGACTGAGTCCCGCGCTCGACACGCTTCCGTCGGCCGCCTCGTCGGCGGATTGGTTTCGAGGCAGGATCGAGCACCTTCCAATCGCCCGTATCTCGAGTGAGTCAGCGCGGTAACGAGGGCGCCCTTGCCAATGCCACTCACCCCACAGACGTTCCTCATCCTTGCGGTTCTTGCACCCGGATGTCTATTCCTGGGCATGGGACTGCTCTGGCTGGTCGGCGTGAATCCGCCCGAGAAGGCCATCGCGCGAACCGCGAACGCCACCTACGGGTTCGTTTGCCTGATGCTTTGCGGTCTCGTCTGGTCCATGCGGTCCGCCGGGTTGACGTCGGTAAGCGCGGGAACCGGGAACTGGTACGCGGTTCACGAGTTTCAGATCCCGCTGACCCTTCTCGCCGACCGGTTGTCGGTACCCCTCATGGGATTGACGGCCCTGCTTTCAGGGCTGGTCGCGGTGTTTTCCCGCAGATATCTTCATCGTGAGCGGGGATTCTTTCGTTTCTTCCTGCTCTTGCATCTCTTCGCCTTCGGCTCCCTGTTGGTTTTCGCGGCCGGCTCGGTCGATCTGCTGATTGGCGGATGGGAAATCATCTGCGTATCCTCCGCGCTGCTGGTCGCGTTTTTTCATGAAAGGCCGGAACCCGTCAAGAGCGCCATTCGCGTCTATGCTACTTACCGGGGCTGCGACATCGGCATTATGGCCGGCGCATTCTTCCTGCATCACTGGGCCGGATCGACGCTGTACCGGTCTGTGTTCCCGGGCGAGTGGCCCGGTCAATCGTCCGTGATGACGGGCGGCGGCGCGACCCTCATCGGGCTCTTCCTGCTGCTCGGCGCAATGGGGAAATCCGCGCAGGCGCCATTCTCCGGCTGGCTGCCGCGCGCCATGGAAGGTCCTACTCCATCGAGCGCCATTTTTTATGGAGCCATCTCCGTGCATGCGGGCGCGTACCTGATGTTGCGCGCGCAGCCCCTGCTTGCCGCGTCTTCCTTCGCGTCCGGCGTCGTGATCTTCATCGGCGCCTGCAGCGCGATACACGGGACGATGGTTGCGCGCGCTTCGAGCGACGTGAAGACGTCGCTCGCTTACTCGTCGATCTCCCAACTCGGATTGATCTTCATGGAGATTGGAGCCGGGTTCTCGTGGCTGCCGCTGATCCACATCACCGGCCACGCGGTCGTGCGGACGCTGCAATTCCTGAAGGCTCCGTCGGCTCTGCACGAGTTCCACGGCCTTCACGCCGCGGCCGGAGGCCATCTCCCGAAAACCGGAGCGCACTACGAAACCGCGTTGCCGGCGGGACTGCGGTCGTGGCTCTACCGCCTCGCGCTCGATCGCGGGCATCACGACACGATTCTCGACCACGTCGTGAGCGGGCCTTTGCGCAAGCTGGCCCAGCGGATGACATCGCTTGAAAACCGTTGGCGTCTATCGCCGAAGGCTCCGTCTAACGAGGGTTCGCATGTCTGACTTGACCGCCCCCTGGCTGACCGGGAGTATCGCGATTCCACTGGCTGCCGCCGCCGTATCGAGGCTGCCAGGTACTCAGCGGCACGCGCGCGCGATCGCCGTGATGGCGTGCGCGGCGTCTCTCCTGCTGTCGCTCGAGACCGTGCGTGAGCTGGCCGCCGCCGGCTGGGCGACGATGTCCGAACCTTGGGTTCCAGCCCTATTCAGCGCCAATGCGCTGAATGCCGTGACGATGGCGCTGTTTGCGGCGCTTGCACTAGTGACGCTCATCTCAGCTCCCCGGCGCGACATCGGCGGCAGACAGGTATCGACCGTTTTGACGCTCACGGCCGGCGCGTTGGCGGCTTACGGCGCCGGCAATTTAATCGTATTTCTGGGCGGCTGGACCGCTTCGCTGCTTCCGGTTCTGCTCACGATAAGAGATAAAGCCGCACGGCGGCGCGCCACGCTCGAACTCGCCGCAAGCGCGGTATTCCTGGCCGTAGCCGCGATTCTGCTGACGTTGGGCGTATCTGGTGGGTACCCGTTCGCCTTTCTCGTGCTGGCTGCGGTCTTGCGAGCGGGATTGTTCCCGTTCCACCGCGTGGCGATACAGCGATTCGAAGATGGCCCTCTGCTGCCTGCCGGCCTGCTGATGAACGCATACCTCGGCGTCTTCCTCATCGTTCGCTTCGCCGTGCCGCTATTTCCCGCGGAGGCGCGGACGGCTCTGCCGTGGTTGAGCGCGCTTGCCCTGTTCACGGCGATTTACACGGCCGTCCTCGGAATTGTGGAGCGGAAGCCTCGCCGGCTCCTCGCGCTCATCTTTCTCAGTCAGTCGTCGGCGATCTTCGCGGGGCTCGTCACAGCGCGCCCGGAAGGGACCACGGGGGGCCTGGTGCAGTGGATCGTGCTCGGCGTAGCTTCAACCGTCATGATCTCGATATGCCGCTCCATCGAAGCGCGTATCGATGAGCCGCTGGCGGGAGAACGCCTCCTTGGCCTGGCGGCGCAAATGCCCCGGCTCGCCGTGTTCTTCGCGGTGAGCGCGTTCGCGCTCGTCGGCTTGCCCGGCACTCTCGGCTTTCCCGGCGAGGATCTGCTGATCCATGGCGTGTTATCGGCACATCCTCTTCTAGGAATCATCGTCCCGGCTGCCATCGCGCTTAACGCCTATAGCGCGTACCGGCTGTTCTCGCGGTTGTTCCTGGGCGCGCCCGTCGCCGCCTGGGCCGAAGCGCCGGATGCGTTGCCGCGCGAGCGCTGGGCTTTCTCGGCCTGCCTCGCGATTCTCGTGTGGGGCGGATTGATGCCAAGTCAAGTGGTCGCCATGCGCTCGACGGCTGCCGATCTTCTGGCCGCACTCACCGCAACCGCCGCGACGCACGGAACTACCGGCGGAAAACACTGAGAATGGGTTTGCAATGAACTAGGGCTGCAAGCCGGCGTGGGAATGTGCCACGCTGGAGTTCATGCGCGAGCCGCAGGAAGTTCATCTCTTTCGGGTTCTGATCGGCGGGTTCGCGCTCCTCATCGCTCTCCTCGTGATATCTGTCTACATCGGCGTGGGAACCATGCGCTCGATTGAAACGGAGACGGCGCAGCTGCTGGAGGGTCAGCGGGCGATGCTGCGCCTGGTTGAGGATGTTCAGCGGGAAGTGGACAACCTGAGCGCGGTTTTCTACGAGCTTGCGGCGGGCAACGGCGACGCATCGAGAGCTGAACTTCTAACCCGGCTCGACAAGCTCGAAAAGGTGATTCGCGACACCACTTCAGCCGGGCTCGCTTCCAGTAATCCGGCTCTTTGGGGTGAAGTGAAGGACGCCGTGGCGAGATTTATCACCGCGGGGCGAATGATCCTTACCTCGGGAGCGCATCCTCCATTGGAGTTTTACCGCGCTCACGAGGCCCTTATCAACACCTTGGGAGACCTCGCCACGGTTCACTTCGACGCGGCCGCAATGGCGCAAAAGAGGGAGATGGAAAGCTCGGGTAGGCGAGTCCGGTTCTCGGTGGCGCTGCTGGCCGCGGCCCTGGTGATCGCGTTGACTGGAACCGCCCTGACCGTCCACGTGGTCGGCCGGATATTCCGGCAGCTGCGGTGGCAGACCGAGGAATTGTCGCATTTATCGTCCCGAACCATGGCCGACCAGGAAACCACGGCGCGGCGCTTTTCGAGAGAGCTGCATGACGAATTCGGCCAAAACCTTAGCGCCATCGAGGCGAATCTGGTGGCGATCCATAACGCCCGGCAGTTTCACAACACGCGGATCGAAGACTGCCTTGCTTTGGTAAAGCAAGCCATTGAGAACACCCGTGAACTCTCGCAGTTGCTGCGGCCGAGCGTACTGGACGACTTCGGCCTGGACGCGAGCCTTCGCTCGATCGCGGACGGCTTTTCGCTGCGTACAGGCATCGCGGTGGACTACAAATCCTCTCCCGTGGAGAGATTGCCGGACGAGATAGAGACTCAGGTATTCCGCATTCTCCAGGAAGCGCTAACGAACGTCGCACGCCATTCGAATGCCACTGCCGTCCGGGTGGAACTCAATGCGGGCGAGGAACACCTGTCATTGGCCGTATCCGACAATGGGAAGGGTATGCCGGGTAAAACGCAGGGTGGCGGACTCGGGCTGGTTGGCATGCGGGCCCGGGCGCGCGCGGCTGCGGGATCGCTGACCATCGAATCCGCTCCAGGTAAGGGCGTAACGATCAAGTTGGAACTGCCGCTCACGAGAAAGGAACATGCCTCGAAAAATTCGCATTCTCCTCGCTGACGACCACGCCGTGGTGAGGAAGGGATTCCGTCTGATCCTCAATCAGGAGCCGGACATGGAGGTTATCGCCGAAGCGGGCACGGGGCGGGAAGCGGTGCGCCTTGCACTGGAATTGCGGCCCGACGTGATCGTGCTGGACATCGCGATGCCGGAAATCAATGGAGTAGAGACCACGCGCCGCATCCTCGAGGGCCGTCCGGAGTGCCAGATTCTGATCCTCAGCATGCACAAGGACCCGGTCTACGTGCGGGAGTCCTTGCGAGCGGGGGCGAAGGGTTATCTTGTTAAAGAGTCCATCGACGACGACCTTCTGCGCGCGGTCAGGGCCGTCGCAAGCGGCAATGGATTTCTCAGTCCCGAAGTTTCGAGGACGGTCTTGGAGGACTATCAACAAACCACGGACCCTTTCGATTCGCTTACCGCGAGGGAAAGGGAAGTGCTGCAATTGCTCGCCGACGGGAAGGTCGCAAAGGAAATTGCGACGGCCTTGGATGTGAGCGTTTTTACCGTGGATGCCCATCGTGGACGGATCATGAAGAAGCTGGGGCTGAGGAGCTCGACGGAGCTGGTGAAGTTCGCGATGAGGAAGGGGCTGACGCAGTAGGGCATCGGCGGAACTAGCGGCGGGATTCCGCCTGGCGTTCATCCCCCCGGGCTAAGGAACGACCACGTCGGGATCGCCAGGATTAATTGTCGAGCAGCTACACGCCTCCGCGACCCGGCACAGCTTCCGATCCGCCGCAACCATCACCGAGACCAGTCCGGATTGTTGTAGATCCCGAGCAACGGCGAGTTGCACGGCGTCCAAGAGCGCCTCGTCCGATGTCCTCCGGCGCTGGATGGCTTTGCGGTAGCGCTCCTGCTTGCGGGCCATCCCTGTAGCGCTTCATGGCGGCGTGCCAGCTGCCCGCGGGGCTACTCCTGCCGTAGCGCAACCGTCGGATCGACCCGCGAGGCACGCCAAGCCGGAATAAAGCTGGCTGCCGACACCACGATCGTCAACAAAACCCCGACGGACACGTACGTCCGCAAATCGAACGGACTCACTCCGTGCAACATCGCGCCGAGCCCACGCGTCAGGGCGGCGGAAAGCGCAAGCCCAAGGGCCAGACCGCCTGCGGCCAGGCCGAGCCCCTGCTTCAGCACCAATACCACCACGTCGGTCGTTTGTGCGCCCACCGCCACTCGGACTCCGAACTCGCGCCGCCGCTGCGCCGTCAGATACGAGATCACACCGTACAGGCCGACGCTCGCCAGCAGCAGCGCCATGCCTGAAAAGGCTCCCATCAGCACGGTATTTAGCCAGTGGCCGTGCAATGTTCGTTCCAGCACGTCCGTCATCGGCAGCACATCGTAGAGCGGCTGCTCGGGGTCGATTTCACGGATCGCCGCGCGCACGGCGGCGGTGAGAGAAGCGGAATCGGCGGACGTCCTGACAACCATCGCCATCCTGTCCTGAGTGCGCTGTTGGTACGGCCAGTAGACCTGTGGCCGTGGGTCTTTGTCGAGCCCCTCATCGCGCAGATGACCCACTACGCCCACAATCTCGACCCAAGGCGCACCGGAGAAGTCCATCCGGAACCGTTTGCCGATCGGGCTTTCACGACCGAAGGCTTCGCCCGCCAGCCGCTCATCAATGATGCCGGCGCCGGGCCGGTCCGCGCAGTCGTTCTCGCTGAATGCCCTGCCGGCGCGAAGTGGAATACCCATGGCTCGGAAGTAGTCGGGGCTGACCGTGCGCCAATCCGCGTTGGCGGGCGTGTCCCTGCCTTCAAATCGGATAACTCCGGCTTGGGTTTGTCCACCCAACGGCAAGCGGTTGACGATCCCGGCGAACTCGACGCCCGGCACGGCCCTGACACGCTCAATGAGTTGGGTCAGATAGCGCGCCACACCTGGATCGTCGCCATGCTTGGTCCGGTTCACCGCGAGATGCAGGCTGAGAACCTGGGCCGGGCGAAAACCGGGATCGGTGGAGCGCAAGTGAGAAAAGCTTCTCATCAACAGTCCCGCGGTCACCAGAAGAAGAACGGTACAGGCGATTTCGGTGACGATCAGCAAGTCGCGAACGCGGCCGCTCGACGCCGGCCCGCGCTCGACGTTTCCCCGAACCTGCGCCGCGGGAGCGAGCGCAACAAAGAACGCCGCCGCCGCCGAAAGCATTACGGAGACGAGAAGAACGGGGCCGTCCAAGCCGATCTCGCCGGTACGCGGCATGCTTGCCGGCAGCAGCGGGATAAGCAATTTGAGCAGCCAATGCGCGGTAAGGATACCAAGCAGGGCTCCGGCCGCCGCCAGCGGAATCGCTTCGGCGAAAAACTGCCGGGCGAGCCGCGCCCGAGTGGCGCCCAGGGAGGCTCGGATCGAGAATTCCTTACTCCTGTTCGCGGCTCGCGCCAGAAGCAGGTTTGCCAGGTTGACGCAGCCGGCCAGAAACAGGATCCCGACCGCCGCGAGCAGGACCCAGAGAGCCCGGCGGACCGAGCCGGTCGTCTCGCTGAGCATCGCACCTACAATGACGCGGGCGCCCTTGTTGGTTGCCGGATACTCGCGCGCGAGATTCGCGGCAAGCACGGTCATGTGAGCGCGCGCCTGGTCGAGCGTCACGCCGGACTTCAGCCGAGCGACCGAGAGATAGCTGTAGTCGAGACGATCCTTAAGCGCCGGTGGTGGGATGTATAGCGGTGTCCAAAGCTCGAATTCGCGGGCTGGATATTGGAAGCCGGGAGGCATAACGCCGAGAACCTCATGAGGCTGCCCGTTCAGGAGGATCTTGCGCCCGATGATGGCCGGGTCGCCCCCGAATCGGCGCTGCCATAGTCCATAACTCAGTATTGCGACGCTCGACGCCGTCCCCGGATCGAGTTGCTCCTCCTCGGTGTACGTCCGCCCCATCAGAGGCGTTGCGCGGAGTGTGGAAAACAGGCTGGCTGTCGCGCGCGCCCCCTGGAGACGTTCCGGCTCCCCAATGCCCGTCAGATTGTAGTTCGCGACGGGGCGCGTCAACGCCAAGTCCTCAAACACCTGTTGCCGCCCGCGCCAGTCGAAATAGTCGGCCGCGCCGGCGTAGGCTCGCTGCAAGCCGGACTCGCGCAAGGAGGACCCCAGGGCGACCAGACGGCCGGGTTCATCGTAGGGCAGATCGCGCAGAAGGACGCCGTAGGCGATCGAGAAGATTACCGTAGTCGCCGCGATACCGAGCGCCATTATGAGAATCCCCGCACAGGCGAAACCCGGATTCCTGCGAAGTTGGCGGAGACCGTGCGCGACGTCCCGCCAAAGCGTTTCGATTGGATTGAAGCTGTTCATCTCGTAGACCGCCTCTTTCACCGAAGTCGCGTTTCCCAGCCGCCGCCGCGCCGCATGACGCGCTTCGTCCGAATCCATGCCGCGCAGGAGGTTGTCGTCGATCTCGTGGGCGAGATAGGACTCGATCTCCCGCGTAAGTTCTCCGTCTTGGCGTTGCCGCTGCCGGAATCGCCGCCATTTCATTCGCGCAACTCCGTGACCGGTCCGAGCACGCGTGCGACGGCTTCGACGAGCGACTGCCATCGGCTACGCTCCACCATCAAGTGCTTCTTGCCGCCGGGCGTCATGCGGTAGTATTTCGCCTTGCGATTATTCTCGGACGTTCCCCAGAACGACGCGATCAGACCTTGGTCCTCGAGACGATGAAGGGCGGGGTAGAGCGAACCGTGTTCGACCTGGAGCACCTCGTCCGATGTCCTCTCGATCGCGTGGGCGATCGTATGTCCGTGAGCTGGGCCAGGCAGCAGAGTTTTGAGAATCAGCATGTCGAGCGTTCCCAGCAGCATATCGCCGCGGTTGCCGGATCGGATCTTCCTGGCCATACCCTATTCTACCTCAGAAGCCATTCTAGTGAAGCCTCGCTCCTAAGAACACGGGCCTCCGGGAAGCCGATTGGCTGTAGATCGAAAGAATATCTACTCATGAGGCGGGAGTCGGCTCGCGCTCCGCGGTGCGGCGCGCGCCGTGGCGCCGCGAGCCAAGCGCAACTCGCGCGCGGCCGATTGACCGGTCCGATTGCCCCCGCCCCCAAGGATCGGAAAAGCGGGCCTTGGTATAGTGGTTAAGGTATGCGCGGAGCGCGATCGCTTCTCTTATTAGCCATTCTCGCGATCGCGGGCTTCGTCGCCTTCACCTACCTCAGCCAGAGGAGGGTGATCCGCGCGAGCTCCCCCATCGCGCCAGACGCCCTCTCCCCCTTACTTAGCGGTTCCGCCGAAGATTGGCAGTGGTCGAAGTCGCAAGACGGCCGCACCATCGTGGACATTCGCGCCAAAAACTTCCGTCAACTGAAGGATGCTTCGCGTTTCGAACTCGAGGGCGTGCGCCTGCGCATCTTCCATAAGGAAGGGGATCAGTTCGATCTCGTCACGAGCGCCCGCGCCGAATTCCGGCAGGCCGAGGGGGTCCTTTACTCCGATGGCGATGTCGAGATAACGCTCGGAGTTCCCGCCGAGGGCGCTTCCAAACACCGGCTCGTGTCGATACAATCCACCGGCATCACGTTTGACAGCAAGACGGGCCGCGCCTCCACCGACCGTGCCGCGAGCTTCGTTTTCGAGAACGGCAACGGCAAGGCCACCGGAGCCTCTTACGATCCGTCAACCCGGGAACTTCGCATGCTAAGCCAAGTCCTGCTCAACTGGAAGAGCCCGAAGCCCGGGGCCAAGCCGATGAAGATCGAAGCCGGTGAATTGCTTTACCGCGAGCCCGCCGCCGCCGTCGTTCTAACTCCATGGGCGCGGCTCACGAGGGAAGCGTCCATCATCGAAGGCGCGGAGACGCTCGTGACGCTTGAGGACGGCGCCGTGCGCCGCGTCGATGCAAAGAACGGGAAGGGCTCGGACACGGAGCCGAAGCGATCGGTTGAGTATTCCGCCGACCGCCTGCTCGTGGAATTCTCCGGGTCGGGTGAAGTCGAGTCCGTCACCGGAGAACCGAATGCGCATCTGACCTCACGCTCGGATTCGGCGGTGACGACGGTCGGTTCGCGCAGGGTGGATCTTGCCTTCGACGACTCGAACGCGCTGAAGACCGTTCACGCGGCGGGCGGTAGCGTGATCGAATCGAAGCCGCTAGGCGCGCAGCCGCTGCCGCCCGCGCGAATCCTGAAAAGCGAGGTGGTCTCGCTGAAAATGCGGCCGGGGGGGAAGGAGATCGAATCCGTCGAAACCGAGTCGAAGGGACGGCTCGAGTTTCTGCCCAGCCGCGCGGATCAGCCGCGCCGCGAACTGGATGGAGACAAGATGTGGATCGCCTACGGACCCGGTAACCGCATTCAGTCCTTCCGTTCGGTCAATGTGGTGACGCGGACGTTTCCGCCTCCCGCGCCGGCGGGCCGGCCCCAGCCGTCCGAATCCTCCACGTCCAGCGTTCATCTCGACGCGAGTTTCGACGCATCCGGCCAGATTCAGCGCATGGAGCAGCGCGAAAACTTCACTTATCGGGAAGGCGCAAGAAGAGCGAAAGCCGGGCGCGGCCTCCTTGAATCGGGCGCGAACCGAATTACGCTCGAGAACGCCGCGCGAATGTGGGATGATGCCGGATCCACCGCCGCCGATCTGATCCTGCTCGATCAACGAACCGGAAATTTCGACGCCCGCGGGCACGTCGCATCCAGCCGGTCGCCCGAGAAGCCGGGCAAGCCCGATGGCGGGAAGGCCGCCGGCTTGCTGGATGGCGAAGAGCCAGTCCAGGCGACCGCCGACCGCATGACGTCGCGGGAGAACAACACGCTCATTCACTACATCGGCAACGCTGTCTTATGGCAGGGAGGGAACCGCATCAAGGCCGACGAGGTGGAAGTAGACCGGAAGAATCGCCGTCTTGCCGCCCACCGCCGCGTGTTCACCGAACTTGAGGACAACAGAGCAGGGGCCAAGACCAGGAGTTTTACAACCGTCCGCGCCGGGGAAATGACGTACACGGACGCCGCGCGGCTGGCGCATTATAGCGGCGGCGCAGTTCTGAATTCGCCCGGAATTCAAGTGAAAGCCGCGAGTATTCGAGCGTATCTCGCCGAAGCCGATTCGGAATCGCGTCTCGAAAAAGCGTTTGCGGACACCGGAGTCGTGATCGATCAGGAAGCGCCCGGCCGCGCCCGCAAAGGCACGAGCGAGCACGCGGAATATTACGTGGACGAAGAAAAAGTGATTCTGAGAGGCGGCGACCCCACTCTGGTCGACAGTCTGCGAGGCCGCACCCGCGGAACGGAATTGACCTGGTTTTCAGGCGATGATAGGCTGCTTGTAAACGGTCTCCCCGAACAACGCGCAAACAGCAAGCTGCTTCGAAGGAAATAGACGCCCCTCAGCCACCGGAAGACATGCGAAAACTCGAGACGCGGGAAATCTCCAAAACATATCGCGGACGTAAAGTGGTGGACGACGTCTCGGTCCACGTCGAGGAGGGCGAAGTCGTCGGCCTGCTCGGACCTAATGGCGCGGGAAAAACGACGTCTTTTTACATGATTGTGGGCTTAATTCCGCCCGATTCCGGCACGGTTCTGCTCGACAACGAGGACATCACTCCCCTGCCGATGTACCAGCGCGCGCGCCGCGGAATCAGCTACTTGCCGCAGGAGCCGTCCGTCTTCCGCAAGCTGACCGTGGAGGGAAATCTTCTGGCAATTCTCGAAACGCTTGGTATTAGCGGCCGCGAGCGCCGGAATCGCCTGGAAAGCCTGCTTGAAAAACTCGGACTCGATACGGTCCGGCTCAGCAAGGGTTATATGCTCTCGGGAGGCGAGCGGCGCCGCGTCGAAATCGCGCGCTCGCTTGTGATCAATCCGAATTTCCTGCTGCTCGATGAACCGTTTTCCGGTATCGACCCGATTCAGGTGCTCGAAATCCAGCGCATTATCTTCGACCTCAAACGCTCCGGCATCGGTATTCTCGTCACCGACCACAACGTGCGCGAGACGCTGGCCGTGACCGATCGCGCCTACATTATCAATAGTGGCAGGATTTTCCGCGCGGGCAGTCCCGAGGCCCTTGGCCGGGACGCCGAGGTGAAACGCGTCTACCTGGGTGAAAGCTTCAGCTTCAAGTAGGGAACGCACTGCAATTTCCATGGGACGAGATCGCAGGCCGTATCGCGCCCCCTCAAGGCCGCTCCCTGCAAGCCGATCGAATTATAGCTCTTGCCGCGATCGGTTTCCATGACGGCGACGCTATCGGCGGGGATCGCGGTGGCTCGCTGGACCGCCGGAACCTAATCCATCACCCGCTTTTGCCGGCCATTGGTGTCCTCGCGCGGGGCCCGCCGGCGAAGACCTCAAGATCGTCGATCCCACGCGCCTGCGGCGCATGTCGTCCCCGATGTAGCCGGCGAACGCTTTGTGCGTCTTTCACGCCGCGCTCGAAACTACCCGGCGCGCCGCCGTGCGATCGGGCATGTTCAATGGCTGCCGGTTGATTCACTTCGGCTTGGGAGCCTCGGCCGCCGCTCCCGGAACCACACTCACTATTGCGGCCGGCCTTAGCGTGGTCGGCCCTGCGGCGGGCCCTGCGGCGGGCGCTGCTGCTGGCTCCTCCTCTGGTACCCTTCGTACGCCGCCGGACCGATCTTCTGTTTTAGATAGGCTTCGTACTCTTTAATGAGTGCCGGATCCGACGGACGTCCGTAGATCTCGCTCGATTTGTATTTGCCCTCGTCGAACTTCCTTTTCGTCCATTCATCGTGAACGTGCGTGATCTCCGCTTCGTCGAGTATTTCCTGCACCAGATGCGGCGGAATGAAGTACACGCCTTCGCGATCGCCCAGCACGACGTCGCCCGGCAGCACGGTGGTGTGGCCGATGCGGACCGGAACGTTGATCCCGGTCACCATGACGTTATTGATCGCGGGGGGCACTGCGCCGCGGTAATATCCGCCCATGCCGAAGGTAGCGATGCCGGTAAGGTCGCGGATCGCGCCATCGATGACGAAGCCGGCCTTGGTGGTCTTCCAGACATAGTAAGCGAGGTTGTCGCCTACGATGCCGCCCGCGTTCAAGTTCCCGAAAGCGTCCACCACGAACACGTCGTTCAACTGAAGCATGTCGAGCGCGGTCTGATGGGAAAGCCGTCCCTGGCCCTTCGCCCTTCGCTCCGCCTGATCGACGTCCCCGACATCCGGCCGGCTCGGCATAAGCTGCAGCGTCATCGCGCGCCCCACCATGGGCTTGCCCGGACTGAGGATGCGGAAGCCGTCCGCGTATTGGTTCGGAAATCCGCGGCGGGCAATCGCGATCACCTCTTCCGCCGACATCCCCTTGACTTTCTCAAGCAGCGCATCCGGCACCTTTGGCCTTCCATCCGGGAAGCGCTCATATGGGTTCTGCGCCGTATACTTGATCATCTGCTCCCTTGAAAGCGTGACGATCTGCCCATGCACGGGCGGCGCGATTGTTAGGACCGCGGCGAGTCCCGCGAACGTCCCTGCAAGCCGTTTCTTGAACATAAGTCTCCTGATTATCCCGACGACCATTTTACTTCTTGATTGGACGTACCTTGATCGAGCGGAACTGGATCGGGTTGTCCTTCTGGCACTGAAAGCCGATCACACCGGCGGCGTGCTTGGAATCGCGCGCGTCGAGCAGCGGCTTACCGTTCAGCGCAATAACGAAGCGGTCGCCCTCGGCCGTGATTTCATAGCGGTTCCATTGATCGGCGAGAATTTTCGTCTCGGGCGCTTTGGCCGAGCCGACGAGGCTTCCCGTGTTGTAACCGGCGGGCTGGTAATCCCAGATCTGCAGCTCATATCCAGTGATGTGCGGCTGCCCTTCTTTCTCCGACCGCAGGAAGACGCCGCTGTTCACTTTGGCCGCGCCGCGGAACTCCAGCTTCAGAACGTAGTTCGAAAATGTCTGTGACGTGCCGATCCAACCCGCGGTCGTTCCCGGGCAGGAGATCGCTCCGTTTTCAACCTTGAAGTCGCCACCCGCGTGCGGCTCCCAGCCGTTCAGGCTCTTGCCGTCGAACAAGAGAATCCAGCCTTCGCTTTTCTCCTTGCCGGTCAAACCGTTCGGCCGGTCCTGGGCGTGAGCCAGGCCCGCCAGCACTCCCATCGCTACCGCGGCAGCCGCAAGTCGCATGTCGAATTTCCTCTCCCTTTAGAATATGTATTTCAGAGCGAACTGCAACTGCCGCATCGTCCTCGCCGAGGTGATCACGCCGAACGTCGCGGGGCTTCTGGCGTCGGAGTTTGGCGCGTTCCAGTTCGGATGATTGGCGGCATTGAACGCCTCAAACCGGAAGTTGAGGGTGTGGCTTTCGTGTATCGCAACGTTCCGGGCGAGCGATAGATCCCCCGAGCGGGTTCCGGGCCTTACCAGAGTATTTCTGCCCATGTTGCCCGTCCGGAAGCTTAACTCCGGGCTGGTCACGTTGATTGCCGCGATGTTCCAGAACTGAGCTGCGGACCGGTTCGCGGGTATCGGGCTGATGCCCGTCGCATCCGGCTGGTTGCCCAGGGTATTGAGCGCCGCCGTATCTCCCAGTTGCGCCACGTTGACGGGCGCGCCATCGGCCAGAGTCACGATGCCGCCGAGCTGCCAGCCCCCGGCGATCTTCGCGAGTACACCCTGATCCGCGAACGGCTTGCCCGTTCCGAACGGCAGCTCCCAAACGTAGGAGGCGACGAAGCGACGGCCCACGTTGAACTGTGACGGCCCCCTCTCGGCTCTGAGATTGTAGGCGTTCACCGGCCAAAGCGTGTCGCCCGAGTTCGTGCGAATGGCGCTGCCGCCATCAATGGCCTTCGACCACGTAAACCCGATCATGTACGTCATGCCCTTGTGGAACCGCTGCGTCAGCTTCCCGCTCGCGGCGTGGTAATTCGAGTTATCCAGGCCGTCGACTTCCTGGAGGCGGCCGTACGCCGGCCACGGCGTACGCTGTGCAACCGTACGTGTATCGGTTGGGCCGGTCTTCAATATCGGCTGGTTGAAGATCCGGAACCTGGGCAGCTTATGTCCTTCGTTTCCCTGATACCCAACCTCGAGGACGAGATTCTGTGTCAGCTCACGCTGGATGTTGAACAGCCACTGGGTGACGTAGGGCGTGCGCGCGCCTTGAATGTTGGCGAGAATCTGCGGTCCGACAAGACATGTGCCGGCCCAGCCGGTGCATGACGCGCTGGCGCGCTCGGCTGCCCACGGGTCGCTCATGCTCGCGTTGCGCTGCTCGATGTTGGTGATGAACAGATCGCGTCCGCCCTGGTTCCGGGCCATATCGAACACGGGGTTGCCCGCATCCTGGACGTAGAAGAGACCGGCGCCCAGGCGGAACGTCCAGCGGCCGGTCGGGCTATAGGAAATACCGAGCCTCGGGGCGAAGTTGTTGTTATCCGGGTTCACCGTGCTCCGGCCCATGAACTGGTCGCCTGCCTGGGTTAATTGTCCGTCCGCGAAATGGAAGTTCAGACCCTGATAGAAATCGCCGTCGCCCGGCCGCGTGATGATCGGGAGCTTCGAGCCCGGGAGGAAGCCGTTCGGGCCGACGCCGGGGTCGAACAATTTCACGTTCATGATGCCGCGGTACTTGTCGTACCACGGGCGCGGGTTTTCGTAGCGCAAGCCGACGTTCACGGTCAGCTTGCTCGTGACTTTCCAATCGTCCTGAATATAGGCATAGTACGAGCTGCGGCGCAGCATGCCGTTCGCCATCGCCACCACGCGCGCGGCCGAGGACGTCTCGCCGAGCATGAAGTCGGCGAAGATAAAACCGGTAGTTCCACGGCTGGCGGGATTGAAGGTGGCCTGGCCGTCGAAGAGAAACTCGCCGGTAGCCTTCTGGTTGCCGAACTGGTTATAGCGGTCGCGCCGGACTTCGCCTCCCATTTTGATGGAGTGCCGGCCGCGGATTATGGACAAGTTGTCCATGAGTTGGAACGTGTGGTTGCGCGTGACCCACGGCGTGACTCCGCCAAAGCCCGCGACGCCGCCTCCGAGGCCGATGGCCGGAACTCCGTAGGCTAGCGGGCTGGCCGCGAACAAGCCCGGAATCTTGAGCTCCGCCTCGACGTCCCGCGTGTTTGCGTAATATCCGACGAGGTCGTTGAAGAACTCATTCCATGCGAAGCGGGCTTCGTTCACGGTGGACTGCGTGAGTATCCGCGTGTTCGACACCATCGCCTGCCGGACGGTGGTGGCAGTCTGCGTCGAGTCGCTGAGGATTGCGCCGCTCGACAATTGCAGATCGTCGCCCCAACTGAAGCGTCCGTACCAGCTCGACTTGCCGTTCTCGATCCAGTCGACGCGCTGGTTGAACTGGCTGTTGTCGAGGGACGATTTGGCGTTGCGGGAGAAATTGCTTACCAGGTTGTTGCCCGGAACCGTCGCCGCCGGATAGAACTCGAGCAGGCGGATCGATACCGGATTCAACCGCGAGCGCGGGACCGCGTTTCCGGCGAACGCCGTCGCGCCGACAGCCACTCCGGCCGCATTAAAGGTGCGGGATAGCGGATCGAAAATGGCTCGCGCCTGTCCCGAGAAATCACCGTCGCGCATGGCGTCGTTTGGGACGTTGGCTCTCGCCTGCGAGGTGGTGCGATCCCGGTTCTGCTCGAAATTCGAGAGGAAGAAGAGCCGGTCCTTCCCATTGAAGAGCTTGGGAATCCGGACCGGGCCGCCGACTGTGAAGCCGTACTGGTTGCGGCGGAACGGGTTCTTTTGGCCTTGCGATTGCAGCCACTGGCGGGCGTCGAGAGAGGAGTTGCGGAGGAATTCGAACGCCGCGCCGTGATACCGGTTCGTGCCGGATTTGGTGGTCACGTTGATCTGAGACGCGCCGCGGCCGAACTCGGCCGAGTAGATGCCGGTTTGAACTTTGAATTCCTGAAGAGCGTCGATGGAGGGCTGAATGATATAGGAGTTGAAATTGGGATCGGTGTTTTCGACGCCGTCGAGAGTGTAGCGGTTATATTCGAGCCGCTGGCCGGCGATCGAGAGAGAAGTGCCGCTGCGCGCCCCGCCCTGCAAGCCTCCCGCCCCTCCCGCGCCGCCCTCGGTGGTGACGTTCGGGCTCAGCGTGACCAGTTGCAGGTAGTTGCGCCCGTTTAGCGGAAGGTCCACGATGCGGCGGTTCTCGATGACGGTGCCGAGCGCGGCCGTCTCTGTATTCAGCAGCGGAGCTCCGCCGGTGACTTCTACCTGCTGGGTGACGTCGCCGACTTCGAGTTTGAAGTCGATGCGGGCGACGGAGCCGACCTGGATCTCAACGCCCTTACGGGTAGCGGTCTTGAATCCGGAACTCTCGACACGCAGGTCGTAGGCGCCCGGCACCAGATAAGGCAGGGAATAGATGCCGGTTTCGTTGGTGGTGGCGCTGCGGACCTGGTTGGTTGCGGCGCTCACGGCGGTTACGGCTGCGCCGGCCATCACTGCGCCCGAGGCGTCGGAGACCGCTCCGGTAATTTCAGCCAGGTTTTGCGCGCCGAGCGGCAACGACGCGGAGGCGAGCAGAATCAGGTGTACTCGACCATGAAGAGTGAGCATGTAGGCCCCTTTCCTGGTAGGGACGCTATCAGGATTGCAAATCCAAGTCAAGGGTTGCCGCGCCAGGATGTCGGAGCCAAGTAGAAAGTTCCAACTTCCAGCCAGGTAGATAGCTCCGGAAGCAGTCGGCGCAAGCCCTCTAGCGCGGTTGAAATCGCGCGGAGGGCGCTTCTCTCGCGACGACCTGCTGCTTGGAAGAATGGAAAAGCGACGCCCCGGTGAACTGCGTAAGGCCATCTTGGAAGTTTAGCGGACGCCCGAGGGGGCCTGTAGGAGTCCCGGACCGGATTCGGAATCAGGGAGCTGTTGACAACTATCCCGCCGGTTCCTCGGGGCAAATCGTCGACTCTTCCTGCCAGCCCAAGCGACGCCTCTGCACTACCGTGTCGCTGAGATCCAATCGTCGGCACAAGGCCGGAAGGAGGACGCCATGCAAGAGTTTACCAACAAATATCGGGACCATATCAATGGAACAATAAGGCCGAAATTAGGGTTGCGGCGCCCAAGCTGCTCGGCCGAGGGTGGAGGACAGCCGCACCATCGGAAGCAACAGGGCCGCCGGTACCTTCGCCAGCGAGATCGGGATGGACTCTGCGCCCCGAAACGGATCAAGCTACTTGCTCTTGTAGACCGTCCGGTAGGGCACGGGCAGGAAACCTAGCGCGCCGAGGCCCGCTCCGATCGCCAGGCCCGGTCCGACGAACTTATAGCCGCTTCCCTCGCTAGCGCAATGGGGGCATATGGCCCATCCGAGGGCCACGCCCACACCCGCGCCCACTGCCGTCCGGATTAAGCCTCTTCGCACGCGGCGGGCCGGATCGGCGACTCGCACCTGGCGAATCTCGGTCCTCGCGATCGACCGCTCGCCGGGCTTTTCCCGCACCACCAGCGCCTCGCCGGTCGCCGACACGAAGGCGGCATGCAGGCGCGTCCCGTTCCGTGTCGTGACCTCGATCCTTTGGTCGGGCGGGATGCGCTGTATTGCTTCCCATTCGGCGGCGCACGCCGCTCCGGCGCTCAGTAGCAATAAGAAGACCAGCTTCACAGTCTTCATGTTCCCACGATCCTGTCCGAATCCGTTCTGAAATCATGGCAGCAAGGATCGGCATAGAGTCGCGGTCGCCGGCCCACCATCAGCCGGTCGACGGCAGTGAATCGCGATCTCGTGAGCCGGAGCCCGTGGCTCGTGCGAAGCGCCTCGACACCAATGCTTGAGGGAATAGTGCGCGCCGCCGTGGTGGACGAGCATAACGGGAAACAAATCAATCAGGGAACGTTCTAGTGAAACGCTGTGGTGGAACGCCGTCGGTCGGGATTGCGCGGCCCGCCCGTCCGGCAAACACTGCGTACCTTCTTGGTACTTCGAGATGCCCGGGCGTGCGTTCCCTCCCGTTTTACTCCCGTCCCTTCGGCTAACCGTCGGCTAGACGACCACTGTGCTCATGCGGAGACAGGCTTCCCCTCAGCCCAAACTCCCTAGTGTGCGATATCGCCGTGGGGCTTCTTCTGCGTGATCTCTTCGTAGGCGTCGTGCACCTGCGCCGGCAGGAAGTCGCCGACCCAGTTCTTCACGCTGTCCGGTAGCTTCACGGACGTGGACTTCGGAGTCTTCCCGTCCATCGTGACCAGATCTTCCATCTTCTTGCCGTTCTTGATCGCGTCCGCGACCGTCTTGTGCAGCGCGAGCATGAACTGCTTCTCGCCTTCAAGTATTTCAGGGCCTCCCGGAACGCCGTGGGCCGGCAACAGATGCTTCACCTTCAACTTCTGCGCGGCCTTCACCACATTCGGCCAGTTGCCGATGTTGCCGTCCCCCGTGTAGTTGTACGGGCCGTTGACCACCGCATCGCCGGTGCACAGAATCTCCTCCTTCGGGAGGTAAACGAAACCGTCGCCGCGCGTGTGCGCCCATCCGAAGAAGTGAAATTCCACGGTGCGGGTTTCGTCTTTCAGCACGAATTTCTTCCCGTCGAAGGTTTGCTTCGGCGGTTCGGCGGTATCGCGCTTCAGATCGCCCACGTCCTTGCGCGTTTTCGCCGCTTCCTGCCACCGCGCCGGCTCGTAGCGCTTCATTTCTTCCGCCACGCCTTTGTAGGCCAAAGTAGTCGCCCCGGCCTCCGTCCAGACAGCGTTGCCATAGGCGTGGTCGCCATGATGGTGCGTGTCGAAGACATACTTGACGGGCTTCGAAGACACTTTCTTCGCGTCGGCAAGCGCGAGACGCGCCCCGCTTGGGAAGTTGGCGTCCACCACGATCAGATAGTCCTTCATCTCGATGATGATGTTGTTGCAATGGCCGTAAGTCTTCAGGTCGCCCTCGCGAAACCAGACGCCTGCGGCGATGGGGCGGGTGGTCTCCGGCTGGGCGTCCCCGCGGGAGGCGAAAAAGGCGAGACCGGCAAGACCGGCGAAACCGCACAGGGAGAAGACGCGCATCCGATTCATGGTTCTCCATCCTACCGAACCACAAATGGTAAAATCAACGTTCGTGGAGGTGGCATGGCGGTAATCGCGCGCCGGAAGGCGGCGGTAGTGGACGTGGCGGGCGTGCGGATCGGCGGCGAGTATCCGATCGCCGTCCAGTCGATGACGAACACGGACACGGCGGATACGGGTTCCACCGTCAATCAGGTCATGGCCCTGGCACGCGCCGGATCGGAGCTGGTCCGCGTCACGGTCAACACCGATCAGGCCGCGGCGGCCGTGCCGAAGATCGTCGAAACGCTCGATAAGTTCGGCGTGCGCGTCCCGGTCATCGGCGATTTTCACTACAACGGCCACATCCTGCTGAAGAAGTATCCGGAATGCGCGCGGGCGCTCGCGAAATACCGCATCAATCCGGGCAACGTCAATATCGGAAAGAAGCACGACGACAACTTCCGCACCATGATCGAGGCGGCGGTCGAATTCGGGAAGCCCGTGCGCATCGGCGTCAACTGGGGCTCGCTCGATCAATCGCTGCTCACTCGCATGATGGACGAGAACTCGAAGCTCGCCGAGCCGAAGGAGGCGCGCGAGGTAACGCTCGACGCCATCGTCGCGAGCGCGCTCCTCTCAGCCGCGGCCGCCGAACAGTACGGCCTTCCGCACGACCGGATTATCCTCAGCGCAAAGGTGAGCGGCGTACAGGATTTGATCGACGCCTACCGCATGATGGCGGCCCGGTGCGGCTATGCTCTGCACCTGGGGCTGACGGAAGCGGGTCTCGGGTCGAAGGGCGTCGTGGCCACCACGGCGGCCCTTTCGGTCCTGTTGCAGGAAGGAATCGGCGATACGATTCGCGCCTCGCTCACACCGCTGCCGAACGGCGATCGGGCGGAAGAGGTAGTCGTGAGCCAGCAGATTCTGCAGTCGCTGGGAATTCGAAGCTTCACGCCCCAGGTGACCGCATGCCCGGGCTGCGGACGCACAACGAGCACGTTCTTCCAGGACATGGCGGACCGGATTCAGACCTATCTGCGGGAGCGGATGCCCGTCTGGAAGGCCGGCCACCCAGGCGTCGAATCGATGAAGGTTGCGGTGATGGGGTGCGTGGTGAATGGACCGGGAGAATCGAAGCACGCGAATCTGGGAATTTCTCTGCCGGGCACGTTTGAAGAACCGGTCGCTCCGGTCTATGTGGACGGGCGGCTCGTGACGACGCTGCGAGGGGACGGGATCGTCGCGGAGTTCATCGTAATGCTGGACGACTACGTTGCCGCGCACTATGGTACGCCGCCGCACGGCAAGACCGGCGGGACGGAAGAAGCGGCGTTCGCGCTGATATCGGATGCAATCTGAGAGGCGAGGGGGCAATCGGAATGGAAGCGGAAACCGGACAAATGAACGGAACTGGAACGGCCGGGGCGTACAAGATCTTCAACCGCGTTGTCGACTGGATCACAAGCGACCGCATGGAGTTGATCAACATCACGGACCGCATCAACGACATCGTGAAGAAAAGCGGGATTCGCGACGGGATCGTTCATATGCAGTCCCTGCACACCACGACGGCGGTCTTCATCAACGAGTGGCAGGATGCGCTGCTTGAGGACGTCCGCACGTTTCTGAGCCGCATCGTCGTCCGCGAAGAGGAGTGGCGGCACAACGACCCGGCGGTTTCGGATTGCGAGCGCAAGAACGCCGATTCACATCTGCGCGGGATGATGATGGGGCAGAGTCTCTACCTTCAGGTACGCAATTCGGCGGTTCTGCTCGGGACCTGGCAGAGCATCGTTCTGGCGGAGTTCGACGGGCCGCGAAGCCGCTCGATGTCGGTGCAGGTGTCGGGAATCTGACGCCGCCGATGTCAAGGCGATTCACGCTCGAGGAAGCCGAAAGTCTGCTGCCGGAGGTCGAACGGTCGTTACGCGAGGCGCTCGAGCAGAGGAGGCGTTACGACGAGGCCGAGGAATCCATCCAATCCGTGGCGCGGCGCGTGACAATGGCGGGCGGAAGCTTCGTCGATCGCGGAGCGATCATGGATGACCGTGCGCGGCGCGATTCAAGCGCGGAGAGGCTGAAGGGAGCGATCGAAGAGATTCTGACTCTCGGCGTTCTCATCAAGGATCTCGACATCGGGTTGATCGACTTCCCGACTTTGTTTCGCGGCGAAGAAGTGTACCTGTGCTGGAAGTTCGGCGAGCGGGGCATCCGGTTCTGGCACGGCATCGAAGAGGGTTTCCGCGGCCGCAAGGCCATCGACCGCGATTTCCTGGACAACCACGAGGGCGAACGGCTGCACTGAGTCAAGGTGGGGCAGGCGATCGGTGTTCGTCGCCTGTTGGGGAGGGCCTACGGCCCGCGAAACTTCATGAAAAACCAAAGGCGGCAAATGCAGGCTTGGCCCGAGCTTCGCTTTTTTGGGCTCTCGTATTTTCATGGGGTTAGGTTGGTTTTTCGACCCTGCCTTCGTGCCGCGCACTCGGTTATTTCGTGACAGGCCCTGAGCGGCCTACCTGGGCGCGCCGATGATCTGCATGTCCCGCATCACGCTCAGCATTCCCGGCACGAGCGTAATAACAAAAAGCACCGGCAGAATGAAGATCACGATCGGGAAAAGCATCTTGATGCCGGCCCTTCCGATCGCGGCTTCGGCGCGCAGGCGGCGTCTCATTCGCAGGGCGTCGGCGTAAACTTTCAGGGCCTGAGAGAGGCTGGTGCCGAATCTCTCGCTCTGGATGATCATCGCGGAGAGCGATTTGATGTCCTCAATACCCGTGCGGCGGACCAGTTGCTGGAATGCAATGCCGCGCTCCTGCCCGGCCCTCACCGACATCGTCACGGTGGCGAATTCGCTCGCGAGCTCGGGATAAATGTGCTGCATTTCTTCGCTCACCCGCGACATCGCCTGATCGAGCGCCAGTCCGGTGCCAAGCACGATACCCAGCATGTCGACCGTATCCGGCAGCGCGTCCTGGAGCCGCGTGCGATATCGCCTGACCAGACGGTGAAGAATCTGTTGAGGCAGCAGAAAGCCCAGCACAAGAGCCGCCACCATGCCGCCAAGGATGGATAGGAAATCGCCGTTCCGCTGAAACCAGGCCATGCCGCCAAGCAGCGCGAGCAGGAAGGTAACATGGAAAAGTGAGTAAACTCCCAGCGCATACGGCTTGCGAACGCCCGCCTGGTTCAGTTCCTTTTCGTGGTCGCGCAGCCAGTCGTCGCCTCCGGGCACGAGGCTAACCGCATAGAGGAAGCCGTTCAGAAATCCGCCGCCCTTGCGGCGCGCGACGCGGCTGGCGGTGATCATGGCGTTCGATTGTAACTCTTCGAGCCGGTCCGCCAGCGGGTCCTCGCGGTTCGAAAGAAGCATGAACCCGCTCCAGAGCAAAGCGGCCATGGTGGTAAACGCGATGAGAAAGAAGAATAGTATGCCTGGCATTGATGACTCCGCGCTCCCCAAAAGACAGGCCTGGAGGCCTGTCCCGCTTCAGAATTTGATATTCGCAAACTTCCTGATAACGAATATTCCCGTGATCTCCGAACAAATCGCGTACGTAAGGAACTTGCTGCCCGTCGGGTCGGTGTACAACAGCCGCATGTATTCCGGTTTCAGGAACCAGAATCCAATCCCCACTACAAGGGGAAGAGCGCAGAGCAGTCCCGCCGAGAACCGCTGCTGGGCGGTGTGGGCCTGCATCTTCGCGGCCATGTTCAGGCGCTCGCGAACGAGCAGGGCCAGATTCTCCAGCACGCTGACCATGTTCGCGCCCGTTTGCCGCTGCAGGATCAGAGCGGTAATGAAAAACTTCAAGTCGATGAGAGGCACGCGCTTCCCAAGATTGTGCAGCGCCGGCTCGATTTGCGAGCCAAGCGCCAGCTCCTCCATCAGCTTCTTAAACTCCATCTTCACCGGATCGACCGTTTCGGTGGCGATCGTTTCCAAGCCGCTGTGGATATTGTGTCCGGCCCGCATGGTTCGCGTGAATAGGTCGATCGCGTCGGGAAGATTGTCCTCGAACTTTTTCAGTCTGGCGGTCCGCACCCTCGCGATGTAAGCTACCGGCGCCAAGCCCAGGCCGGCCGCGAAAACCGTGCGCAGCGCGAGGTTGCTCATGCCGAGCAATCCGAAAAACAAAAAACTGCCGATGCCCAAAGCGAGACACAACGCGAATACGTCGGCCGCGCGGTACTTCAGATTCGCCTGCCGGATGTAGTCCTCAAGACGCCGCAACACGCCGACCCATTCCACGAAATCGCCCAGAAATGCAAAATTCCCCCGCTTCTCCGTCCGGACCAGGTCGCTTCCCTGGGCCTTCGCGCGCGTCGTCCGCGTATTCGTCCGCAAGTCGCGCAGGCGGACCTGAAGCGCCTGTTGCGCCGCCTGCCGCGGCACTTGCCACACGTAGTAGCCGGCGCCGAACAACACGGCTGAAAACATGATGAGGGAGAAGAGAAACATTACTTATCCTTTATTTCATGCGTTTCGCGGAAAATCGACGGCGAAAGATGAATGCCGTACGCCTTCAACCTGTCGAGGCAGATGGGCATGTTCCCCGTGCCGCGCATCTTTCCGACCACCTTGCCGCGCGGGCTGATGCCGCTTCGCTCGAACTCGAATATGTCCTGCATCTCGACGTGTTCCCCCTCGACGCCCAGCACTTCGGCGACGCCGGTGACGCGCCGCGCGCCATCGGTAAGCCGCGCCAGGTGCACGACCAGATGAATGGCCGAGGCGAGCTGCTGACGAATCACTTTATCGGGAACGTGCGCGCTCGCCATCATCACCATGGTTTCGAGACGGGAGAAGGCGTCGCGCGCCGAGTTCGCGTGTACCGTGGTCATCGAACCGTCGTGGCCCGTATTCATGGCCTGCAGCATATCCAATGCTTCCGGCCCGCGCGACTCGCCGACCACGATCCGGTCGGGCCGCATTCGGAGGGAGTTGATGACCAGATCCCGCTGCGTGATGGCGCCGGCTCCTTCGATATTCGGCGGCCTGGTTTCAAGCCGCACCACGTGCGACTGCTGAAGCTGCAGCTCGGCCGTGTCCTCAATGGTCACGATGCGCTCTTCCTCCGGGATGAAGCGCGACATCGTGTTGAGCATGGTCGTCTTGCCCGACCCCGAACCGCCCGAGATCACGATATTGAGACGCGCCTCGACGCACCCGCTGAAGAAATCGAGCATGCCGCTGGTGAGCGTTTCGTTCTTCAGCAAATCGTCGGTCGAGAGGGCCTTCTTGCCATAGCGGCGGATCGACATCACGGGGCCGATCAGCGAGAGCGGCGGAATCACGGCGCAGACGCGGGAACCGTCGGCGAGGCGGGCGTCCACAATGGGCGAGGAATCGTCGATGCGCCGGCCCACGTTTGAAACGATGCGCTCGATGATCATCCGCAGGTGCGCCTGATCCTTGAACCGCACGTTGGTTTCGACAAGGCGGCCGCCGCGCTCGATGTACACGTTCTCGAAGCCGTTAACCAGGATGTCGCTGATGGTTGGATCCTTCAACAGCGCTTCGAGCGGCCCGAGTCCGAAGACTTCGTCGAGGATTTCCTCAATCACGCGCTCGCGCTCGGCGAGCGTCATCGGGATGTTTTCCTCGATGACCAGCTTCTCAACGACGAGGCCGATCTGGCCGCGCACGCCATCCCTGTTCAGCGTCTTGAGCTGATCCGGCGTGAGTGAATTGAGGAGCCGGTGATGTACCTGGCTCCGAATTTCAAACCAACGGTCGGCCCCGGAACCTGGCCTGCCTAGTGTACGAGTCCCCATCCCTCTCCTTGGTGTCCCATCGGCCGCCTAGGCCGACTTCACGGCGGCCAGCCTGGCGCCGGTAGCCTTGTCGGCAAAAGCGCGCAGTACTCTATCCAGTTCAGGTGCAGCCTGCCGGTCGGCAACCACGGGCCTGGCCCGGTTAACCGCCGCCAACATTGAGGGGGAGTCGGGAATGCCGTAGAAGACCGGCTGGTTCAGCGTTTGCTGGATCTGTTCCAGGCTAGCATAATTCACGCTGGGCTTTTTCTGATACCGGTTTACCACGACCTTGATCTGCTCCGCGCTGAAGCCCATCCGCATCATGTATCCGATGTAGCGCTGGGCGTTGCGGATGGAGGGAAACTCCTGCGTGGTCACAAGGAACACAGTGGCCGAGACTTGGCACGCTCCGAGCACCACCTCATCGGCAATGGTGCGCCCGCCATCGACGACGATGGAATCGTATTTCTCCACCAGGAAGGTGGCGAATTCCCGGAACATGTGCTCCGTGAACGTGGTCCGGTGTTCGAAGGAATCGGGCGGCCCCACCAGGAAGAAGCCCAGCGGATCGCGTGTGACGAATCCCTCGAACAGCGTCTGATCCATGCGATTCAAATTCTCGGCCACTTCCATCAGCGTGTATTGCGGGGTCGCGCCGAGCTGCATGGCGACGTCGTTGCCGGTCCAATCGAGATCGATCAGCACCGTAGACTGCTTCCGCTGCGCCAGTATGCTTGCGAAGTTCGTGGCAAGGGCCGTCGTTCCCACGCCGCCTTTGGTGCCGACGAACGTGTAGACCTTCCCCAGCTTGCTCTCGCCGGACGCAGCCCGGCGGGGCGCGCGCTCCAGACGGCCGATCGCCTCCCGGAACTCCGTGCGCTTAAGCGGCTGCGTGAGAAAATCGTTAGCCCCGGAACGCAGGGCCCAGATCACCGTCTCCCCGTCGGCGTGATAGTTCGACGCGATGACGTAGAGATCGGGCGCGGCCTGCTTCACCTTTTCGAGCGTCTTCAGTGAAGCTTCCGTATCCCCGGAGAGATCGACGATCAGCGCGGCGTGCGGATTCCGCTCCAGGTCCTGTAAAACCCTGATATAGAGGTTCGCCGCCACTTCGAGATACTCCGCCACAAGCTTCGCGTTTGGAATATTGGTGAGGTTATCGCGAACCATTTCGCGGAAATGTTCATCGCCCGAGGCGACCATGAATGACATCGACATTGAGATTAAGCCCCTTGGATGAAAGCCTGACTCGAACGCGCCTCGGTCATGGCAGACACGATCCTGTTTCCGGGTCGCACCCGGCGCTCTCCACCGCGGCGGAAACCTGAAATTCCGGGATCGTGACCGGCGGCAGGCCTAGAAAATTGACAAACCGGCGAAACTGGTAATTCGTAATGCGAACCGTCACCGTATCCGGGACGCACTGCACGCTGCACTCGCCACTGTCGCAAGAGAACGCGGCCAACGCCCCGGTGTCCGGGTCGCGCGAGAAATATTCCACGGCGATTTCGGCCTGACCGCCTTGAAACTGTTCCATGTCGATCATTCTTGGCACGTGCGTGCGCATGTAGGTGAGCACATTATCTCCGCCCGGCTGCCAGCAGTGCGTGGAGGCGTAACGGACGCCGTCGCGCGTAAAATCGACGGCGCTGTGCCACACCCAGAGCATCTCCGCGGCAAAGATCAACGAAAACGTCAGCGGCAGAACCAGACCCGCGTAGAGCAACGCCTGTTCGACGGCGGCCTGACCCCGGGTGTCTTTCCAAAAGCGCCGCATCATGTGCCCCCATAGGGAACGCGGACCTCGGGCTTGAGCTGAATGGGATCGAGACGAAGGAATGGAATCCGTGGCGTTACTTCGTAGCCGTCGGGGATCGAGACCACCAGGAAATCGGGCGACTGGCCGCCGTTTGCCGTGTCGCATCCGGTTGATGAGCACTCGCATGCGCCCAGTTGTTGCGCGTCCGCATCGTAGCGTTCGATACTGACCAGAATCTGGTCCGCGGCAAGGCCTGGAACGACGGGCGTGCCCGAGTTGTCGGTGGTTCCCGTCAAAGCGAAACTCTTCGCGGCCGCGATCACCCCATTTTCATCGTTGCAGAAGTTCACGGCCTGCCTCGTGGCGACGTAGCGGGCCAGCGTGTAGAGGGTCTTCTTCACCGTGTAATAGACGTAAGTGATCTTGCCGATCTGCACCATTCCGACCAGCAGCAGCACGACCAGCGGGACCATCATGGCCGCCTCGATAATCGTGTTCCCGCGGCGTGAGCGTATCCGGTGAGAGATCATTGGAGCAACACCACTTTCCCCGGACCGCTCGTGACGCCGCACGTCCCGCCGAATCCGCCTTGCTTCAGCGGAACCTTGTTCCCGATGTAGAGTGCGATGAAGCGTCCGTTGGTGTCGGCCGGGTTTGTGACCACGTCGTCCGGATTCGGCTGAATCAGGAACTGACGGAAGCCGAGCACGGTCATGGCCGCGCCGGCGTTAAGCGCATCGACGACGGGGAACGTCATCACCCGGCGCGTGTTTCCCGTGTAGAGGGTGTAGTCGTCAAGAGTCGTGACGTCGCGGTCCGGAGTGTAATTGGCGGCGAGCGTTTCCACCTCGGTGACGACGGAGCAGGCGGCCGGAGGCGTGACGTTCTGATCGAGGCGCGTATAGATGCCGCAAAGCACGTCTCTAGCCGCCGGCGGGACTTGACCGCAGGCAAGCGGCGCGGCCGACAGCGTGCCGCCGTTCACGACGCTCCAGATCTGCTCGCCGTCGGCACTGGCGATCGTGACGCAGGCTTTCGCCGTCGTCGAGGACGGCAACAGCCCCTGCGCGCCGATGCGGTACAACTGTTGACTCTCGTCCTGAAGAGACGTGTCGTCGAACCGGTCGATCAGCAGGTAAGGAACGCGCGCGACGCTCGCGCCCAGCACCCCTGGCGCGGCTCCCGTACATTGGGAGCCAAGCGTATACAGCGAGCCGGCCACAAACCCGAAGTCGACCGTATCGTCCACATCGATCGGCGCGATTACGAATGGATCAATACCGCAGGCGGTGCACACCGGCGCGCTCATGCCGGCCGAGGCGCGCCCGGCGATGGTAGCCTTGCGCGACTGGCCCAACGAAAGGAAGCCCCAAAACGTGAGCGGCGCTTCGGCGGTGATATTCACCCGGACGTGTTTTGCATCCGTTGCCCCGGCAGTCGAAGCTCCGGCATTCTGATCCTCCCCTATCGCGTCCGCGGCGGCGGAGTAGTAGCCGGGGTCGGGAGCTTCGCTCACGAGCGTTCCGCCCGATGCGCCAATAGCGAGAGAGCCAAAATTGTACTTGTTTCCCTTGCCGTCACCGCCGTCGATGGTGAGGCGCGCGGCGAGCGTAGCGTCGTCGGCAGACACCGCGGTGCCGTTCAGTTTCGCCGCGGCGGCGAGCGCCATGGAACTAGCGGCCTGATTGAGCTCGCCCCGGACGAGATACAACCGTCCGAGGTCGATCGCAAACCCCATCATTCCGAACAACACGGGAACCATGAGGACCAGAAACTGGATTGACATTGTTCCGGACGCGTGGGCGCAAGCGGCCAATGCGCTCTTCCGCGGCGCTCCGCTCGCTCGGCGAGAGCCTTCCGGCTTAGCACTTGGAATGAAACAACGTTTGCAATTGGCGGCCGGTGGGGCAGGCGATCGTCTTTCGTCGCCTGCCTTCCGCCGCGCGTGTACCAGGGCACAAACGCCGATGGCCTGCCCCACCGGCGCCACAGTTCCATCGGCGAATGTGGAACGGTTATTTCCCGGCGAGCCCTTATTTTGGTTCCTGATGTCCACGGGGTCCCACAAACTCCGGCTTGGTAGCCTTGTCCTTCTTGCCCTTCCTGGCTTTCTCTTCGGCCAGCGTCGGCAGCCAGCCTTCCTGGAAATCGGGAAGCTTGACCTTTTCTTCCGCGCTGAGCGGCCTTACGAAGCGTGGCGTGATCACAACCAGCAGCTCGTCGCTCGACTTGCGGGTCGTGCGGCTGCGGAACAGGTTGCCGAATATCGGAATGTCGCCCACGCCCCGAACCTTGCTCATCGTCTGGATCACACGGTTGTCGATCAGTCCCGCGATAGCGAAACTCTCGCCGTCCTTGAGAACCACTTCCGTATCCGCCCTGCGCTGCGCAATGGCCGGAATCAGGAATCCCTGTAAGGTGACGGCGTTGGCGAAATCGAGCGAGCTCACCTCGGGCGAAACCTTGAGATGGATCGCGCCCGAGTTGGTGACGGTTGGCGTGAAATTCAGCTGCACGCCGAAGGTCTTGAATTGAACTGTGATGACGGGAGCCGTGGCGCCCCCGGTCGACGTCGAGGTCAGCGTCGGGAACGGGAACGATCCGCCAGCCACGAAGCTCGCTTCCTTGCCCTCGATTGCAATCAGGTTCGGCTCGGCGAGAATCTGCAGCAGGTTCCGCGATTGCAGCGCCTTGATGGTCGCGCCGATATTCAAGTCCGGCCGGAATACGAAGAGATTCAACAGATCCGCAAAATTGACCGTGGCGTTCGAGAAATTCTGGTTCTGGAATTGCAGCTGGCTGAAGCGCGGCGACTGAAACTGTTGCGTCGAAGTCTCACCGATCGTCTTTTCGTTGCGGCTGAAGAAGTTGAAGCCAAGCTCGTTCAATCCCACGCGATCGATACTCGCGAACTTCACCTGGAGCAGAATCTGCCGGGGGTCCGGGGCGGGCGGCGCCTGCAACAGGTTCACGACATTCTTAGCGCGCGTCTGCGCCATCCCGGCTGCTTTCTTCGACTGGTCGGCGTCCTTGACGGTGCCTGAAAGAACGATCGTGTCGCCCTGCCCGCTGACCTCGATCGCCGCGCCCGGCAGCGAGGTTCTGAATTTTTCCACGAACGCTTCGTAATCCGAATTGTCGTCGCGAACGGTGATATTGAACTGCTGCGGCGTGCCGCCGTTCCAGACCACGACGGTGGCCTTCCCCGCGCTTTTCGCGTTAATCATCACCTCGCGAGGGGAGATGACCGCCACGTCGGCGATTTTCGGCTCCGACGCCGCAACCTTCTGAATGTCGTCCTCGAAGCGCATCAACTCGCCGCGTCCCGTCACAATGGCTACATCCCGCACGGCCGGCTCCGCGCCAATACTACAGGTGACCGCTACCGCGAAACAGAAAAGCCCTTGCCCGACCCGGGATACCCTAATCATTGAATCGTTCCTGTGTGTGCTTCTCGCCGCGGTAGACATCGATCACAAACTTGGGCTTCTCGGCAAGCTTTCTCTTCGCCGCTTCTTCCGCCAGTTTTTCCTTATCGTCGTCCTTGACCTTCTTTTCGCCGGTTAGTTCCTGCCAGACCCGCGGATCGTCGAGATTCGGAATTTGGCCTGTCACGTTTGTGGTCCGGCCGCGGCGCGCGCGGGCGAGGCGGGCGCTGATCATGGGATCGAGAATTTCCGTGGTGACCGGCGAGGCGTGAGGCGTGGTGGACCGGTCGAGAGGATTTCGCAGCACCAGGCTGATCTTGCCTTGATTTTTCGCAAGTTCGAGCTTCGTGGCGTCTTCAGGCGTCACCACGAGCGTCACAACCGGCATCCTCGCCGCCTTGGGATCGAGAGCCTGTCCCGCCTGGGTCAGCCGGCCCACGGCCAGCACCTTGACGTCCTGAAGGATGGTCGAAGAGGCGGCCTCGGCCATCGAGCCGGGGCGTGTAAACATCACATCGACGCGCGAATTAGGCTGGATGAGTCCAGCGACGCCGCTCGTATCGGTAATCTGCACGGAAATCGCCCGCATGCCATCGTCGATGGTCGCGGAAACGCCTTCCGATCCCGTGGTTTTCGAAAGTTTGGAATCGGTCAGAGGCTCGTTAGCGGCGACGGGGTAGAGCGCTACTCGTTCAAGCGCATCGGAGTCCTTCAGGGCGGCTCCCTTGGGCAGGTCTTTCTCCAGAACCGAGACCTGCTTCAGGTCGGTTTTCCTGACTCTGGCGCCCACCGGAAGGTCGCGTACCGCAGCCATGATCGTGATCCTTTTCTCCGCCTTCGGAGCGGTGGTTTTCGCGTAGACGAACCATGTCAGCAGAGCAGCCGAGAGCCATGCGGCGCCAAATAGCAGAAATATCTTCTTTCGATCCATCGAAGTCCCCGGTTGCCCTGAGGCAGTTGTTAACACAAAACAGGTCTACAAGTTGCTGTTACGGCCTCGAAAACAATGTGGCTACGTCGTCCCGATAGAGCCGCTTCCACTTCATCCGCTCAAGCTCCCCGGCGAGCGAATAATCGTTCGGCAATAGCGCGTAGCCGAACGCGAATTCCTCCATGTCCTTTTCCCACCCCGGCCTGACCTGCATCAGCCGGGCATACCGCTTCATGAAGGCTGCGCCGTAGAGGTCGCTCCGCCCGTCAAAGAATACTTTTCGCCTGCCGGCAAACCGGTATATCAGGTACCCGCCGAATTTATCGGGGGCCAGAACGCGCGCCTGCTCCGGAACCAGCCGTTCCATGGCGCCGGCCGCCGCGACCGGAAACTGGTCGGGAGGAAAACCGGTGCGAGCCTTTACCGCCGGAAAAAACAGGATTCCAAAGAGTATCATACCCGCGAGCGGCATGAGCGCAAAGCCGCCCAGACCGGCGTCGAGCGACCGCAAGCGGGCCGAGTAGGAAAGTGCGGCGTCGAGCGCGGTTCGTACGGCTGTCCGCAGCCCGGTCAGATCCGCGAGCGCGCGATGGATTGCCCCATTCGCTAGCGGTAGTAGCGTGAGGGCCACCACAGGCAGCGTGCGTGCCGACCGCAGCGCCGCCGCGATCAGCAACCCGCTCAGCAGGAATGCACCGAGCCTGCGCTGCCCAAGCAGCAGAACCGCGCCGAGCATTGCCACACCCAGTGTGAGCAGAATCTGAAACGCTCCCTCGGCGTGAAAATTGAAGGACTGGAATTCGCCTACGCGCGCCAACAGTTCGGAATCCGTAAGATAGACGACGAGGTGGCGGTGAAGCTGCCAGCCGTAAGGGTTGACGAGACTCGCCGCCGCCGCGACCGCCGCCGTGGAAAGAAACCAGGATCGGCGGACGCGCTCGGCTTCGCTATCAAGATCCCAAATCAGGGGGCGCAGGTAGTGCCCGGCGGCGTAGAGAAGCGCGATCAGCGGGGCGAAAAAGAAACTGGCGTGCATGTTGGCCCAAAGAATCGTTGCCGCGCCGGCAATAGCGGCGTCGCGCCAGGTAAACCGGCTGTGCTCGCCCTCCGCCCACCAGACCGCCGCGATGAGGAACAGCCAACTGAAAACGTGCGGCCGCGCGAGCCAATGGATGTTGCAAGTGGAAAGCATCGGGGCTGCCAGAAGGCACGCCAGCAGAAAATCACCGCCGGCGCGCCAGTTGAGATGGAACCAGAGCCAAACGGAGATCGCTATCGCCGCGCTATAAAGAATCGCGACCCCGGTGAGCCCGAGCGACCGGTGCGCGCCCGCCATCAACACGTCCGAACCCCACTCCCAGGCGAACCAGGGAGCCCCCGGAACCGTGAAAGAGTAGGGATCGGCGTGAGGAAGTTGGTGTGTAGCCAGTATCGCTTCACCGGTCCGGATATGCCAACCGGAATCGGAGTCGCGAAACAGCTTCTGATAACCCTGGAAGAGAAAAAGGCAATAAAAAAGGGCCGCGAGCGAGCCCACTGCAGCAACGTCCGGAACGACCCACGCGACCCACCATCTTTTCACACCAGCGGTATGCCCAGCCGCCAACTTCGCGCGCTGTTTTGGGGATTGGATCACATATTGCCAGAAGCCTACCGACGCGCGGCTCCTAGGGGACGCGTGTGAGACGCCGATGCACAAACGACCCGGCGTACATCTCGCGGCCGGCGACTACTGGGCCGTGGCGCCGATGCTCGAAAGGTCCTGCGTGATGCTCGAATACAGGCTGACCACGCCCTGCGACAACTGGTTCACAGTCGTAATCAGAGCCAGCCCAACCGCGGCCACGATCAGCGCGTATTCCACCAGGTCCTGCCCCTGCTCGTCTTTCAAGAAACCGATGAACAATGCCTTCATGTTTGCCTCTTCCTTATCGCGAGGCCGTCTGGCCTGCGTTACCCTTCGATTCCCGGTCGCTAACAAAAATTCGCCTCACCGCCGATCGGACCCGCTGGACCGTCGTGCTCACTGGCCGGAACGCGATCGACGCGGGCCGCCCATCCACTGCCGACAGCAACTCCAGATTGCGCAATGCCGCGGCGTGGGTCCTATTATAGCCCAGCGCGATGTCCAATTCCTTCCGCGCCTCAACATACTGTCCCTGCTCTATAAGCCAAGCCGCCATATTGCTATGTGCCGACGCAGGGTCGCTCACCGACTGCCAGTGCACTATCGCTTCTCCACCTCTTGAGGCGACCGCCGATCCCAGATTGTTACGGGCCACTTCGGACCTCGGCTGAAGCTTCAGCGCGGATTGGAACTCTGCCTCCGCCTCTGCGAGCTTCTCCTGCTTCAAGAGGTTGTATCCCAGATTGTTGTGAAGATACGCCGCCTGGGGCGCCAGGGCAACCGCTTCACGGTGCGAAATCTCACCCTGCTGCCATTTGCCAAGCTCATCCCGCAGGATTCCCAGCCAGGAGTGAAACTCCGGCGTCGTCTGGGGGGCGCGTTTCAGGAAACCATCCAACGACTGGACAGCCTCCGCCCGCTCGCCTGCCTCCCTAAGCGCTTTGGCCAGCTTTAAATGCACTTCGCCCGACTGGGGGAAGCGCTCGGCGGCCAGGCGGTAGTGCTCCAGGGCGAGTTCGGAAAAGCCCAGACTACGGTAGTGCCGGGCCAATTCGAGTCGTGGGTTCACTTCGTCCGGATGCGCCGCCATGCGCCGACGCAGCTCCCGAATGAGAAGATCGCCATCGCCCGCTTCAATCGCGTTTCGAACCTGCCTCTCCATGACCGGCTGGGAATTCGCCGGGAGCTTCACGGACGCCTGTTTCTGCCGGACGCAGGACAGCGACAGGACGGCGGCCACGGATACGGCGGTGAGCTTGAGGTTCAGGCTTTCAATCAACATGCGCTCAATCGTTTTTCTCGAATACCAACTGATCGCCGGGCTCGGTTCCCGACTCTGCCAGAGTCCCCGCGGGCAACTCAAGCACTGAATGGGACAGCAACGAAATCGCCATCCGCCGCGCCGGCATGCTATGCCGTATCTTCCTGACTAACTTCCTGCGGTCCAAAAAGACCACGTCAATGGCAAACTTCATGCCGAAAGTATGGATCGCCTCGCAAGGCGCGATCCAAAGCCCTTCGCCGGGCCTCAACTGTTCATGCTTTAGGAGCCCGGTCCGCCTGCTCGCGCTCGAGTCGGCAACTTCAATGGCCTCCCCAAGTATCTTTCCGCGTGTGGCGTTTCGAACCCGGATGCTCAAGGTATAAGGAGATATAACACAAATTCGGCGGAAATGTTGCAAGCAGGGGCAGGGGGCAGCGATTCCGCAACCAAGCAAGGAAATTCCACGAAGTGCTGGGAGATCCTGGCATTTTCGTGTCGGGGATGATTGTCGATGGAGAATTTTGGCGGGAGAGAGGGAGGAATGGAGGAATTGGGCACGCGGCAGCATAGGGTTGA
>CAMDED010000049.1 GCA_945893365.1 Candidatus Sulfopaludibacter sp. SbA3 | reverse complement strand
CGGCCGCGGATCACCATCGAGTTGCACAACCGAGGTTGGCAGGTGGGGCATGAAAAGGTGTACCGGATCATGCGCGAGGACAACCTGCTCTGTCTGCGCAAGCGGAGGTTTGTGATCCTCACCACAAATTCGAATCACAATCGGCCGGTGTATCCGAATCGGGCGCGCGACATGGTCCTGACGGACATCAATCAGCTCTGGGTGGCCGACATCACCTACATCCGGCTGGAAGTGGAGTTTGTGTACCTGGCGGTGGTGTTGGACGCCTTCTCGAGACGCGTGATTGGCTGGGCATTGGATCGCAGCTTGGAAGACGATTTGGCGATTGCCGCCCTCCAGATGGCGTTGCGGCGTCGTTGCCCCGCTCCTGGCCTGATGCATCACTCCGACCGGGGCAGTCAGTATGCCTCGAAGGATTACACGGCCTTGCTGAAGGCCAACCAGATCGACATCAGCATGAGCCGCAAGGGCAACCCTTACGACAACGCCGCCTGCGAGTCGTTCATGAAGACGCTGAAATATGAAGAAGTGTACCGGCAGGAATACCGGGACCTGGTCGAAGCCCGGCGCTTGATCCAGCACTTCCTGGAGCAGATCTACAACGAAAAGCGGCTACACTCCGCCCTGGGCTTTCGTCCACCGGCCGAGTTCGAACGTTCCCTGCTTTCCGCTGCTGCTGCTCACCAGCGGGGGACTGCATGAAAATGGAGGGCGCCCTCGAAAAGCGTTTTTTCAGGCATGACGGAATCTATCGGTCCGATGTGTCATCACATCTTTTACCCCTGGCCCGTAGATCCCGTTTCCGGTCGGGCCGGCGCCAGGGTATAGAACACGCCGGAAAAAACGTGCTCTTCCCATCGTCCGCGATGAGTTCCGGCCGGCTATTCCTTGATCGGGTTGCACGCCTGCAGAGCCCCTCTCCGCTTCACCGACCGTACCAGAATAAAACGATTGCCTCAGCAGGGGAAAGGAATTATCATCGAACGGTACACAGTGTCTTAACTGTTTGTCTCACCAAACAGGGCAACCCCACACGTTTGTCATGCAAGGAGATATCTAATGGAAACTCGCGACATTCTGTTGCTTGCTCATGATGCCTTTGGAGGCGAGATTCGCGGTAAGACAAACCTTCAGAAGAAGCTATACTTTCTCAGCATCATGTTGGGTGAGGATCTAGGACTTGGGCCTCACTATTACGGCCCATATTCTTCGGAAGTTGCCGCCGCAAACATGAATTTGAAGGCGCTCGGCTACCTAGGCGAGTCAATCGCGTCCGCAGGCAGCTACGGTTCCGAGGGCTTCGAGATCGCCCGGCATGACTTCAAGCTGACGGAAGATGGCCATACGGTAGTCGAATCGAAAAAGAAGAGGTTTCCAGAGGAGTGGAAGAAGGTCAAAAAGCGGCTGAAGCACTGAACGCCGCAGGAGACCTCAACTACGTAGAACTATCGGTCGCCGCGAAAGCCTACTTCCTCCTTACCCAGAAAGGAGGTCCCGCGAAGACGATCGACCTCGTCCTGATGGCGCGACAGTTCGGGTGGTCCGTCTCGGAGACGGATATTAGGCGAGCAGTCGACTTCCTGCAGCGCCTGGGGCTTGCTGAGGCAAAAACGGCAGCTTGAGTTCTCAACCGCGAAGGAATCGAAGGAAGAGCGACTATTATTCAGTGCGGGCAAGACAGTGGATTTAGGCACCTGCCGAGGGAGCAAACAGGACCGCCAGTTCTGTTCCACACATTGGAAAGCGTTGGCGGCTTCGTTTCCGCACTTGCTCAGGCAGCGGGAAGCCGGTAAGAGGCCTAACCGGTTGAGATTTTCTCTGCCAGGACAAGGAGAGAACCGTTCGCCGGGTCATCGGCTTCGGACTTTGTGCTACATTCGTTACGTCACACCTTCGGAACCCTGCTCGGGGAATCGGGTGCGGACGCCTTCACGATCATGCGTCTCATGGGGCATTCCACGGTAACGGTATCGCAGCGGTCCGTCCATCCTTCGCCGGAAGCTGTCGAACTGGCGTTTGAGCGGCTCACCGCCATGAACTTGCGCAGAGCTCCCACAAACAGCACAACTACCAGCGCGGGAGTCGTTCAGTAACATGTTTGTTTTCAATGTGCCCGGGTGGCGAAATCGGCAGACGCAAAGGACTTAAAATCCTTTTTCCGGCAACGGGAGTGTGGGTTCAAGTCCCACCCCGGGTACCATCTTGAGTTACTCTTGACGCGCGCTCCGCGCCGAAATTGTGACCTCGTCCATTTAGTGCTTCCATCGAAAGATAACCGCGTCGCCGTCGATTTCAGCGAATAGGGGTTTCCCGAGTAGGGACCGGCCTTGTAGGGGATCGGCCGCATGGAGAGGTTCGGATCGCCGCCGGCGAGCGACAGGTCGCCGTTCAGGCGGCCTGTCGAATCGAGCGGTTCCGGGGCGAGCGCAGTCGTGTGAGAACGATGTTCCGGACCAAGCCGCGTCAGCTAAAGCCGTCGTGAAGATCTTCGCGTTCGACGCCGGGACGAAGTAGCGGCCGGACTGATAGTCGATGAGCTTGGCCCCGGTCTTCACGTCAACCGCGTAAACACCGAAAAACGCCCTGTTCGCCGCGGGGGAATCGAGTAGCTCTCGCACGCTGGCGGCGAGAGCGGCCGCACTCGCGGCGAGACCCACCATAGCGCGCAGGGTAGGCTCGGCAGGAACAATCCATGGACGCGTCACGTTCCGTTGAGTTTCGATTCGAGCCAGATCAGCGGTACAAGCAGAAACACCATGCAAGTGCCAAGCAGCGGCCAAACCATCGCCACTGAACAGTCCCAAATCGCCGCGCCATATCCGATCAGGCAGGGCACGATCATCGCGCCGGTGATCGCCACGGAAAAGATCCCGTTGAAAAAGCCGGGACGATAGTAGGGGAACCGGCGGCCGATTCTCTCCGCTACGAGAGGATAAATGGCGGCGAATCCCCATCCTCCTAACAACAGTCCCACGACCGCCCCCGAAACCTTGTCCGTTAGCAGCAGCATCGTGCAGCCGAATAGCGAGGCCGCCGCGCTGGTGAAGAGTAACTTAGGGTGCGAAATCCGCCGGAGTACCCAAACCGCCGCCACTCGCCCGGAAAGCATCGCAAACCAGAACAGGGCGAGCAATTCGAGCGAAGTCTCGGGGCTGATGCCCAAACGGCGAACTAGAAAAACGGGAAGCCACCCTGCCACCGACCATTCGTTCCCCAGTTGGAAAAACAGAAGCAGCGCCAGAAGTACGGGGCCCGTGCGGCGAAAATCCCGCAACGTCTCATGAAGGTCCGGCTGGTCGTCGGCGGCGGCGGGGGGAGAATGGGTTCTCTTAACGTAGATCCAGGCCCATAATGCGGGCAACGCGGCCAAGGCGAGTAGAACGGTTGAGACCGAATACGCGTAGAACGTACCGGAAATCAGGAGCGTCACAAGCAAGCTGCCGAACCCGAAGACCAAACCCGCAAGATTGACTGTGGCTGCCGGGTCTTCGCGGTAGAGCGGCGCGATCGCTTGAAAGGAGGCCGTCCGTAGCGTTCCGGCGCCGCATCCGAGAATCAGCAGTCCTAAAGCCCGCCAAAGCCAGTGCGCGGGCGGCGACGCCAATGAGAGCGCCAGCAGACCCGAGCATGCAGTGGCGCACGCGACGCCCAGCACGCACGATGCGCCCTTGAGCGGCAGCAGCCGCCGCGCGACTTCCGCCGACGCGAGCACCCCTACCGCGAAGCTTAAGAAGTAATTGCCGGCCACGGCAAAGTCGTAGTCGATGTGGTGGCCCCATGCGGGCAGGATTGCTCCCAACAGCCCGAACAACAATCCGGCAACGAAGAAGCCTGCGAACGCGCACGTCTTCGAAATATCCGTAACCGCTGGATACTCCAGAACGACCGGCCTGTCGCGCGCACCCGCTGTCGATACCACGCCCCCATTGTAACCGCTTTGACATCTGCCGGTTGGGACCGCTTTTATCGTCCCCGCCCATCCAATACCAGGGAACCTCAACGTTTGCGCCCATTGTAGAATGGTACGGATGTCTTACGACCTTGCAATTATTGGGAGCGGCCCGGGAGGCTATTCGGCCGCGGTGCGCGCCGGCCAGTACGGGTTGCGCACGGCGCTCGTCGAGAAAGACCCGAAACTCGGGGGAACGTGTCTGCACGTCGGCTGTATTCCGACCAAGGCGCTGCTCCATTCCGCGGAAGTGTGGACCCACTTCGTCCATGCCGCGGATGAGGGCGTCGAGTGCGGAGAGCCGAAGCTGCACTTCCCGAAAGTTATTGAACGAAAGAACAAGATCGTCTCGAAGCACGCCACCGGCGTCGAATTCCTGATGAAGAAGAACAAGGTCGACGTCATAAAGGGATTCGCGAAGCTGAAAGGCGGCGGCCGGATCGACGTCGATGGCAGGATCGTCGAGTCGAAGAACATCATCGTGGCCACGGGGTCGGAAGCGCGCATGCTGCCCGGCCTGGAGCCGGACGCCGAGCGCATCCTCACCAACATCGAGATTCTCAATCTTACAGCCGTCCCGAAATCGCTGATCATCATCGGCGCGGGCGCGGTGGGAGTGGAATTCGCCTCGATATTCAGCCGCTTCGGAACCAAGGTCGCGATTCTCGAAATGCTCCCCAGGGTCGTGCCCGTCGAGGACGAAGATGTGTCGAAGGAACTGGCGCGCGTTTTCAAGAAGAACGGCATCCGTATCGAAACCGGCGCGAAAGCCGGGAACGTCCGCAAGACGGAGTCCGGCGTCCAGTTGACCGTCACCCTTGCCACGGGGAAGACCGAGGAGATGGAGGCCGAAAAACTGCTGGTCGCCGTGGGGCGGAAGCCGAACACGGAAACGATCGGCCTCGAGCACACGGGGGCCGAGCTCGACCGGGGCTTTGTCAGGGTGAACGAGTGGATGCAGACCGGCGAGCCGGGGTTATACGCAATCGGCGACGTCGTGGCGGGAAGCCCGCAGTTGGCGCATGTCGCGACCGCGGAAGGCATGGTTGCCGTGGCTCACATCGCGGGCAAGCCTGTGCGGCCCATCCGCCACAACCGGATTCCCGGCGCCACCTACACGGAACCCGGCATCGGCAGTGTGGGGCTGACCGAAGCGCAGGCCCGGTCGAACGGCCGCTCTGTCAAGGTGGGCAAGTTCCCCTTCGCCGCCAATAGCCGCGCGAGCATTCTCGGCAGCCACGACGGCTTCATCAAAGTGGTTGCGGACGAGAAGTATGGGGAGATCCTGGGCGTCCACATCATCGGCCCGCAGGGCTTCGAATTGATTGCCGAGGCTGTCGCCGCGATGGAGGCCGAGGCCACGGTTGAAACGCTGATGAGCACAATCCACGCGCATCCTACGCTTTATGAGGCCCTGGGCGAAGCGTTCAACGCCGTGTACGGACTCGCCATCAATGCATAAGTGCGAAGTCCGCGATCTCGGGCGGATCGGCTATGGAGAAGCGTTCGCGTTGCAGCGCGGCCTCGTCGAGCGGCGTAAAGCGGGCCTGATCCCGGATCAGCTCTTGCTTCTCGAGCACCCGCACACCATTACGCTTGGGCGTAACGGACACATGGAGAACCTGCTGGCGTCGGACGAAGCGCTGCGTAGCGCCGGTATTGCGTTTCATGAAACCGACCGTGGCGGCGACATCACCTACCACGGGCCAGGCCAGGTGGTCGGATATCCGATCGTGGATCTGAAAGAATGGAAGCGCGACGTGGGCGCTTTCGTTCGGGCGATCGAGGAAGTGATGATCCGCGCTCTTTCGGATTTCAATATCGCCGCCTTAAGGGTCCCGGGCTGCACCGGCGTGTGGGTCGACGGGCGGAAGATCGGCGCAATCGGCGTTCATCTGAGCCGCTGGGTCAGTTCTCACGGCTTTGCGCTCAACGTAAATCCAGGCATGGGCTATTTCGAGTACATTGTGCCGTGCGGCCTGCGGAAACCCGTGACGTCGATGGCGCAACTGGGGTCGAACGCGGAAAGCGCCGCGGTTCGCGAAGGCTTGGCGGTACATTTTGGAAACGTATTCGGCTGCGAGATCGTTCAGCCAGTCATGGAGACGGTGATATGACGGACGTATTGATGCCCCAGATGGGCGAGAGCATTGTCGAGGGTACACTGACGAAGTGGCTCAAGAAGCCAGGGGATCGCGTGGAGCGGGATGAACCGCTGTTCGAGATTTCGACCGATAAGGTGGATACGGAAATCCCCTCGCCTGCCGCGGGCGCTTTGGCGGAGGTTCTCGTGCAGGAAGGCGCCACGGTTGGAATCAACACCGTGGTCGCGCGTATCTCCGAGGGCGGATCCGTTTCCGCCGCGCCGGCCGCGGTTGAGGCTCCCGCCGCGACAGCGGCAGATCCGCCGGTTTCCGCGCCAACTTCAACTTCCCCTCCCGCCCCCGCGGCAACGCCCCCCGCCGCCGAAGAACCCGTTGGTCCGCTTTCGCCTCTGGTCCGCAAGGTGGCGCGTGAAAACAACGTCGACCTCGCGCGCGTTAAGGGGACCGGCGCCGGCGGCCGTATCACGAAGCAGGACGTAGAGGGGTTTCTTGCGCAGGGCTCTTCCGCGCCGGCGGCTCGGGATGCCGTTCCGGTGGCTGTTCCGGTTGCCGTGCCTGTTGCCACTCCCGCCGCTGCGGTTTCCGCTCCGGTTCCGCCCGCGCCCGCCATGGCTCCGCTGCCCGCGGCCGGGCAGGCGAAGATCCGCGTCGAGCCGCTCAGCACCATGCGAGCCAAGATCGCGGAACACATGGTGGCGAGCCAAGCCATCTCCGCGCACGTGACCACCATTCATAAGGTCGACATCACGAAAGTCGCCAGAATGCGCGAGCGCAACAAGGCGGACTTTCAATCCCGTTATGGCATGTCGCTCACGTATCTGCCGTTCGTGACACGCGCAACCGCGGAGGCGTTGCGTGCCTTTCCGCTGCTCAATGCCTCCATCGACGGCAGTAGTATCATCTATCACAACGAGATCAACATCGGAATTGCCGTGGCTCTCGAAAACGGTCTCATCGTGCCCGTGATCAAGAACGCCGACGAGAAGAACGTCGTCGGCCTGCAGCGATCCATTGTGGATCTCTCGGCTCGCGCGCGCTCCCGCCAGTTGAAGCCCGACGAAGTGCAGGGCGGCACATTCTCCATCACCAATTTCGGCGGCTTCGGCAGCGTGATCGCGACACCGGTGATCAACCAGCCGCAGGTCGCGATCCTCGGAGTCGGCGTAGTGGAGAAAATGCCTGTCGTGATCGACGACGCCATCGCCATCCGCTCCATTTGCTATCTTTCGCTGAGCTTCGACCACCGGCTGATCGACGGCGCGCTCGCCGACCAGTTCACCGCAAAGGTCAAAGCGGTGCTCGAAGGCTGGTCCGAGCAGGTTCTGTAGCGCGGCCCGCGGCTGGCAGAGCCCCTGAGCGGGCCAGTGGTACACTGCGCATTATGCTTCTCTCAAGGGGTTCCGTGTTGTGGACGATTACGCTGTTAGCGGCGTCCGCGCAGAGCCCGGGCGTACAGCGGAAGTCGGTGAATCCCGCAATTGCGCGCGTGGTTGAAGAAGTCTCCGAAGAGCGAATCGCCGCCATCATGAAGCGTCTGGAGGCGTTTGGGACGCGTAACACGTTCTCGGAGACGGACCATCCGGCTCGCGGCATCGGCGCGGCGCGGCGTTGGATCGCGGAGGAGTTTCGCGGCTACGGTAAACGCCTCGAAGTGAGGTTCGACAAGCACGCGGTTAAGAAGGGCGGGAGAGTGTGGCGCGATGTCGAGGTGGTCAACGTCGTCGCAAGGCTTGCCGGAAAGCTCAACCCCGAGCGGGAGGTTGTGGTCTCGGCGCATTACGATTCCCTTAACCGGATTCCGAAGCCGAAGCCTCCCGAGGCGGACCCTCTCGATTCCTCCGAAGAGGACAACGAACCCACCTCACGGGCTGATGCGCCCGGTGTCAACGACGACGGCAGCGGAACCGCCGCCGTGATGGAGCTGGCCCGCGTGATGAGCCGGTACGAGTGGGACAACACGATCCTGTTCATCGCGTTCGACGCCGAGGAATACGGTTTGGTGGGCTCGCGCCACTTCGCCGGTCAAGCGAAAAAGGACGATCGGCTGATCGAAGCGGTCCTGAACAACGACATCATCGGCAGCGAAGTGGCGGGCAACGGCCGTGCCGCGAATCGCGCCGTGAATGTCTACTCGAACGATCCCGCGGACTCGCTCTCGCGCCAGGTCGCCCGCTACGTGCGGGAGACGGGCGGGCGATACGTTCCCGGCATGCGGGTGGATGCGGTATTCCGCGCCGACCGGTTCGGGCGCGGCGGCGACCACACGTCCTTTGACAATGCCGGATTCGGGGCCGTGCGTTTCACCACCCCCGCCGAGGATTACTCGAAACAGCACAATCCGAAGGACACGTTTGCGAACGCATCGCCCGGCTATACGGCGCGTGTGGCGCAGGTGAACGCCGCGGCGCTTGCGGGACTCGCCCTCGCTCCCGCGCCGCCCGTGGTGACGCGCATCGGAACTGTGGGACCTTCAAAGGGCCGGCGTTTGCCCAACTTGTCCCGTGGGAAATCGGGCTACGATGCGCGGATTCGCTGGACCCCGGGAAAGGCGGAAGCGGATCTGGCCGGCTTTGCCATTGTCATGCGCGCCACGACCGCGCCGTTCTGGGAGCATGAGATCTACGTGGGCAATGTGACGGAGTACGTGATGAAGGATGTCCCGATCGACGACTGCGTGATCGGCGTGAAGGCGGTTGACAAGGACGGCAACGAGAGTCTGGTTTCCGCCTACGCCATCGCGCCACGCACGGACGCGTCGGTTCAGTAGGGGAAGCAGCGCGGTTCAGTGGTGATACTGAAACTTGTTTTGTGAGAATTCCGACAGGCGCATGTTCGCCGCTTCCTGAATCGTGACTTGCATCGTCGAGGCCAAGGCTCGTGACCGCCTGACCAACTCCTCGCCGCTGCACGGTTCCCGCTTGTTCAGGCAGTTGCCGAAGTTCACCATCGCTCTGGAGAGGCTTTTCGACTCGACGATGATTAATGGCCCCTCGTAAAGCGTCCAGAATTCGGCTTCGGCGGCCTGTCGCTTTACGGCATCTTTCGACGTGGCGATTATCGCGGCCACCTCGGAGGCCTTCATGTAGAGCTCAAGCTCCTTTTCCCAGAGAGGCTTCATGAATTCCCGGTCGCGCGCTTCAACGTCCCGCTGCGCTTGCGCATCGCTCGATTTGCGGTTCGCACTCTGCTCGATGGCGTACTGCGCGATGCCGAATACGAATCCGGCGACGGCGAGAAGCGTGGCGAGTGACGGCGCCATCCGGCTGAGATGCTTCCACAGATCCGCTTCGGATCTTTCCTTCAACTCCAGCTTGAGCAGCCGATTCTCAAGCGTTAACTTCTCGATTTCGAGCGCTGCCTTGTCAATCGACTCCATCGTGAAGCCCCTTCCCGGTCAGTTTGCACGCGGTAGCGGCGCGATTCGCACGCCCTCGCGTAGGAGATGCGCCCGCACGGCCGCCGCAATGCCCGCGCTACCGGGAGTATCGCTGTGAACACACAGCGTGTCCGCGCCGCCGCGAATGAGGTTCAGCGCCTGGACGGCTGCCTCGGCGGGGTCCACGATCAGGGCGTCCTTGTGAATCCGCGCTCGCAGCGTGCCATCGGATTCGTAGCGGCGGTCGGCGAAGGCTTCGGCCGCGACCCGGAAGCCGAGACGCCGCCACGTATCGAGCATGACGGACTTCGCGAGCCCTATCAGGATTACATCGCCAGCCGATCGCCGGACGCCGCGGGCAATGGCTTCCGCCACCGTCGCGTCCCTCGCCGCCACGTTGTAGAGCGCGCCATGCGGCTTCACGTGTTTGAGCCGCGCAATGCGGGCGAGCGCGCTCACTTGCTCGAAAACCGTTTGCTCGATCCGGGCGGCGTCCAAATCGAGCGCGATGCGGCCGAAGTTCTCGCGGTCGGGATAAGCGGGATGCGCGCCGATCGCGACGCCATGCCGCCCGGCTAACTCGACGGTGCGCCGCATGGAGGCTTCGTCGCCGGCATGTCCGCCGCAGGCGATGTTCGCGGAACTGAAAAGCGGCATGAGCGCTTCGTCGTCCGCGCCGCTTTCCTCTCCCATGTCGCAATTGAGATCGATCGTCATGTCAGTTCAGCGCCCTTCGTTTCGGGCAGCAGCATCATCACCGCGCCTCCGGCCGCGAAGAAAGCCGACGTGACTCCGAGCGCCGCCCCGATGCCGTGCGTCTCGGCAACCGCGCCCACCGTGAATGGCGCGAGCGCGCCCGCCGCCCTCCCCACGTTGTAGCACAGGCCCTGCGCGGTGGCGCGGATGCTCGCGGGAAACAGTTCGGACAACAGGGCTCCAAACACGCTGAAGTAGCCGTGCCCAAAGAATCCTACCAGAGGACCGAGCGCGAGCAGAAGGCCGGGGCGCGCTCCGAGCGAGCCGTAGACCGGAACGAGGACTGCGGCGGCGAAGACGAACACCAGAAACGCGGGCCTCCTGCCGAAGCGGTCGGCGAAGAAGCCGAAAAGCGTGTATCCGAAAAACGCGCCGATTTGCATGGGGACGATCCAAGCCGAGGAGCGGAAGATGCCCAGGCCCGCGCCGCCTTTCTCAATGGGGCTCGAAAGAAAAGCCGGTATCCAGGTGAACAGGCCCCAATAGGCGAACAGGATCAGCGTGGAAAGCAAGGCGGCGACGAGCGTGTTCCGCACCGGCAACGCCGCTAGCGAGAACCCGCGCGTGGGTTTCCAGTTTGGCGGCTCCGGCACGGCACGGCGAATCCACGCCGCGAGCAGCGCGGGGGCCAGACCCAGCATGAACAAGGGACGCCAGCCGTATTTGGGCAGGACGAGCGCCGAGAGGACGGCCGCAAAAATGTAGCCGATGGCCCAGCCCGACTGCATGAATCCGATGGCCTTTCCGCGATGCCGCGCCGGCCAGGTTTCCGACACAATCACCGAACCCGCGGACCACTCGCCGCCGAGTCCGATGCCGACCAGCATTCTCCAGAGCACCAGTTGAGAGACGTTTTGCGAAGTGGCGGTGAGAGCGGTGAAGACGGAGTAAGTGAGGATGGAATAGACCAGAGCCCGGGCGCGGCCGAAGCGGTCGGCGAAGATTCCGAACAAAGCGCCGCCGAACGCGGACGAAAAAAGGGTGGCCGATGCTAGCGCACCGGCCACCCTGGAACTAAGCCCGAACTCCTTCTGAATCGCCGTGAGCGCGAATGCGTACAGCATCACGTCCATCGCGTCCAGCATCCAGCCAAGCTGGGCTGCGAACAGCGTCTTCCACTGCGCGGGCTGGATATCGGAGAACCGCCCGCGCGCCACCTCGGGATCAGAACCGAATCATCAAAGTCAGGTTCATCAGCGGCTGGCCGCCGAGCGAAGCCGTCCGCGGGTCGTCGGTCAGCCTACCGAAGTTTCTCGGATTCCTGAAATCGACGCCTGTCGTCGGGCCGGTGAAGTTGAATGTCTTGAGCGCGTTTTGGAAGTCCCAGCGTAGCTGAGCGTTAAACCGCTCACTCACGTAGAAGTTCTTCTGCGCCGAAATCTGGGACCAAAGCAGGCCGGGACCGGTGATGATATTACGGCCGGCGCTGCCGACTTGGAAGTTACACTTCGCAGGGTCCACCGCGGTTGTCACGCTGCCGCACCCGCCGGGCCACGCGAACGCATTGATGTCCACCACTGGCGGGCGGTTCTGCAGGGTGAAGCGGTCCGGGCCGCCGTTGTCCCACTTGCTCATGTCGACCTTCGCGTCGCCGACGATGTCAGGCCGGCGCGATCCGGCAAAACCCGGATAATAATTGTAGGGGCTGTTGGCCCAGGAGAAGTTAAGAGGATTACCGGTTTCAGCCGTTTGAATCCAGGAGATCTCCCAGCCTCCGGCAAGCAGGTTCTTCACCCTGCCGCCCGAATTCGCCCACCTTTTCCCTTTTCCAAACGGCAACTCATAGTTGATGACTGCGAGCCACCGATGGTTACGGTCATAGCCGGCGCGGCCCTTTTCGAGCGACCGGTTCTGGATGGGCGCAACGCCGGCGCCCGCGTTGTCGGTGTCCTGGCTGTTGATGGACTTCGAAAACGTATAGAACGTGTTGAAGAAGAAACCACGTGACAACCGCTTTTCCAGCTTTACCGTGCCGGAGTGAAACGTCGAGTGGCCGAAGTTGGAGCGCAGCAGAACATCGCCCATTTGCGTGTAGGGGCGGTAGTTCTGCGCCGCCGCGAATACCTGGTTCTGAAGCGTTGCATTCCCTGCCGCGAAGTTGATCGGGAAGGTATTTGTCTGCCAGTTCTCGATCAGTCCCACCCCGCCCGATCCCTGATAGCTGACTTCGACCACGTAATCCCTAAACAGCGAGTACTGGAGGCTGCCGTGCCAGTTCATGACGTAGGGATTTCGCAGAGCGGTATCCCACTGGGCAGCTCCGCGGGAGCCGAAGTTGGTGCCGACAAAAGGCGCGGAGCCGTCGGCCCGGGTAACGAAAGCGGAAGGCCTGGCGCCTTGGCTGACTCGATAAATCGGAGTCGGATCGCCGGGAGCGGGCTGCTGGTTTGCGATGGCCACGTACTCGTCATACTGGCCGCGCCCCGCGGGAAATTTCACGTCGACGGTGTAGAACCCAAACCCGCCGCGTAATACGATCTTTTCCTTTGCATGCCAGGCAAGACCGATGCGCGGGTTAAAGTTGTTGTTATCGCGCGTGTTCAAACCGCTCTTTGGGTGGACGATGGCGCCGGTGCGGCCGGTAATTTCATCGCGGGCGTTCGGGTCGAAGTTCGACATCAGACCGTACTTGGTGGTGAACGGACTCTCATTGGAGTAACGGACACCCCAATTGATGGTGAGCGAAGGTGAAAACTTCCAGTCATCCTGGAAATAGAAGCTGTGGATGGAGGAGCGCGGCAGCCAACTGGTGAGCTCACTGCGGAAGACCGCCTGCGAAACGTAGCCCGTCAGAAAACCGGCGAACGTGTTTCCCGTGTTCGGAACCGGAGCGCCGTTAGCTTGCAGCCCCGCCGTCACGCCGGCAAACGAGTACTGCGCGGGGTTGGCGAAGGTGGCCGAATTCAGCCGGAAGCGGAGCACCTCGTAGCCGGCCTTGAAGGCGTGCGTGCCTTTGATGACCGACAGGTCGTTACGGAACGACAGCGTTTCGTTCACCGTTTGGTTAGGCGAATTGCCGTAGATGCCATAGAGGGATTCGGACGAATAACGGTCGGTGTTGCCCCCACTGAAGCTGGGGACCAACTCGGGACCGGCGTTCGGGATCCCAAGCTTCTGCGCCCAATTCTCCCCAAAACCGGGAATGGTGGTCTCACTGAAACGGCGGTAGTACCCGACGCGCGCGTCATTGACGATGTTGGGGCGCAGTATCCAGGTTCCGCCCACCGAGAGGTTCCGGTTATGGGACGGAGCGTTGCGGCCCTGCGACGCATCGAACTGGCCCATGTCCTCCTTGATGTTGATCGGGCGGCCTCGCCCATTGAACCGGTTCTCGGTCAAGCTTCCGTAGATCTTGAAGTTTGTGCTGAATTGGTGATCGAGGCGGAGATTCCAATCGTCGAAGAAGACGTTTGCGAACTCGTCGGCAAGCAGGTTGCCGTTCGGCCCTTGCGAATTGTAGGTGCCTGCGCGGTTCGGAGAGACCCACGGATTGATGGCGATCAGGTTCCGCGCTACCGGGTCAAAGCGATTCAGCGGTACGACGTTGCCGGGGAAGGGATCCCGGGCCCAAGCCCCGTTGGAGAAGCGCGTGGTAGCGGGATCGAAGAGCGCGTTGGACGCGACGCCGGGAAAGTTGAAATCTCCGGCCTTCATCAAGTCGGTCGGGGTAGTGGCATCCACCTGCGCCACTTTCTTCTCATGCAGACGCTGATAGCCGATGAAAAAGAACGTCTTGTTCTTAACGATGGGGCCGCCCACGTTACCATCCGGCATCATAAAGAAGACAGGTACGCCGTTCGGGCGTCCCGGCGTAGGCTGGGACGTTTTTATTTTGTCGTAGAACAGGCGGTGCTGCATTCTGCGGGTGCGGCCGTACCAGGAAGCCATGCCGTGAATCTCGTTGGTGCCGGATTTCTTCACGACGTTGATGACGCCGCCGGCCGAGTGCCCGTATTCAGCGGGAGGAACGGTGGTCAGGATTTTCACTTCGGCAACCGAGTTCTGAATTGGTTTGATGGTCTCGGTCCCTCCCTGCTGGTCGTTTCCGTTTACGCCGTCCTCGAAAATTCCGATGGAACCGCTTCGCTGCCCGGCCAAGTGATAGTTGCCGAGGCTCCCGCCGTAGGCATAGCCGCCGCTCGTCATACCCGGCACTAGGTTCAGCGTCGAATTGATGTACCGCTGGTAAAGCGGCATGTCGTAGAGGACCGTTCCGCTCATGACGGTTCCGGTCGCCGAGGTTTCGGTTTCAAGGATCGATGCGACCCCGCTGACCTCAACCGACTCGCTAACGTTACCGACCTGAAGCACGAAATCCACCGCCAGGGTGTCGCCTGTACGGAGTTCGACCTCATCGCGCACGGATTTCTTGAAACCTTGCGCTTCGGCCGAAACCTTATACATGCCAGGGCTCAGCGAGAGAACGCGGTAGAGCCCGTCCTCGTTCGCGGTCGCCTTAAACGTGAAGTTCGTGCCTGTGTGAATGACCGTGACGCCGGTACCGGGCACCACGGCGCCCGTCGGATCGGTGACGCGCCCGGTCATCGTCGAAGTGCCGATCTGAGCCATGACTGGCAACGCAGCCAGCAGGCACGTGAGCAATAAAGAAGTGTAACGCAGTTTTTTCATTTCCCCCCCAAAACGGTACGGACTGTCGTCCGTGTTCGAATAAACGACTGGGTGCATTATAATCCCGCTTGGGGCATGTCTGTCAAGCGAAGTCGCGTCGCGGCGTACGCGACGTCGCGGCCTGCCCGCCCGGCGCGAGAAACCGAGCCAACCGGCCGCGAGCCAGTGGGACCAGCCTTGTCGCGCTGAAGGAGCGCTGAAGAGGCGATCGGGAAATGTCGCCTGGCACAGAAACCGGGCCTGGGCGGCGGCAGGTGCGGCGAGGGCTGCGACAACGTGTTGTGGCGGGCACATTGCCAGCCAGTCTGGCCGCGGACGGCTTGCCCCGCGTTATTGAACGTCGATGTTCACGGAAGCAGCAGCAGCCGCCCCGATTCGAAGCACGACGGGCGCGGTTCCCGCTGGGACTCCCGCAGGCATCGTCACCGCCACCTGGTAAAGCCCGGCGGCATTCGGCGACGCGAGGGAGTAAATCACCGGCGCTTCCCTGCCGCCGATCGCCACGCTCGCCGTGGCGGTGTCCGATCGCGGCGGGTATATCAACAGCGTGCCCGTGGTAAGCGGCGGCGTCGTCTGGCCAAGACCCGTGGCATACAGAATGAGCACCTCACCAGCCTTCGCAGGATGCTGCGGCGTCACCAGCGAGAAGTTCTGATGCACCACAATGCCGCTGCCTGGAGCCGCCGGATTCGTAAACACGGCCGGCGCCGTGGCGGCAATGGTGACGTTCGCCGCCGTGCCTGCGCCGTTGGTATTCGTAACCACGATCGGATGCGGGCCCGCCGGCAGCTCCAAAGGAACCTGCGCGTTGATCTGCGTGGGCGAAACGTAGGCTATGGGAGCGTTTCTGCCGCCGATCGTCACGCTCGTGCCGTTGTAGGACGTGGGGAGCGTTTTGCCGAACCACCCGGTCAGCCCGGGCGTGTAGAGAGGGCGCGAGTCATAAGGGTCGCTGGTATTCTTCGACAGGTTCGTGCCGTAGATGCTGATCAGGCCGCCCTGCGCCGGCGCGGTCCCGTTCGCCGAATTGCCGGCGCTGGTCACTACGGGAAGGGCCGTGATCACCGGGCCGAGCTGCGTGCGCACGGCCACCGCCTGGTTTGCCCCGGTTCGGATCTCGATGTAATGACGCTCGGGATTCTCCGTAATCGACTTCACCGTCGCCACACCCGTGGCATCGCTGATGGTCGTAAAGAAGAACATATTTCCGAAGCCCGTTTCAGTAGGATACGGCTGCGTGAGGCTGACGGTGCTGCCGAGCCGGCGCGGACCGGTGACGCCCTGAATGCCATCGTAAATGTCCAGGCCGGTGAAATCGGTCTTGCCCGGAAAGCGGTAATTGCAGATCCACATGATCGACCCGACGAGGACCGTGCCGTCCTCGGCGCGAAGCGTGCGCAGAAGCAGGAGCGTTGGCGCCGATGCCGAGGGCGTGGCCGCGATCTCGCCCGGCGGCGTCATCGTGATCCGCTGCCGGATCAGGTCGCTGCCCTGCACCTGATCCCGCGCCAGACCGGCCGGAAACTCGGTCGTGTGAATGTCCATGTAATAGTCTTTCGGATTGGCGATCATGGCTTCGACCGTCGCCACGGCGGCCGGATCGCTCATATCGACCTCGGCGAATTGCCGGAAGGTTCCCGATCCGGTTGCGTCCGTCGCCACGGGGGGAAAGAACCCCTGGCCGAGCCCCGAGTTTATCGTGATGGGCCCGCTTATTCCGGCCGCGCCGCGATGCAAATGGAGACCGGTGATGGTCGTCTGCCGGCCAAGGTTGTAATTTACGTCGAAGATCAGCTGCGTGGATGTGAGACTGCCATTGCGATCGAACGCCGTGAGGACGACGAGTTGGGAGGCGGCGCTCGCCACGTTACTGGGAATCGCCGGAACCATCTTGGCCGGCGTCATGAGGAGCATCGGCACCACGAATGTCGCGCGGTTGAGCTGGGCGCGCACGACGCCGCCGGGAAAGGCGGTCGTGTGGAGGTTCACGTAATACTGGTCGGCGTTCTCCAGCATCCCGTTCAGAGCGTCCAGACCGGTCTGGTCCGTTGGCAGTATCTGCCCCTGTAAGTTGATAAGCCCGAAGCCGCTTGGATCGGAGGGCACGGGCGCGGGGCTTCCCAGGGACGTCCGGATGACGATCGGCCCGTTCACGCCGGCCGCGCCGCTATGAATGTGCAGGCCGGTGAAACTTACCGGCCCCGGAAAGCCGTATCCGACCACGAAGTCGATCGAGGCCGAGAGGAGCTTCCCTCCCAACTGGTCCCTCACGATGTGGCAAATCAGCGTCGTGGGCGCGCCTGCCTGCAGATTGACCGCCGGGACTTCGTTGAACGGCAACATGATGCCGCGGAAGAATACGATCTCCGCGGTGTCGGCGAAGGCTGCGCTTGCGAAAAGGCAGAGAGAAACGATGAGTTTTTTCATGGAGAACCCGGTGTTACACGTAATTCGGGGGACCGTCAGGTAAAGCAGTTACAGAAAACCGTTACGCCGTAAGTTGCGGAATCAGCTCTCCGTAAACGTCCGTCAGCCGCATGTTCCTGCCGTTGAACAGATAGGTCAGCCGGGTGTGATCCATACCAAGAAGGTTTAGAATCGTCGCGTGAAGGTCGTGAATCGGAATTGGCTGCTGTTCGGCCTTATAGCCGAATTCGTCGCTTGCGCCGATCGCCTGCCCGCCTTTGATCTTCGCTCCCGCCATCCAGATCGACATCGCACCGGGATTGTGATCGCGTCCAAGACCGCGCTGGGAAATCGGCATCCGTCCGAATTCGCCCTGCCAGATCACCAGCGTCGTGTCGAGTAATCCGCGCGCCTTCAGATCGGTCAGGAGCCCGGAAATAGGGCCGTCCGTCCCCGCCGCGTTGCGCGTGTGATTGATCTTTACGTTTTCATGCGCGTCCCATGTATCCACGTTCTGCATGCCCAGTCCGCCGTTATAGAGCTGCACAAAGCGGACGCCGCGCTCAACCAAACGCCTCGCCATCAGACACTGGCGGCCGAACGGCTGCGTCACCTCGTCGTCCAAACCGTAGAGCTTCTTGGTCGCCGGGCTTTCCGAGTTCACGTCCACCGCTTCGGGCGCGCAGCCCTGCATCCGGTACGCCAGCTCGTAAGACGAGATCCGCGCCGCCAACTCCGAAGAGCCGGGAAACTTCTTCAGATCCATTTCGTTCAGCTTGCCCAGCAAATCCAGGCGGGCGCGCTGTTGTTCCGCCGTTGTCCCCTCCGGCGGCTTCAAATCGACAATCGGATTGTCCGACGCACGGAATACCGTACCCTGATACGCGGCCGGCATGAAACCGGCGCTCCAGTTGGCCGGCCCGCCGAAGGGCCCGCCGCGCGGATCGTAAATCACGACGAACGCCGGGAGGCTCTGGTTCTCCGAGCCCAGCCCGTAGGTCACCCACGAGCCGAGCGACGGATAGCCCATTCGGATCACGCCGCTCGCTAGCTCGTAGTGCGCCTGCACGTGGTCGTTCGACTTCCCGTAGACGGAGCGCAGCACCGCGATGTCGTCGATATGGCTCGCGATCTTCGGGAAAATCTCCGAAACCGGAAGCCCGCTCTGTCCATAGTTCTTGAATTTGAACACGGCCGGCATCAGCGGCCCTGGATGCCCTTGCCGCACCACAATCTCGCCCTTGCCTTCGAGCGGCCTGCCCGCGTATTTCTCGAGCGCCGGTTTCGGGTCGAAAGTGTCCATGTGGCTTACGCCGCCGCTCATGAAGAGGGAGATCACGCTTGTCGCGCGCGGCTTGAAATGCGGCTTTTTCGGCGTGTTCGCCGAATCCGGCATGGGCCGGGTATCGCAGCCGGCGCCGGCGGTCGCGGCTCCCAGTAAGCCCTGCTGGTTCATCAGCCATGCGAGCGCAACGCCACTGATGCCGCCACCCGCTTCAAAAAGGAAATCGCGTCTGGATTTGAAGTTGTTCACGGCTTTATCTCATGTACAAAAACTCGTTCAGATTAAGGAGCACATGCGTGAAATCGGAGAGCGGCTGTTTGCTCAGAAAACTCTCGGCGAGCTCGCGCTCTTGGGCGCTCGGCCCACGCGCGAGCGCCAATTCATAGGCCAGATCGATCTGCTTACCGCGGTCCGTCCCCGCCGTCTCGGCGATACGGTCCGCGAAAAGCTTCGCTTGCCTCAGAACAAACTCGTTGTTGAGCAACGTCAGCGCCTGCGTGGGAACCGTGGAAACGTTCCTTCTTCCGCAGCTCACGTTCTGGTCGGGAAGGTCGAACACCTCAAACATCGGGAACGGCAGCCCGCGCTTCCGGTACACATAAACACTGCGCCGCCAGACCTTCGGACCGTCCTCTTCCACTTCCCAGATGCCAAGTTTCATCGAAGCCAGCACCTCGCGCTGGATCTTCGGAAAAACCGCGGGGCCGCCCATGGTGCGGTTGAGCCCGCCGCTCACCGCGAGCACGGCATCGCGCACAATCTCGGCGTCCAGGCGCTGAATGCGGAAGCGCCACAAGTACTTGTTGTCCGGATCCTTCGCCAGATTCTCCTCGCTGCCCTCCTGGGACGATTGCTTGTAGGCCTTCGACGTCATCAGCAGCCGGTGCATCTGCTTCACGCTCCAGCCGCGGTTCATGAACTCGGTGGAAAGCCAGTCGAGCAGTTCCGGATGCGTCGGCAGTTCGCCCATCTTCCCGAAGTTGTCGAGAGTCGAGACGATGCCCCGTCCGAAATGATGATGCCAGATGCGGTTCACGAAAACGCGCGCGGTGAGTGGATTATCCTGAGAGCCAAGCCACTCCGCGAGCGCCCGGCGGCGTCCCGAAGTCTTGCCGTTAGAAGGCGGTACTTCCACCGGCGGATTGCCGATCGTGGCCACTGTAACAAAGCCCGGCTGCATCTTCGATCCGCGGCTTTCCAGATCCCCGCGATACAGGAAGTAGTTCGGTTGGGGCTCGTAGCGGCCCGGGCCTTTGAACAGGAACGATCCGCCCGTCTGACGTTTGATACCCTTCCCTGGCGCGGGCTCGTCGCCGGGACCGTCCGGAGTAAAGCGAAAGTCTCCATCGGTCACGCCCATGGCAACCGGAATCGGCGCGGGACGCGTTTTTTCCAACGCCGCTATTTCGGCGTTCAATCCCTTCTTCCGCGCAAGATCCTCCGGCTTCATGATGCGCTCAATCTCGCCCGGCGACACATTCACGGTGCGGATAATCTGATTCGCGAGCAGCACTTGCCCCGGCGTGCGCTTCTCTTCCGGCGTGTTGATGGCTTCCTGGATATTCTCGGGAAACTTCTTGTATTTTTCGGGCAGCAGAATCGCGCGGTACTGCTCGTCGATCTCTTTCAAGTCCGCCTTGAGCGCCTTGACTTTGGCGTCCACTTCCTCGACCGCCTTGTTGTAGGCCTCGGCTTCTTCCGGTGAAGTCAGCGGGTGGTCCACTTCGACGTACCCGTAGAACGACGCCTGCATCTTGTAATAGTCCTTCTGCGCGATCGGATCGAACTTGTGGTTGTGACACCTGGCGCACTGCACCGTCAGGCCGATGACTCCGCGTCCGACCGTGGCGATCATGTCGTCCAGATATTCATACCGGAACTGCGGATTGTCGGCTTCGCGGAAGCCTACCTTGGCGTAGGAACGAAGGAATCCGGTGGCGATAAGGGAGTCTTCGGTCACCCAGTCCATCTCATCGCCCGCAATCTGCTCCTGCAGGAAAAGGTTGTAGGGCGTGTCCTTATTAAAGGAGCGGATGACGTAATCGCGATAGCGCCAGGCATTGGGACGATTGAAGTCGTGTTCGTAGCCGTTTGAATCGGCGTATCTCGCCACGTCGAGCCAGTGGCGTCCCCACCGCTCGCCATAGGACGGGGAAGCGAGCAGGCGGTCGATCAAATTCTCCCAGCTCCTGAGCGACTTGTCGTTGACGAACTCGCTGACTTCGGCGGGGGTGGGAGGAATGCCGGTAAGGTCCAAGTACGCGCGGCGTACCAGCGTGCGCTTTTCGGCGGGCGGAGACGGATTCAAGCCGCGCTCGCTCATCGCCTTCACGAGAAATGCATCCACGGGATTCCGCTCGCCGTTCGCCGGAATGGGAGGACGCACAGGCCTCTGAAATGCCCAATACTTCCGCATTTCGTCGGTGATTTTCAGCTCTTCGAGCGCGGCAAGCTGCGAGGCCGCGTCTTTGGACTCCGCCGCAACCGCGCCATCCCACGGCGCGCCCTGCGCGATCCACTGTTTGAAGGCCGCCACCTGCTCGGGCGTAAGCTTTCCGTCCATGGGCATTGCCGGTTTTTCAAGACCGGCCACCAGACGGTAAAGCTTGCTCTCTTCGGGTTTGCCTGGAACGATCGCCGGCCCTTTTTCACCGCCCTTCATGGCGGATTCGCGCGTTCGCAGATCGAATTTCGAGAGCTGGATCGCGGAGCCGTGGCACTTCAGGCAGCTATTCTCAAGAACGGGCTGGATGTCTTTCGCGAATGAGACAGGCTTCTCGGCCGCGGGCAGCGGCGCCAGAATAAACGATAATGCAAAGACGATGATGGGTGCCGATGGTGTCTGATTTCTCACCGAAGCCTCCCTTATGGCTTGGTCAAATTATAGAACAAATCGCTTGCAATCGGGCAAGCGTCTCTTGCCGGTGACGGGCGTCTCTCGACTGGAAACACCGCGAGAAACAGGACTTGGGGCCGGATGGCCGCAATCCAGGCGCGACTCCGTTAACCCTTGATCTTCAGCACCCGGGCGGCATTTCCGTACAGCAACTTGCGCGAAACCGCGGGGCTCGGCGACAACCGCCTGACCGCCGCGATCTGCTGCGAACCCGAGCAGGGCTTCCCCTTTCCCACGCGGTCGCTGCAATCGCTTCCATAGAGCAGCTTGTTCTGGTGACGCTTGATGAACGCGCGCGCGTGCTCTGCATCGCGTTCGAACGCGTTCAGACCGGAACCCGCCGAGAGATCGGCGTACATGTTGGGATAGTCCGCAAGCAGCCGGTCCGTGATTCCTCCAGGCGTCACCGGTCCTTTGGGGTACATGACGGCCTGATCGTGGTTCTTGTCGATGTTGCCCCAGAACGTCTGCGCATGCCCGATGAAGTTCACACGCGGATGCTTCTTCAGCGTCTTATGGAAGTTTTCGAAGCCGAAGTTGTACGCCTTGTGCTGGAAATGCAGCAGTACGGGAACGTCAAAGGCGCGCGCAATGCTCGCGATCAGATCGATGTGCGCCGAATCCGAATCGACTGGATACTTCTGCTCGCCGATACCGATCGCGCCCATCTTCAGGTACTTCTCGATCACCGGCCTGGCTTCCGGGATATCCGGAAGCTCGTTGGCGAAGAAGAGATACTCGCCCGGATAGCGGCGGCAGACCTCGACCACGCTATCGTTACCGTAGGCGTCGGCGGCCAGTCCGTACTTCGATCCCGCGGGCAGCAGCACGGTCTTCGCAATTCCCATCTCGCGCTGGTGCGCGATCAGTTCATCGTCGCTCCGGCCGGAGTAGTGCGTGTGCTGATGAATGTCGATGATCGGCTCCGCGGCCTCGATCAGGCAGGTGGACGCGGCGGCCAGGAGAAAGGCCCGGCGGCTGTGCGCCTCGGGTTTGGGTAACTGTATTTTCATAATGCGCCCCTTCGAACTAAGTGCACCCCTTTGAACTAAGTGCACATCGGGAAATAACCGCTCCAAATTTGCCGTTGGATCTGTGCCGGCCGTGGAGCAGGCCATCGTCGCTTGCGGCCTGCTACCGGTGCGGCGGAAGGCAGGCGACGAAGGACGATCGCCTGCCCCACCGGCTGCCAAATTGCAACGGTTCTTTCATTCCAAGGCCTAAGGCTCCAGGCCGTCGATCGTACCACAGACGAATACCTCAAGCCCCATCTCGGAAAACATGGCGGCCTTCGTAGCCAAAGCCAATAGCGCGGATTCGCCGTCCGGCGCATAGGCCACCTGAATATGGTTGGACTTGTGCCTGGCCATCATCTGGTCCCGGCTTATTCCAGGGGTGACGGCGTGCATGATGGGCCACTGCGGCGTCGTGATCCGCCAGCGGCGCTCGGTCTCTTCCGCCGGCAGGCTCACGACGTTGGCGAAACCAAGATCGGCCTTAAGCGTCCCATCATCGACAAAAATGCGGCTCCAGACGACCGTTCCCGGTTTGCTTACACCCTTGAGAGTGCCGCCGCCGAGACGGAAGTACATGGGCGGTTGCCGCTCGCTTACCGCGCCTTGATAGCCGCCGATGAAGTGCTGGGGCGGCGCAGCTCCCGAAATCTCAAATACCCAAACGAATTCCTCTTTTCCGTCAACCGGATACGGTTCCCCGTAGCGGATATCGTGGAGCGTGTTCTCAGGGTCGAGCCCGAGGAGGGTCCAGATACGGTTGGTCACGAGCCCATCGAGTCCCGCGCACTCGTCGACTTCGTTAAAGTGAGGCAGCGCCTTGCCTTCATAGAGGATAGCGCCGTTATCGCGATCGGCGACGGGCGGGCGATCCACGTTATTAAGCAGTCCTTCGGCAAGATCGGAGGCGGGCGCGAGGTCTTTGAGCCCCTGCTGGTACTGGATGCCGATGGTGTCGCAGCCGAAATCGGCCGCGATCCGGACGGCGGCGATGTACATTCGGCATTGGTCGAGGACTTGTTGCGGAACCAGGCAAGTGTCGGGATCCGTGCCGAAATCGAAGCGGAGCCCCTTGAGGTCGAGCCAATCGCGGACCTCCTGGGCCTCGGCGCCGGAAACCTGCCGCATTTCGGCGTAGAGCGCGGACTGGCTCAGGCGCTCCTTGAAAACGCCTGTTGGATGAAGCAGCTCATCGGGGATGATGGCGTTGTACATTCCCATGCAGCCTTCGTCAAAAACGCCCATGATCGCCTTATTCCGGCGCAACTCGACCGCCAGCTTTCCGCCGGCCTCCCAAGCCTGGTCCGGCAATTTGAGGGAAGAAAGCGGACGGACGTGGCCGGTGTCATGCACCAGACGCTCGCCTGAAAGCCACCGTTCGAGGCCGCCGAGGAAAAAGGCATCGTCGAAATCGGCGCTCCAGAGCGAGCTGTAGGCGATTCCGGCTTTGGTCATCGATCCGTTCAGGTTGAGCAGTCCGACGAGTCCGGGCCACTCGCCGCTCCAGTTGGCGACCGTCAGTATGGGGCCGCGATGCGTGTACAGACCATGGAGCAGATGGTGGCTATACTGCCAGACGGCCTCCACCACGACGAGGGGCGCGTTGGATGGGATGTCATGGAAAACCTCCATACCGCGCTTCTGGCTGTCGATGAAGCCGTGTTCCTTGACCGCGTCGTAGGCGTGGGCGCGCCGCACTTCGCGGCCGTTGCGGACGATGGCGGCGACGACCGCCTGCTCCGCCTTTTCCTGGGCGGGCCAGCACTTGCGGTTCGCGGCGAGGCGGAGGTCGCCGTTAGCGACAAGGTAAACGGGTTCGACCATCCAATTATTCTGCCACCGCGCGCGCGGCTTCGTCCAACTTGCCTTTGTCCAGGCGGGCATGGAAACCAGTAGAATGATCGACTGGAGGACGGCATTACCATGTGGATCAGGAAGGCGCAGCGCGATATCCAAAAGGGCGTGGATTCTCCGATGCCCACCCAACTGGTCTCGAACGAGGAGTTCATTCCGCGCAAGCAGAGCAAGGAGCAGAAGCACGTCGAATGCCTGATCGGCGAGATCTCCGTGCGCAACTCGAAGCGCCTGGGCATGGACCGCCGGGCTTTCATGGCCAGTCCCATGGGTCTCGCGACCTGTTTCCTGGCTTCGAACAAGGTGTTCGGCGCGAACTTCGACGTGGAGGAAGCCGAGACTACGGAAGCCGCCGCTTCGGCCGAGAAATGGCCTAAGGGCGAGTACTTCGTGATGGACGTCCAGACGCATTTTACGAACGGCTTCGCGCTCAAGTTCCGCGAGAATGAGTTCGTGAAAAACATGGGATTCAACCTCAAGGACGATGTGGAATCCTACGGTTTCAAGAACTTCGTCAAGGAGATGTTCTTCGACAGCGAAACGGACATGATCGTGATCTCCGGCGTGCCCGGCCGCGAGCAGCAGAAGGACGCCGCGGGGAAGACGCTCGAAGGACGCGATCGAAAGGGCGGCGTGCTTCCAAGCTGGCTGATGTCCCAGAGCAAGAAGCAGCTCAACGAACTTTCCGGTTCCATGCGCGCGCTTTGCCAGGGGAACCTCGCCCCGAATCACTATTGGAACAAGGCCGCGAACTCGATGGATAAGCCGGCCTTGCTCGAACAAATGGACCGCGAATTGAATACGTACGGCGTCAATTCCTGGAAATGGTATTGCCACACGGATCCGGGGCAATCGGGCGGCGGCTTCCAGCTTGATGACGACAACGCGGCGTGGTTCTACGAGGAGTCCCGGAAGCGAGGGATGAAGCTGATCAGCGTGCACAAGGGATACTCGTACCAGTCGCGCACGCTTGGGCACCTGGCGAATCCGAAGGATGTGGAGAAGGCGGCGCTGAACAACCCCGATTTCAGCTTCATCGTTTACCACTCGGCGCTGAAGCATGGCATCGGCGAACCGGAGTTCAAGGACCCGAAAAATTTCGACCCCACGACCGGCGATTTCGAATGGCACAAGGTTCTGATGGATATCAAGAAGCGCAATCCGGGGATGAGCAACGTGTATCCGGAGATCGGCAGCTTCTTCGCGCCGCTGGTGCTCGCGAATCCGGTGATGTGCATGCACGGGATGGGCAAGAATATCAAGTACTACGGCGCGGACCACGTGATCTGGGGGACGGATTGCCTGTGGTGGGGGTCGCCGCAATGGGCGATCGAGGCCTTCAAGCGCTTCCAGATCAGCGATGAGATGTGCGAGAAGTTCGGGTATAAGAAGATCACGAAAGAGGATAAGACGAAGATTTTCGGGCTCAACGCGGCGAAGCTCTATGGGGTGGACCTTGGCAAGCAGCGCAAGGCCTTTCCGGCGGATGTTTTCTCGCGGATGAAGACAGCGTACGTCGATCAGGGAGGACAGCGGAATAACGCCGCCTACGGGTGGGTGCGGGCCGACGATTAGGGAAAGCGGGGTTGCAAGTGGTTGTGTTTCAGTAGGTTGAACGAGGGTGACGCAGAGAGTAAACTTTTTTGTTTCGGGTTGCGGGGTGGTGCGGAAAGGGCGGGTTTGGGGCGGGGTTTGACGGGTTGACAGGCGGATTGTGGAGAGGCGGATTGTGGAGAGGCGGGGGTTTGGCGGGTTGGCACCGTTGATGCGCTCGGCTGCGATGTTCATGGACTTCCTTGACCGTATGGTAGCGGGCGGTGCGGGTGGGATTCGGTGTTTGCGTGGGTAAACGGCCTGGATTCAACGGGAAATATAGTTGAAGGTTGGTGAATGGGCGACGGCGGTGAGCGACCTGCACGCAACGGGAGTCAGGCCCCGAACGGAGACGCCACAGACATGACTATGCTTCGAACACCTCTTTACGTTCATTTATCGAGAAGGAGTTGAGCCGACCAACAACGCGGCTGAGCGGGCGCTGCGCATGGCCGGGCGCCTGCGCCATCCCTGCTGCCAAAACCGGTATAGCCGGGGTGAATTGTGACATCCGCGCCGCTGCTCCAGAGCCTTCGAGAGATAGACAAAGTGAGTCGGAATCTCCACGCTGAAATGCTACTGCGCGAGGTTGGCAAGATGCGCCGCAATATCGGCAGCCGTGAGGCGGGCTGAAGGAACTGAAGAGTTTCCTCGGCGAGGCGGGCGTGGATGCGGATGATTATGTGCGGCACGACGGCTCAGGGCTATCGCGTCAGCGCGAAAGCCGGATCAGTCCGTTGCCAGTCGGAGAGGACGGTACGCTCGAAACACGGATGAACGGCGCCGTGGCGGCAGGCCGCATCCGCGCGAAAACGGGCGCGCTTTCGCACGTGACGGCGCTTTCCGAGTATGCCGAACGGGCCGGAGGCGGAACGCTCGCGTTTTCAATTCCGGTAAAGCGGCGGGCCTCGTGGATTGTTGATAAAATATGAAATTGGATGGTGGAATGAACTATGCCGATTTTTGAGTATCGCTGTGAAGACTGCGGAACGAAGTTTGAGAAGTTGATGCGCCGTGCCGACGACGACGCGCCCGGTTGTCCGTCGTGTGGCGGGGACCATTCGAGCCAGCAGTACTCGACGTTCTCCGCGCGCGCGAACGGGGCCCCGGTCCGCGCTGAAGCACCGGCCGCGTGCCCGGCCGGCCGATGCGGAAATCCCGGTATGTGCGGAATGAATTAGTTCTCCGGCGTGCGGTGGCGGCTTTGGAAGCAGGCGCAGTCCCGCAGGGAAAACTTAACTTAACCTAGACTTGCCAAAAGAATTCGTGGGCAAGCTCGGGTGCCCCCGCTGCTGTTCGACAAGACAAAGCCGACTGATTTTTCGTTGAAGCCGGCCAAATCCTCGCCGAGCCTCCAGAGACGACGGAACTCGGAGACATGAGGTTGCGCCTCGCGAAGCGCGCCCCGTTGGAAAGGTCTCGGTCACGGTTCTGCCGGCTACTTTGAGAGTGAGATGAGACGGAATTGGGAATCATGAGTGGATCGTCGGTTTGGTCCAACGATTTCCAACGATTATTGCCTGGTATTACTAGTATTGACCGTTCATTGACATGGGATACACCCTGCGATTACACTGACTCCTGCTATAGCAAAAGGAGAGATCCCGTGTATCGGCACGTGCGATCCATTGCACTCGCATCGATTTTCTTCCCTCCCGGCGCCGGCGCTCAGATCCCCGAGAAGAAAGATCCGATCAATGACAAGGCGATGCAGGATGCGGCTGAGAAGGGATTCAAGCTCAGCACCAATGTTACGGTCAATGGCAACGTCTCTGTCGAAGCGGTCCTGCTGCCCCCGAATGTCACCCGCGGAGTCTTCGGCAAGGCGGTATCCGATCGCTACGCGGCCGTGGAGTTGATCGTCTCCAATCGCAGCCGCGATGCCGCCCTGGTGGTGCATAGCGTTTTCATCGACTATAGCCCGTGGCTGCTGAGCGGGGCGTCCAACCGTAAGGCGGAGACTCCCGAGTGCGCCACGTTCGCGCCCCGAGGAAAGCCCGACAAGGAGGGGTCCACGCCCCCCGAGACACTGCCGGAGTGCGTCAATCTTCTGGAAGCCTGGCAAGCCGCCAGCAGGGGCAGCCAGATTGCCGCCACGGAGTATCGGATCCCGCGCGGCCAGTTGATCGACTCCCAGCAATGGTCGGCCCGCAACCTGACCGTTCGCAGTCTGGAGACGCTCGGCAGCCTCGCAGCGGCGTATATCTTCATCTTCAAGGAACGCGCGATCGCAGGCAGCATCGCCAGGGGAGTGGCCGCCTACAATGGCAACTTCCTGCCTGCCCTGCGGGCTCTTCTTCCGGACTCCGCCATCGACCAGGCGAACCGCATCAACGATCTCGGCTACCGCGTCAACAGGGTGGTTCCCAGGGACAGTGCGGACATCATGGTGGCCTTCTTCCCTATCGACCGCTTCCTCACCCCCGGCATCAAGAAGCTTTTTCAGAAGTCGCCCGCCATATTCTTCGTACCCCACGCCGCCGTCTTCGATCCGGTGACTGCCAAGTTGCTCGAAGGGGCGATCAAGGAGCTCGGCACAACCAATGAGAAGTTGCGGACGAAGTTACTCGCCGAGCTCAGAGCCGGCGCCGCTTCAAGCGATACCCTGCGCCTGCTGGACGACCTAAGCCTGAACCGCATCCGCGTCATCGTCGGCGGAGTCATGACCGTGGACGTCGATACCGTCCCCGCCACCATCGAAAGAGTCGATTTCGACGAAGCCGATGGCGCCATGCTGTGGGCGGAAACGGGGCAGAAGAAGGGCTCCATTCACGGCCGCTATCTGGCCGGCGGCAAGGTAATGATCGTCGAGGCCGACAAGCTTGGAATTACCAATCCGGTAGTCATCCCGGATGGCTCGCACGATGAGTCGCTGCGTTTCCAGATCACTCTTGGCAACGCCATCGCGGCCGGCTCCAAACTCACTTTCCGCGTCGACAAGAAGGACCGGAACCAGAAGCCGGTGGAAGGCGCCAAGTTCGACTTTGCGGTCAAGGATTTCATCCTGACCGCGCCTGCTATCGACAAGGTCACGCGTTCCGGCGGCGCCCTCACCGTCACCGGCAGGCGCTTCCATAGCACCGAGGCCAACCCCCTCGCGGTCACGCTCGAACCCGGCTCCGTCGCGGGCGTCGACCCAGTCCTCGTGAAAAATGTGGAGCGCAAGCCCACCGAACTCAAGATCGACCTGGCAGTGCTCTCCCTCAAACCCGCCTGTTGGACGCCGCGGGTGACCGTCGGCACGATGCCCGCACTCGGCGCCGCGGCCTTCGCTCAGCCGCCCGCGCCGAAGATCGCTACCGCCCAAAAAAATGGCGCCCGCGTAGTCCTGACGGGCGATCAATTCATCGATCTCGCTTCCTGCGGCAAGCCGCTCGTGTTCGAAATCGCCGAACAGGCCGCGGGCTTGGCCTTCCAATCCGTGGACCGTCTCACGATCGTTTCCGCGAAGGAAGTTTCTTTCGACTTCCCGAAGACGCCCGCGGACGGGAAATTCAAAGTGCGCGTGCTGGTTGGCGGCGTTGAGGCCGATACCAGGAACGTCGACTAACCAATATGCCGAGGCTGTTTTTTCGACGCTCTACTGAGCGAACTGAGCAACCGGGAACGCGGCCACGCACTTTCAGATGCGGTGTGGAGAGACGTTTGGCGCGAATTCCGCGAGGACGAACAAACCGGACGCGCGGCAAGGCGGATGGACACGGCGGGTACGCCCGCGGCCGGGTCGCTTGCAGTCCACTAATTAGTTCGAGAGGGAGCAAATCATGAGCGAGAGAGCGCACTCCGGGAAAAAGCCGGTCGAAAAAGACGTCAACAAGATAGCACCCTTCACCTGGGAGGAAGCATTCCCGGAGGAACTCGAGGTAGTGCGGAAGCGCCGCCCCGCGGGCGCGCCGGTCGAGGAAAATCTTGTCGGCCTCGCGTTTTCCGGTGGCGGCATTCGAAGCGCCACTTTCGGGCTGGGCGTGCTCGAAGGTCTGAAGGATTCCGGCTTGCTTAAGAAGATCGACTACCTCTCGACCGTGTCCGGCGGCGGGTACATCGGCGCCTGGTTAAGCGCCAACTGCTGGCGCGTCGCCAAACACAGGGAAACAGCCGAAAAGAAAGCAGCCGAAGAGAAAGCGCAGATAGACGGCGCGACCGATGCGACCTTGAAAACGGCCGGCGAGGCCGCCGACGTTGACTGGCTGGATCCAGGCGCGGACTGGAAAGAGTCAGTCCGCCATTTGCGCCGCTACTCCAACTATCTTTCACCCGTCGTCGGTTTCTTCAGCGCGGACACGTGGTCGATGGCGACGATCTGGCTTCGCAATACAATTCTCGTTCAAACCACCGTGATCCTCGCGATCGCTCTCCTGCTGCTGGCGCCGCGGCCGCTTTTTGTGTTCTTTGAGTACTGGCCGAATGTGAGGAATTGGCGCTGGACGACGATCTGCCTATTCATCCTGGGCGTGGTAGGGATTGCCGCCAACCAGTGGCGGTTGAACCGGCGCGACGACGCGAAGCTGCTGGGTTCTTGGTGGGCGGGACTCACCGGCGCCGTTTGTCTGGCTATCGCCTGGCGTGTTGCCGTCCACTATGAGTTCGAGCCCTTTGCCCCCAATCCGATCTCCCGTGGCGCTGTCTGGATTGCTCCTTTATTGGTCGTGGCCGGTCTGTCGCTGCTACCGTTCGCCGCGAAATTCCTCCATCGTTTCCGGCGGGGCGAGAATCCGCCGAAGCAGAACAACTACACCCAAGTTGGGGTCCAGGTCCTGGTGGTCTTACCGATGATGGCAACCGGATTTCTGATCGCCGCCATCCTTTGGGAGCATAGTAAGCCGGGTTTTGGCGAGTTGGCTCGGTTGGATACCTTCGGCGGTTTCTTATTGGAAGCGTGGCGTCACTGGCCCTTCCCGCTCCTGGTCGTGTTTTCTTCGCTTTTTCCGCTTTCGTTTTGCTCGATTCGCACTTGGCGCAAGTCGTGGGTAGCGTTGCTGGCGCCGTTTCCGGCGATTCTGGTGTTGCACGCGCTGCTTTGCGCCATCATGCTGCTTCTCCACCGATGGGCCTCGAATGGCGACGAGGGCAAGTGGCTGGCCTATGTCTGGACGCCCTCGATGGTGCTCTATGCGTTCGCGCTCACAATCGTGGTTCTGATCGGCATCGTAGGCCGCGACTCATCCGAAGGCGGACGCGAGTGGTGGGGCCGCTTTGGCGCTTGGCTCGGTATCTATGGATTCGCGTGGATGTCGATCAACCTCGCCGCATTCTACGGCCCCAAATGGAGCGCGATTCTCTTGAACGAGAATACGTGGAACGTCACGATCGGCGGCGGGTGGGTGGGCTCGATTCTAGCCGGACTGTTCGCCGGCAAGTCCGGTTCGACCAGCGGGACACCCGGCAAAGGCACGGGGGCTAAGGTCATGGAGTTGGTGTCGGCCGTCGCGCCGTTCGTATTTATCGCGGGGTTGCTGCTGGGAGTTTCGACTCTCCTGCACCTGATCGTCGCGATCAATTCCGATCTGGCTTGGTCCGGCGTGGCTCAACTGCGAACGGAACACTGGAAACTACTGAGCGGGGCGACGCCGCGCGCCATTTGGACCGTCTTTGCGGCGTGCTTCTTAAGTTTCCTGCTGCTCGCCTGGCGCGTGGACATCAACGAATTCGGTCTCAACGCTTTTTATCGCAGCCGCCTGGTCCGTTGTTATCTGGGCGCAGCGCGCTTCAGGACGGGCGAGCGCAATCCGGAAAATTTCACCGGATTCGACGACTGCGACGACCTGCCGCTGGCGACCCTCGCCGAGCCGTGCCGGACGCCGGCCGGCCCGCTGCACCTCGTCAATTGCGCGCTGAACCTGGGAGGATCGAGCGACTTGGCCCTGCACACGCGACACAGTGCGACATTCACACTGACCCCGCTACGCTGCGGCAGCGGCTATCTGAGCCGCGATCAGGCGGGCAACACACAGGAAATCGGCTATGCGCCCACGGCAACCTTCGGCGGGCCGGATGGCCAGCCTACGCTCGGTCAGGCGATCTCGGTTTCAGGCGCCGCGGCCAGTCCCAACATGGGCTATCACACTTCGCCGGTGGTGGCATTCATGTTGACTCTGTTCAACGTACGGCTCGGGTGGTGGTTCCCCAATCCTCGCATGGCCGGGACCGGCAGGCCCTCACCTAAATTCAGCCTCCATTATCTGATCATGGAGCTGTTCGGCGGCGCCGATGACAAGTCCAAATATCTGGCCATTTCCGACGGCGGCCACTTCGAGAATCTGGCAGCTTATGAACTGATCAGGCGGAAGTGCCGCGTCATCATCATCAGCGACGGCGAGTGCGATCCCAATCTACAGTTTGAGGGCTTGGGGACGTTGATTCGCATGTGCAAGGTCGACTTCGGCGCTGAGATCACGATCGATGTCGGCTCGATCCGCGCGGGGGAATCGCCATGGAGCCACAACCGCTGCGCCGTCGGGAGCATCAAGTACGCCGGCGTCTCGCCCCCCGGAACACTCATTTACCTGAAAGCGTCCATGACCGGGCACGAAGATACGAGCGTTCTGCAGTATAAAGCCACTCACGCGGCCTTTCCGCACGAGACGACCGGCGACCAGTTCTATGGGGAAGACCAATTCGAGAGCTATCGCAGCCTCGGCCGCGATATCGTAACGCGCACCTTCGAGCCTGTGAGAAAGGATGAACAGGACTTCGTCAGGCTTGCGCAAAAGCTCGAAAAGGTCTGGTCGCCGACACTCAGCAATGCCGCTCACTTCACCCAGCACACTACGCGGCTAATGGATCTCTGGTATCGGTTGGGCGGAAATCCGGACTTTGGTTCCCTGGATCGGGAATTCACCGGCGATTGGCCGGACGAAACGCAAGAGGGCTTCCGCTCTGCGTTCTATCTGTGCAGCGAGATGATCCAATTGATGGAGAACGTCTATCTGGACCTGGGCCTGGAAGAAACATGGGATCATCCCGACAACGCGGGATGGTGCGCCATATTTAAGAACTGGGCAAGTTCCCAGGCTGTCCGGAAAACCTGGGCACTGACCGACAAGACGTACGGATTGCGCTTCCGATACTTCTGCGAGGACCGCCTGGGCATGCCTATTTCCGATGCGCGTCGGCCGGCATAAAAGAGGATGGAATCGCCGCGAGATCGAACCGCCCTTAATTGGGTGTCCGAGTACTCAAAGATTCAATCCAATGAGCTGGAAAGTCAGCTTCATCGAGATCCGGATGAGCCGCGGCAGATGGCTCCGGTCCATCGCCCCGGCTGGTTGCGACGACCGGCATCAGCGTAGGCGGAGACGCGGCTCGCCAAGCCCATGCGCCCCGGGAGGCCGTTTTCGGATGAGCCTCCGGCACATGATAATGCCTTACTTGTAAGAGTGAACCGAGGGAGCCATGAGATGAGTTTCGAAGCTCCGCGGTTACGGCGCTGAAAGAACCGCAGGATCTCCCGCATCGGGCGTTCGCCCTGGTCCGTCTGGAAAATGAACCGGCGGTGCGCCGTACCCTGCCGCGTTATACTTCTGAAATGCTACCCAGAATCACCCGGAGACACGCCATGGCCACTCTCGCCGCCGGAGCCGCCTCAGCGGACTTGAGCGCGCAGACAAGGAAGTACCGCATCATCGACCCGCATGTTCACGTCTGGAAGAAAGACCCGCGGTTTCCGTGGGCCAAGGAAACCACGCGTCCGCCCGAGACCGACGCGACCCCCGAGATGCTGCTGGAATTAATGAAGGCCAACGGTGTCGAGAAGACCGTGATCATCCAGGTGATCCACTACCGTTGGGATAACAGCTACCTCGCGAGCGTGCTGAAACAATATCCGCAGTATTTCAAGGGCGTCGCACGCGTCAACCCCGAAAAGCCGGATGCGCCCGACGACCTGAGCCGTCTCGTCGAGGAAGGCTTCAAGGGCGTGCGTATCAGCCCGTCGGGGGGCGCGGCCGGCGACTGGTTTCGCGGCCCTCTGATGCCGCCGCTCTGGAAGCGCTGCCAGGATCTGAAAGTCCCGATGACGGTGCTCGCGCCCGTTACGCGCATGCCGGACGCCGCGAACCTCATCGAGAAGTATCCCGACCTCACCGTCGTGATCGATCACATGGCGGACAGCCCGCTCGACAAGCCGGCCGAGCTCGAGAAGCTGATGGCGCTCAAACGCTATCCCAAGGTGTTCGTGAAAGTGTCGCATTCGTGGTCGCTTTCGAAGGAAGAGTATCCGTTCAAGGACGCGCAGGCACAGGTGAAGCGCCTCTACGACGCGTTCGGTCCGAAGCGCCTCATGTGGGGAACCGATTGGCCCGTCTGTCTGCCCCACACCACCTACGCCCGCACGCTGGCGATGGTTCGCGACGAAATGAAATTCCTCAACGAAGAGGATAAGAGCTGGATGCTGAGCAATACCGTTGAGCAGGTCTGGCCCTTCGCGTAATAAACTGGACAGTATGAGATTCATCGCCGCCCTGTTGCTGGCCTTTGCGGCCAACGCCGCCGAATTGAAGCTTCCGCCGCCGTATCATACGCCGTCGGCGACAAATCGCCCAAAGGTGATCCCACAGCCGGGCGGCGCACAGTTGAAGGTGCCGGCGGGCTTCGATGTAAAGCCCTTCGCCGATGGATTCCAGAAGCCGCGCATCATGCTGCTGGGGCTGGGCGGAGAGATTCTGCTCAGCGACACCGTGAAGGGCGGAGCCGTTTGGGTGATTCGCCCAGAACCGCAGAAGAAGCTCATCGAGAATCTGGACCGTCCTTTCGGAATGGCGTTCTGGAAAGACTATCTCTACGTCGGCGAACCCACTTCCGTGAAGCGCTACAAGTACGACTCGAAGGCGTTGAGCGTGGGCGCGGGCGAAGAGATCTTCAAGATGACGGATTTCGGCGCCGGCCACTTCACGCGCGCCCTGCTGTTCGATAAAGCGGGCAAGAAGCTCTACGTGGGCGTAGGCTCGGGCTCGGATTCGACGCCGGGAGACGCGCCGCAAAGGGCCGCCATCAACTGGATGGATCCCGACGGACGCAACCAGGACGTATTCGCTTCGGGGTTGCGCAACCCGACTCAGATTCGATGGATTCCGGGCAAGGAGACGATGTGGGCCGCCGTGCAGGAACGCGACGGGCTTGGCGACGGTCTGGTGCCGGACTTCTTCACCCACATCGAGCAGGGGAAGTTCTACGGCTGGCCGTACGCCTATCTCGGTGCGCACGAAGACCCGCGCAACAAGGGCTTGAAGCCGGACCTGGTGAAGAGCGCCGTCGAACCGGATGTGCTGCTCGGTCCGCATGTCGCGGTGCTCGACTTCCTTTTTTATACCGGTAAGCAGTTCCCGAAGGAATATCTGAACGGGGCTTTTCTTGCGTATCACGGCTCATCGAACCGAGCGGAGCGGGTCGGTTATTCGGTGGCGTTCATCCCATTCAAGAATGGCAAGCCGTCGGGCGAGCAGCAGGAGTTCCTCACCGGCTGGATGATGGGTCCGGACAAAGTCGAGGTCTGGGGCCGGCCGGTCGGACTGCTTCAAATGAAGGACGGCAGCCTGCTGGTAAGCGAAGACGGAAACAATCGGGTTTGGCAGATTTCGTATACGGGCAAGAAATAGACTTATGAAACTCAAGTTCGCAATCGCGGCTTTGCTGCCGGCCTTTTTCACTTTGGCGGCCGAAGTCAGACTCCCACCGCCTTTTCACACGCCGTCGGCGAACAACCGTCCGCGCGTTATACCTCAGCCATCGGGCGCGCAGTTGCAGGCGCCCGCGGGCTTCAAGGTGGAGCCGTTCGCGGAAGGGTTCGAGCGGCCGCGCATCATGATCTACGGGCCGGGCGGCGAGATCCTCCTTTCCGATTCCGTTAAGGGTGGCACTGTGTATGTCCTTCGTCCCGAGCCGCGCAAGAAGCTGATCGAGAATCTCGACCGGCCGTACGGAATGGCCTTCTGGAAGGAATACCTGTACGTCGCGGAAACGACCTCCGTGAAGCGCTACAAATACGATTCAAAGGCGCTGTCGGTGGGCAAGGGAGAGGAGGTCGTGTCGCTGAAGGACTTCGGCGAAGGCCACTGGACGCGCGCGATTCTGTTCGACAAGGCGGGCAGGAAGATGTACGTCACGGTCGGATCGCAGTCGAACGTATCTCCGGGGGAGCATCCGATGCGCGCGGCGATTAATCGCTTCGATCCGGACGGGAAGAATCATGAAATTTTTGCGTCGGGCACGCGCAACGCGACGCAGATCCGCTGGCTTCCGGGCACGGAGACGCTGTTCGCCGCGGTGCAGGAGCGCGACGCTCTTGGCGACGATCTGGTGCCGGACTACCTCACGCACATCGAGCAGGGCAAGTTTTACGGCTGGCCGTACTCCTATATCGGACCGAACGAAGACCCTCGCAACAAGGGCTTGAAGCCGGATCTGGTGAAGAGCACGGTCGTGCCGGATCTCCCGCTGGGGGCGCATGTCGCCGTGCTCGACTTCATTTTCTACGACGGGAAACAGTTCCCGAAACAGTACCAGAGCGGCGTGTTCCTGGCGCTCCACGGGTCGTGGAATCGTTCGTCGCGCGTCGGCCAATCGATCGTCCACGTGGCAATGAAGAACGGCAGGCCGGCGGGTCCGCCGAAGGATTTCCTGACCGGTTGGATGCTCGGTCCGGACAAGCAGGAAGTTTGGGGACGGCCGGTGGGCTTGTTGCAGATGAAGGATGGCAGCCTGCTCGTGAGCGATGACGGCGGCAACAAGATTTGGCATATCTCCTACACCGGCAAGTGAGGTGGGCGGTTCTCCTTTGTGGCGCGGCTTCGGTTTGGGCCGCGCCATTCTCACATAAACTCCACCTACAGCTGAAGCCGGATTGCCTGTCGTGCCACGCGGCAGCGGCCGCGAGTACGCGCGTGGAGGACAACCTGCTTCCGGTGGAAGGGGTCTGCCTGCCGTGTCACCAGCCTGCCCCTCCACAAGGACTCTCGATTAAGAAGCCGTCTGTGCCGCTGCTCACGCGGTTCGATCACAAGAAGCATTTGAGCATGGGAAACCTCGCGCCGGTGATCGCTTCGGCGATCGACACGAAGGCGTATTTTTCGGCTCCGGGGGATATTCGCCGCCACCTCAACACGAAGAATGCCTGCGGGGCGTGCCATCGAGGAATGGAAGAATCCGAGGAAGTGACCAGGGCGGCGCTTCCGGAGATGGCCGATTGCCTGACGTGCCACAACAAGATCGACAATCCGTTTTCCTGCGAGACGTGCCACGTTCGGGGCCCCAATCTGAAGCCCGCGACGCATACGCCGGATTATCTCGACAGGCACAACAGCAAGAAGAGTCCGCTCGACAAGCCGAGTTGCGTGGTGTGCCACGGGCGCAGGTTTACTTGTCTGGGGTGCCACTGAACGGGCGCGAGACGCCGGGAATTGTGGAGCCGATCGGCAGGCTTCGAAATCCGGGTCGCTCCCCCTTCAACGGAGGAGTTCCGGAGGGCGTCGCCTGCCATTTCTACGTGTAGGGCGTTTTCGTCAAGGTGGCCGGGGCCCCCAACTCCAAACCAGCTTCGAGGTACCGGTCTCGAACGCCGATGTACGGATTCCGGTATCATGAACGCGTATGGCTGATCTGGTTTTTGAGGCGGTCCAGGACGCCGATGGCGGCTATTGCGCTGAATGTCTGACGGAGAACATTTTCACTCAGGGCGACACTTGGGAAGAACTGCGAAGTAACGTCATTGAGGCAACTTCCGCATTTTTCTTCGACCAAGCCAAGCCCGAACGGATTCGCCTCCACCTTGTGCGGGATGAGATCTTGTCCGTCGCATGAAGCTGCCGCGGGACGTTTCAGGCAAGCTGCTGTCTGAGACGCTCTGTCGTTCCTGGCGCTACCGCAAGGTTTATCAAACGGGCAGCCACATCATCCTCGAGACGGGAGACCCGTCCCATCAGCGCGTTGCCATTCCGGATCATGATGCGCTTCGAATTGGTACCTTCAATTCAATTTTGCGGGCGGTATCGGCGCACAAAGGTGTGACGCGTGAAGAATCCTCGCGACCTTGTGAGGACGGTAACGCCAGCATCAGGTTCTCGGGATATTTCGGGTGGTTCCCGGTAACTACTCGCCAGGGTGAAATTGATGTGTTCAACGAGCGACTTAGCGAACACAGGTGCGGAACGGGCGTTACACGGCTAAGGACCTCCGGCAGAGGTCATTCACCACCCTTTGCGAACGGAGGGAGCAATCGCATGAATCCGTAAAGAAGAGTGGCGTTCGCGGACGTTTCGAGTTTGAAATGATGGCCGTCAAATATTCGGCCGCGGATAGACTGGGATTTGAAAAAGGGTCTTATCGTCCTGGTTTGACGGCTCAGCAGCCAAGCACCGGCAACGACGCCACAATTCGAAATCGCATTTCGGCGTGCGCGAGGCGCAAGGATTGCTCGACCGCCGCGGGGTCTGAGCCACTCGCGAAGATGAATCCAAGATAGGTCGCCCCCTCGGGCAGCGGAATCAAGTGTTGACCCACCTTGGCCGTAATGTGAACTTCGTCGATTCCGGGGACCCGCCCCGCGCCGTCCACACCGTCCGCCCCTTCGTAGACTCCGCCCTTGGGGATGGGAATCATCATTGCGCCCGCGGCCGGGCGTTCCGGCGTCAGGCCGCCAATGTCCTCACCAGCGGCGTGGCGAAGAATGATCTCCTCGTAGGGAGTGCCATTTCCGAAGCGAAGAATGCGAGCGCAGAGTCCGCCGATCGGACGGGCCGCGACCTCGAGAATCCACGGGCCTTCCTCGTTCCAGCGCAACTCGGCGTGAATGGCTCCACGCGAGAGACCGAGCGCCCTTACGGCGCTTGCCGTGGCTTCGACAAGCTCCCGCTGAACTGTGCCTTCCGCACGGGAAGGCGTCACGTAGATCGTTTCCTCGAAGTGCGGGCCGTCCAGCGGATCGGGCTTGTCGAAGATTGCGGTGACGTCGAGCCGTCCGGCGGTCAGGATACCCTCCACCGCAAACTCGCGTCCAGGGATGAATGCCTCCACCTGAACGTAGCGGTTTTGCTCTTCCTTGAGAATGCGAATCGAGACGCCGTCGAGAATAGCGCGGATGCGCTCGAACGCCGCGACGAATTCCGCTTCGTTGTTGGCCCGGATCACGCCGCGGCTGCCCGAGAGCCCCAGCGGTTTGAGGACGCACGGATACAGAGCCCGTCGCGCCAGTTGGCGTGGATCCTCGCCGATCCTGGAGCGGAAAAACCAGGGGACTCGCATTCCGGCGGATTTGTACAACTGCCGCGCCAGATACTTGTCGCGGCATGCAGCCACGGAGGCGGGCGAATTGTGCGGCAATCCAAGGCGCTCGGCGGCGACGGCGGCGAGCAGCGTGGGCCGGTCGCCCACCACGACGATTCCCAGGAAGGGCCTTTGCTTCGCCTCGAGGGCGATCAGTTCGGCCGAAACCACGGGTTCATCAAAACGGACGGGGATCGCGTGATCGCCCCACGGATCCTCGAGGATGTGGCAGCGATCGGTGGCAAGCGCCAAATCGTAACCGGCCCGGCGCGCCGCGTCCGCGAAGGCTTTCGTCTGGTAGCCGGTCGTCGCGGCGACCAGCAGCAGACGACCGGGAGAAGCGCTCGTCCGATCGGTCATCTCAGAGAAGCGCAACCTGGTCTTCGGTGGGTTCGGCGCAACAGTACCACGGCTCCGTCATGTGAGGGATGGCGGCGCCGGCAGGCAGTTCAAGATCCGGGGCGATCTTCGCGAAGATGGCGCGGCGCGACGACCCGGCGCGCTCCTCGACCTTGATCAACTCCTGGAGACCGCGGCAGAGGCGGTCCATTTCCGGGTCCGGATGCTTCCACGGATAGCTGATCGCCTCCGGCTCGAAAGGCCCGACGAGCGAGCGCACTTCTTCCAGATCGAGAAGCGCCGACCCCTGGGGTATCAGCAGGCGGATGGCAAACTGGATGGGCGAAACGTTTTCGACCAATCCGAGCTCGGCCACGGTGCGCAGCAAGTCGTTGTAGCCCTCGCGCGTGGTCCAGGGCGTGAACGCGACAAAGGTTGGGGCGAGCGTGAGACCCACCTCGCGCGTGAGCCGCACCGCTTCGACGAAATCGCTGCGGGTATGGCCTTTCAGAAGGCGCTCGAGAATGTCGTCATCGACGGATTCGACGGCGCTTGTGACGAACAGGCACCCTGTCGACACGAGGCGCGGAAGATGCTTCGCGTGCTGAAGTAAGTGCTCAATCTTGACGACGGCGTCGTAGGTCACACTCGGATGCTCTTCGTGCAGCGCTTCCACCAAGTCCATCGCATGGCCGACGCCATTGAAGAAATCGGGATCGCCGAAGGTAATGTGCTGTGCGCCCGCGGCGACCTGACGGCGGATGTCCTCAAGCACGACGTCCCGCTGAACGACGCGAAACACGCCCTTGTATACGGGGACGATGGGGCAATGGCGGCACAGATGTTTGCAGCCGCGGCTGGCCTCCGTGTAACCCACGACGCGGCGCTCGCCGTTCCACAGCAGCCCGGCGTAGCGGGAAAGAGGGGGCAGGGCGGTGCGGTCCGGCGTCAGAAACCGCAACCGGTCGAGCGACACGAACGAACCGCCCGCCGCTCCGTCGGCGAGGTCCGCCAGCTCCTTTTCGAATTCGCCGCCGAGAATCGATTCGAAGCCGTTGGCGCGAAGCAGCGCCTCATTCATGGGCGCGTAAAGACCATATCCGCACAAGCGCGCGGCGGGGTTGAGCGCACGCACGGCAGCCGCGACGGGCAGAGCGAGGCGCGTGGCCGTGTGCATGGGGAGATGAAATGCCACGAGGTCCGCCGCGCGCACGGCATCGCGGGGGAGCGGGCTTCGGGACAGGTCGGCACAGACGACATCGTGGCCGCGCGCGCGCAACCACGCCGCGGGCGAGGCGAGACCGAAAGGCTGGTGGCCCAAGTCGTAGGTCGAGATGAGAAGCGCTTTCAAGGAGTGACGCCGGCGGCCGTTTGCCGGTCTGAGTTTATTTTATCTGAACTTATTTAATTCGAACCAGACCGGCCGCTTCGGCCCCGGCGCGGGCGTTCAATGTCTGCGGGTCGCGCCAGAAGTCGACGTAGGAAGTCTGATGCACGCAGGCAACGGTGCATCGCGGCGCGCAGGATTTGGCGGTGAGATACTCGCGGCGGATATCCTCCACGGTGTACTCGGAAAGCGGCTTTCCCGGATAACCGCGCTGCTGCGAGCAGTAATGCACGAGGCCGTCTTCGCAGATATACAGGTAGCGGGCGCCGGCGCGGCATCTCCACTCGTTGGTTTTTCCCAGGGCGATGTTGTCCTGGAAGTAGGTGATCTGCGCGTAGCTCGCGTTGCCCATGGTCTTCATTTGGGCGTACACTTCGCGCTCCTCCGGCTTGAGGGGCTGGAGTTGGCCGCCGCCATCGTGAATGATGCCGACCGTCGATGTGAAGCCGAGTTCGACCGCGCGCTTGCCCACGGTGACGGCATCATGCGGATTCCGGATGCCGCCGCCGACCACGGAGTTGATATTGACGTGAAACTCGGCGTGTTCGGCGAGCAGTTGCAGCTTCTTGTCGAGCACCTTCAGACTCTTCTTCGACACGTCGTCCGGCATCACGTTATCGATGCTGATTTGCATGTGGTCGAGCCCGGCGTTGTTCAGACCGCGAATGCGTTCGGCCGTCAGAAGATAGCCGTTGGTGATCATTCCGGCGATCATGCCGTGATGCCGCGCGCGTTGGATGATGCGGTCGAGGTCCGGATGGAGGAGCGGTTCGCCGCCGCTGATTGTGATGACGGTGGTGCCGAGTTTCGCCAGGGCGTCTACACGTTCGAACATCGTGTGGGTCGAAACCGGTTTCGAATAGTCGTCGTATTCGTTGCAATAGGCGCAGGAAAGGTTGCAGCGGCGGGTGGGAATGATATGCGCCAGGACGGGGTGGCTGGTGGAAGCCAGGCCCTTTGCGATCATCCGAAGCTCACGTGCGCGCCGTTCGAAGGCTTTGAGCTTGCGTCTGACAACGGTCGCCCTATCTGGCATAGTAAATGATTACACCATACCGGTCCTCCAGTTGCACCCGATTAGGGCCGGTTGGGGCAATTTAGAGGCCGGATGGGGACTATTACAGCCGAATGACGCCGATCGTGAGCATCGTCACGCCATCCTACAACATGGCCCCGTTCCTTCGCCAGGCGGTCGAGAGCGTCCTTGTCCAGGATTACCCTGCTATCGAGTACATCGTGATCGACGGCGGCTCGACCGATGGCAGCGTGGATGTGCTGAAGGAATACGCAGGACGGCTGCGCTACGTATCGGGGCCGGACGGCGGACAGGCCGATGCTGTGAATCGTGGCTTCCTGACGGCCAGCGGTTCGATTTTCGGATTCCTCAACGCCGACGACTACTATTACCCTGGGGCGGTCCGTGCAGCCGTCGAGGCGTTCAATGAGGACCCGACGGCTGGAGCGGTGTACGGCGAAGCGCATCACATAGCGGAAGATGGAGCGATTCTGGGGCGGTATCCCACGCAACCTTATGATCCCAAAAGGTTTGAATCGCAGTGTTACATCTGCCAGCCAGCCTGTTTCCTGCGGAGTGACGTTTTTCGCGATGCCGGATTGCTGAACTCCGAACTTCGTTTCGCCCTGGACTATGACCTCTGGATTCGCGTCGCCAAACGCCGCCCGCTTCGAAAGATCGATCGCTATCTGGCGTGTTCCCGCCTGCATCCGGGCGCGAAGACGGTGTCCCGGACAAAGCAGGTTTACCGCGAGATCTTTCAGGTGCTGAAGACGCATTATGGATACGTTCCGATCGAGTGGATCTACGGGTACTCGGCGCTGCTGCTCGATGGTCAGGCGCGCGCAAGGGGACTCGCGCCGCCCTCTGCAGGGAACGTAGCGCTCAGTCTGCTCCTCGGTTCGATCGAGAATCCGCGGCATCTTCTCCGGTTCTGGGCGGATTTCCGGCGCAAAGGGGTCGAGTGGCAAGCGGACCGATAGTCACCATCGTCACCCCTTCGCTCAATCAGGGACGGTTCATCCGCGCCACGATCGAAAGCGTGCTGTCCCAGGACTATCCGCACCTGGAGTATATCGTGATGGACGGAGGGTCCACCGACTCCACCGCCGCCATCGCCACCGCGTTCGGCAGCCGTCTGAAGTGGATTACGGAGCCCGACAGAGGCCAGTCGAACGCGATCAACAAGGGGTTTCGGATGGCGAAAGGGGAGATTGTTTCCTGGCTGAATTCCGACGACGTGATTCTGCCCGGAGCGGTGAGCCATGCGGTTGAAGCCTTCAAGGCGCGGCCCGAAACGGGCGCGGTGTACGGTGAGGGTTACCAGATCGATGAGTCCGGTGCGATCGTGCGCCGGTTCCCCTATACCGAGCCGTTCAATCTTTGGAAACTGGTTTACCTTTCCGATTACGTACTGCAGCAGACCGCCTACTTTCGAAAGAGCGCTGTCGAAGCGGTAGGGTATCTCGACGAGGATCTGCACTACGGATTGGACTGGGATCTTCTGATCCGATTGGGTCTGAGGTTTGGTCTGGAGTATATTCCGGAGTACATGGGCTCGTTGCGCGTGTATCCGGAGGCGAAGACATCCATGGGCGGTCCGGCGCGAATCCGGGAATTAGGGCGCATTCTGCGAAAGCACACGGGGATGCGCTTTCCGCCCGGCTACATCGCCTATGGACTCGATTCGTGGCAGGCCGGGATGCCCGGATGGCTTCGTAGCGCGGCGAGAGTCGTTGCCCATTTCGGCTGGCTGGCGGTGACGCAGCAAGGCTGGCATTCCGACGGCTGGGCCGCGCCTCGGGTGCGCTTCATGCTTCCTCCAGGGGGCGGCCGGATCGTAGTGAGGGGGACCATGCCGGCCGAGCTCCGGACGCTGCGGGGGCAGCGCCTGCGCGTCGAGTCGAGCGGCGAAACGCTAGCCGAAGCGGCGCTCCCGCGCGGCGATTTCGAAGTGCGTGCGCCGTTCCAGTCGAGTGAGGCCATTCACCTGACTCTACTGGCGAGCAAGGCGGCGATCGGCGGCGATCTCAAGCGCCGCTCGTATGTGCTCCGTGGCGTTCAGTGGGAGCGGTAGAGACGAAGCAATCCTCGCGCGGTACAATGTGCTTGGAGGAATTTATATGGCTGAAGACGCGAGCGGAAAGGTAGTGTGGTTTGTCGCGGGGGTTGCCGTCGGCGCGGCGGTTGCCCTGCTTTACGCGCCTCAGCCGGGCAAGCAGACCCGGCGTATCATCGTGAAGAAGACCACCGAGGGCCGCGACGCCGTCGTCGATACCGGTAAGGACGTTTACGAGCGCGGCAAGGAAATCTACGAGAAGAGTCTCGAGATCGCCGACGACGCCGCGGAATTGTTTGAGCGCGGCAAGAAAATGGTGCGCGGCTAAGCTCGGGGATGGTCAGGCTGGGAATTGACTAAGGTCGGCGATCTCCAGGTCCGGATCGTTCGCGACGGTATTTACCATTGGGACGGCGGCGCCATGTTCGGCGTCGTCCCGCGTACGCTTTGGGGCCGCAAGATCCCGCCCGACGATCTGAACCGCATCCCGCTTGGGCTCAACTGCTACCTCATCGAAACAGGCGAACACACGGTGCTGGTCGAAACCGGGGGCGGCGACAAGATGGATGCGCGCGCACGCGATCGCATGAAAATGCCTCCGCGGTCCGCGCCGCTTTCTGAAACGATCGCGGGTTTCGGCGTCGATCCGGATTCGATCGATATCGTCATCAACACCCACCTTCACTGGGACCATTGCAGCGGGAACACAATCCTCGATCCAGCCGGTGGAACCGCCCGCGCGGCGTTTCCGCGCGCGACTTACTACACACGGCGCGCCGAATGGGAGCACGCGCACGAGAGGCATCCGCGCGACAGCGTGAGTTACATCGACGCCAACTACGACCCGCTCGTGGAATCCGGACAGATGGTCCTGATCGACGGCGACCGCGAGATCGTTCCTGGCGTGAGCGTCGCTTTGGCGGCGGGACACAATCGCGACATGATGGTGGTCACCGCGAAGTCCGAGGCTGAAACTTTCTGCTTCTTCTCCGACCTGGTCCCGACAGTGTTCCACGTGACTCCGACGTGGGTTCCGGCATTCGATCTCTTCCCTCTCCAGACCATCGAGACACGGACCCGGCTGCTTGAACAGGCGGCCCGCGAAAACTGGCTCTGCGGGTTCGGGCATGACGCAAACGTCGCCTTCGCGCGCGTCAGGCAAGCCGACGGAAAATTCAGCGCCGAGGACGAAATCTCATAAACAAATCATGCCGACTCTGATCGCACAGCCCACTCGAATCGAATCCGCGGGAAACAAACCGAAACGGATCGACGAATACATCGGCCACGTGAATTCGCGAACCTCCGCCGCGAGCGTGGCGCACATGCGGAGCCCCGGCGGATGGGTGGAGCCGGGGCAAACACCGGAATTCGACGAATTCACCGTCGTTCTGATGGGCTCTCTGCGTGTCGAGCACACGGGCGGATTCCTCGACGTTGCCGCCGGCCAAGCCGTGATTACGAAGGCCGGCGAATGGGTGCGCTACAGCACTCCGGGCGAGAGCGGCGCGGAGTATATCGCCGTCTGCCTGCCCGCCTTCTCACCGGACACCGTGCATCGCGACTAGCGTCGGATCCGACTAACATCGGCTCAAAGAACGGCCGGCAGGCCGGTCCCACTAGCCGATCCTGACCGGCAGCTGCGGCCTGGGCGGTGGATTCGGTATGACCACCCGCTTCTCCGGATCGAACACCATCAACTTCTGCTCCCGGTAGGAGCGCAGCGCGAGTTCGATCACCGCCATGGCGCGGTAACCGTCCTCGACTGTGGAATTCGGCTGCTTCCTCGAACGCACGCACTCCAGAAAATTCTCCATGTGGTTCGGTCTCGGCCGCGCTTCAATGCGCAGCTCGGCGGTTCCATGCGCGGCCTTGAACTTATCCTCGAACTCGCGCTCGGCGCGGATGATGACGTATTTTTCGGGCTCCGCCGGCCGGTCGCCCGCGGCGACGCCATGCAACTCGATGGTCCCTTCGTGGCCGCGAATCTCAAGCGGTGAAGGCGTGCGGTTTCCCATGGAGGAATCGAGCACCAGACTGTACTCGCCGGGGAAATCCGCCGTGACGAAGAACGTGTCCGGCACCTCGCGGTCGCCCTTGAATACGTAGATTCCGCCCATTCCCGCCACGCGTAGCGGAAACTGCGCGCCGGCCGCCATCATGAGCGTGGCGAGCTTGTGATAGTACAGATCGGTCGCGATGCCGCCCGAGTAATCCCAATACTTGCGCCAATTGCGAAAGACGTCGGTGTTGTAGGGAATGTCCGGCCGCGACCCGAGCCACATCTTCCAGTTGACCGTCTTTTCGTTCGCGTCCGGCGGCAGCGGGTAATTCCACTCTCCGCCGGTCGAATTGCGGTTGAAACCGGCGTGCATCCAGAGCAACTTGCCGATCGCGCCCTTGGCTATCCACTCCTTTGCGATGTGGAACTGATCTTCCGACGCCCCTTGATTGCCCACCTGCACGATCCGGCCGGTTTCGCGCACGGCTTCGGCCACCTGGCGGGCTTCGTCGAGCGTATACGTCATCGGCTTCTCGACGTAGACGTCCTTGCCAGCGCGCACGGAGTCGATCGTCATTCGCGCGTGCCAGTGATCGGGCGTCGCGATGACGACGGCGTCGACATCCTTGCGGGCGATCAGGTCGCGATAGTCTTCGTAGGAAGCCGCGCCCGTCTGCTCCTTCGCCTTATCGAGGTTGGTCTTGTAAACGTCGCAGATCGCCGCGATCTCAACGTCGGCCTTCTCGCTCGCCCGAGTCTTGATGGATCCGACATGCGCGCGGCTTCGATTGCCGACGCCGATGAATCCGAAGCGAAGCTTCCGCTGGTACTCCTGTGCCTGGAGCGCGCCCGCCGCCGTCGCCGCCCCCACCAGAAACTGCCGCCTCGTCGCGCTCATCGTATGGCCCTCGTAATAATTGACTCTACCTCAGTCCGGCCACCGCAGCAGGCGTTCCTCGGACCAATAGAGATCGTGGAAGGGGACGTCTTCCTTCGGCGTCCGCGGGTGGTCCAAGTGCTCCGCCACAATGGCCGCGATAGCGCGAGCGTCGTCAGCGCTCATCACCCGGAGGTCGAGCACCAGAAACGAGCCCGCAGCCCCGTTCACCCAGACCGGCGGGTCGTTCTCGCGCAGCGCGTTCGCCACCCGGCGCGCATTCGGGGCGGGAACGGCGACACGGTAGGGCTTCGGCGTAGCGCGCACCTGCAATTTCTCGCGCATAATGTCCGCAAGAGCCGTGTACCGCCGTTCCTCTGCGTCCAGATCGATCGCTGTCCACCTTTCAACCGCCGCCATGAGACCCGCGATTCCCTCCTTGCCGACTTTCATCGCGCGGCCAATGCCCCAGTTCTGCAGGTAGCACGCGCGGATCAGCTGCTTGCGGCCGCAGATCATCCCGGAGGTTGGGGCGCCCATCGACTTGTGGCCGCTGGTGATGGCGAGCGCCGCCCCCGCGCGCAGGAAAGGGCGGACATCGGGTTCGGCGGCCGCGTCCACAATAACCGGAGCGCGGCGCGCTTCAGTCAGCTCAACGCAACGTTCGAGCGCCAGGAAATCCGCGTTCGACGGTACCGCGCCATTGACGACAAACAGCATAGCCGCGGTCCGGTCGCTGAGCGCGGACCGGAGGTGAAACGCGTCGCAGTGGTTGGCCGTTCCGATATGCAGGACGCGCGCGCCGGTCAGCCGGACCATCTGCGAAATACGCCCGCCGAAGTTCACGTCGTGGCCGTGCTGGAGGACCACTTCATTCCGAAGGCCGCCAGTTTCAGGCAATTCCACAATACGGCCAAGGTCGCTTCCCGTCATGCACGCGGCTACCGCGATGGCGATTCCCGAAGCGGCGGAGGACGTGACGCACCCTGCCTCCGCGCCCGTGGCGGCTGCGATGACCCGCGAGGCCGCCCGCTGCAATTCGTCGATCTCCACGTTCAGGCCGAGCGCCTCGCTCGCGGCGGCGATCACCTCGGGCGAAGCGACGTTGGCTCCCGTGATCGTAGGCGTTCCGATAGCGTTCAGCACTCGCCTTACGCCATGCTTTTCCAATAGGTTCATCGTTGTGCGAGTATATACCGAGCGCAATGAACCCTGCAATGATTTCTCTCGCGGCCCTGCTGGGCGCAATCCTGGTGAGCTGCTTCGCGCCGGTCAACGTGGGCT
>CAMDED010000048.1 GCA_945893365.1 Candidatus Sulfopaludibacter sp. SbA3 | reverse complement strand
CGGGGGCGGTGTCCCACCTCCCGTTGGTCGGCCCCGGAGATTGTACGGCGTATGGGCAGTTTTTGGTCATTCTCAACTCAAGAAAGGAGGCCCCGCGGCTGTTCGCTCCCTTCCTCCTTCAGGCTCATTCTTCGATTGGAATATACTGTGGGAGTCTTGTCTCATATTGTCTCATACAGGATGGGCCTGAAGGGGAGTTGCCGCATCCAGGGGTGTGATCGTCAAACTTATCTTCTACACCGCCCCGGCGGAAGTCATCCTTTTCCAAAGAGTTACGGTTTTGAAAGCGGCCTAGTGACACGCTTTCCCTCCCTCTGAGCCGAACTGGAGATGGTTTCAGCATGAGCGCAGCGCGGGCGGCAGGGCGACACCGCAGGCTTGAAAGACCTTCCCCGCCACGCCGGTCGCCTGGCCGCGAAAAATGTAACCTTCGCCGCCGATCGCGACTTCCATCTCAATGAGGTTGTTCAGGTCCCGGATCACGTCCCCCCATTCCATCTTCCACTTCTTGCGCCCCGCGTTCTGCTGATCCAGCGCCTTTTTGTCGCCAGGCGCTACGGTCCAGCGGCCACGAACCTGCGTATTTGATCGAACGTCTCGTTGCGATTGCTGCCCTCGCGATGGTTGGGAATGTCCAGAATTCCGTTGAAAATAATGACCGGCAGCTTCATTCGGAAGAAGGCCGGCAATCCAAAGCAGCCTGGTCCGTCCGGGTTCGCGAAGACCTGCGCCGGCGCCTTGTGCGTGAGCGTTCCGCCGAGTGCCGGCCGGACAAGCGGCCGTGCATCATAGTCGATATCGGCAATAGGCTTACGATGCCGTTGCCGAACGCGACTACGCGTTCGCCGGATTCGAGCCGTAGCAGGGATACGCCATCAAAGATTGCCGGAGAGTGAACAGGCGCTCGCACCCTTGCACCGCAAGTCCAATGATGGTAATCTCTATAGAGTAAGTGGGGTTGAGCACCTATGGCTACTATCGTTGACGACGCTTTGGCCGCGCGGGACTCTTTTGAGCGCGAACACGACCATACCGTTCGCGCGGAAATTGAAAAGTTCCGCACCTACGCCTCTTCCTTTCTCGAGGGCACGATCACGGAGGACGAATTCCGCGGTTTCCGCCTGCGTTACGGCATCTACGGCCAGAGGCAGCCTGGCGTCCAAATGATTCGCTGCAAGTTTCCCGGCGGTGTCCTGACCGGCAGGCAGATCGCGCAACTGGCGCGCGTCGCCGATGAGTACGGCGGGGGCCGGGCTCACCTTACGACGCGTCAGAATATTCAGTTTCACTTTGTGCCGCTCGCCCAGTGCGCCGACGTTATGCATCTGCTCGCGGACGAAGGCATGACCACGCGCGAAGCCTGCTTCAATACGGTGCGGAACGTCACCGGCGATCCGCTTGCGGGGCTGCGCCGCAACGAAGCGTTCGACGTCCGCCCCTACACGCAGAAGGTGGCCTATGCGTTCCTGCGCAAGGCGCTGACCGACAACCTGCCTCGCAAATTCAAAATCGCTTTCTCCGGCGACCCGGAGGACAGCATGCTCGGAACCATCCACGATATAGGCCTGCGCGCTGTGATCGACGACGGACGCCAGGGTTTCCGGATGCTCGTCGGCGGGGGGCTCGGACCCCTGCCGGTCGAAGCGCAAGTGCTTGACGAATTCCTGCCTGTCGAGAACCTTGTTAGCCGCATTGAAGCCGTCATTCGCGTATTCAATAAACACGGCAACCGCGCGAACCGCAACAAAGCGCGCTTTAAGTTCGTGGTGAAAGAGCGCGGCTTTGCATGGGTTCGGGAGGCCATCGACAAAGAGTACGCCGATATTCTGGAGAATGGCGGAATCCCAACGCCGGACCAGGTGCCGGAGGGCTTTGGCGGTTACCAGTCGAAGCCGCACCCGCTCGGCCAGGGCGCGCTGTTGCCGGTGCTCGACGCGCACTCTCCGAACCACACCGAATACGACCGCTGGCTTGAGACGAACGTGTTCGAACAACGCCAGACCGGTTACGCGTCCGCCGTGGTGCGGGTTGAGCAAGGGAACCTCACGAGCGAGCAACTGCGCGGTCTTGCGCGTCTCGCCGAGGATGCCGGGGACGGCCTGGTGAGGATCAATATCGACCAGAACCTCATCGTCTCCTTTCTGCCTCTCGGCCGCCTCAAAGCGTTTCACGCGGCGCTCGCCGATCTCGGATTGGGCGAAGGCGGAGCGAGGGAGATTTCCGACGTCGTCACCTGCCCCGGCGCCTATTCCTGCAATCTGGCGCTGACGAAGTCGATGAACCTGGGCGCGGCGCTCTACAACGCGGTGAGGCATTTCGACGATCCGCACGTGCGCAAGCTTTCGATCAAGGTCAGCGGGTGCCCGAATTCCTGCGGCCAGCACTGGACCGCCGATTTCGGCTTCTACGGAAACGCCCGCAAGATTGATGGGCGCGATATTCCCTATTACCAGATGCTGCTCGGCGGCGCGCACGACGAGACGGGAATCATGCGCTTCGGACTCGCGGTCCAGAGTATTCCCGCGCGCCTTGCGCCCGAAGCCGTGAAGCGCGTGGTGGATCACTACATGCAGAACAGGCAAGTGGGAGAGAAATTCCGCGACTACGTGTTGCGCCACAAGGTGGAGTTCTTCCGCAATCTGACGAGCGACCTCGCGAAGCCGCCGGAGTTGTTCCCGGAGATCTACCAGGACTGGGGCGACGACACCGCTTTCTCGCTGCAGCTTGGGCGCGGCGAGTGCGCCGCCTGAGCCGCTATACTTCGAAGGATGCCGAAAATTGAACGGGTCTTGTTGAGCGTCACCGACAAGACGGGCGTGGTTGATTTCGCGCGCGGGTTGCGCGATCTGGGAGCCCGGCTGCTCTCGACCGGAGGGACTTCGAAGCTGCTTCGCGACTCGGGAATCGAGGTACGCGACGTCTCCGAAGTGACGGGTTTCCCCGAGATGCTCGATGGCCGCGTCAAGACCATGCACCCGAAGATTACCGGCGGGATTCTCGCCGTGCGGAGTAACGAATCGCACATGGCGGCGCTCGCCGCGCACGGGATCTCGACCATCGACATGGTGGTGGTGAACCTCTACGCTTTCGAGAAAGCCGCGGCGAAGGCCGGCGCCGAAATCGACGAGCTGATCGAGAACATCGACATTGGCGGGCCCACGATGATCCGTTCGGCAGCGAAGAATTTCCAGGACGTCGCCGTCGTGGTGTCGCCGGCGGACTACACGCGCGTGCTTGATGAGATGCGCGCAAACGCCGGTGAGCTTTCGCGCGATACCTGCTGGGAGCTCGCGAATAAGGCGTTCCGGACTACGGCGGACTACGACCGCGCCATCAGCGCGAGGCTCGCCCGCGTGGGTGAAACGGAGGCGTCCCCGCTGCCGCCGCTGCTCGATCTGCGGGCTCCCAGGCTCGCTGCCTTGCGTTACGGTGAAAATCCGCATCAGTCCGCCGCGCTTTACGGCACGGCAGGCGAGGGGATCGCGGGAGCCAAGCAGCTTCAGGGCAAGGAACTCTCCTACAACAATCTCGTCGACCTGGACGCCGCCTGGCAACTCGTGAATGAATTCGACGAGCCCGCGTCGGCCATCGTCAAGCACACGAACCCGTGCGGCTGCGCGGAAGATCCGGGCGGCACGCTGTGCGCGAGCTACCGGAGGGCGTTCGCGTGCGATCCGGTCTCGGCGTTCGGCGGCGTGCTCGCATTCAATCGTCCGCTCGACGGCGAGACGGCGATGGAGATCTCGAAGACGTTTATCGAGGCTATCGCCGCTCCCGGCTACACGCCCGAAGCGCTTGCCGCGCTCGCTTCGAAGAAAAATCTGCGACTGCTTCGAGTTCCCGCAAGCGAGCCCGGCCTGGTTGTGAAGTCGATCGCGGGCGGTTTCCTTGCGCAGACGGCCGACGTTCACCGGCTCGACCGCGGGCTGTGCATGGTGAAAACAAGGCGGGCCCCGTCGGAAGCGGAGTGGGCGGCGCTCGAGTTCGCCTGGAAAGTGGCGAAACACGTGAAGTCCAATGCCATCGTTTACGCGCGCGACGGGCAAACCATCGGAGTGGGCGCCGGCCAGATGAGCCGCGTGGACTCGGTGCGGATCGGGGCGTCGAAAGCCGTGCTGCCGCTGGCGGGTTCAGTGATTGGCTCGGACGCCTTTTTTCCCTTTCCCGACGGGCTTGAGGAAGCGGCGAAGCATGGAATTACGGCTGCGATCCAGCCGGGCGGGTCGATCCGCGATGAAGACGTAATTGCAGCCGCGGACCGGCTCGATCTCGCGATGGTCTTCACCGCCGTCAGGCATTTCCGCCACTGAAGGCGGGCTGCGTTCAACGACTCGTACTGCTTGAGAAGACGCCTGCAGGCTGCCTTCGAGATCCGCTCCGATGCCGGCAGCCGTTGATAAGGTGTCTAGGCTTCCTCCTATTTTCGGTGGATCCTGCCGCCCACCCGCACCTTCTCTTTCAGCTTCATCGCGGGTTGGAAGAAGTTCCGCATCCGTCCTGCCCGCCTCTGCGGTATGATACGCTTCATGCGAAATGCGAGTTTCCGTTTCCTCGCTCCCCTGGGGATGTGCCTGCCGATCCTTGCCACAACGAGTGCGAATGCCGAAGAGACGGTGAATGGCCGGCCGGCCGTCGTGCTCGAAAGCCCGGCCGCGAAGATGGTAATCGATCTCGGCGGCGGCTCCATCGTCGACTTCCATCTCGCCGCCGGCGGTTTGAATCCGTTGCGCTGGATCGGTCCGGCGGACGCGGAGAAAGAGCTGCGTCCCATGGCGCACTTCCTCTGCCTCGACCGCTGGGGACAGCCCTCCGAAGCGGAGCTGCGCAATGGCATGCCGTATCACGGCGAGGCCACTCGCGTCCGCTGGAAGCAGTCCGGGGCCGCCGAACGCCGCGACGGGGGAGTGACCGCCGGGATGGACGCTTCGCTCCCCATGGCCGGCCTCGACGTGCACCGCACGGTCCGTCTCTCGGTAGCGTCAGCCCTGTTCAGCGTTTCCGAAACGGTCACCAACCGCAATAAGCTCGGCCGCGTGTACAACATGGTGCAGCATCCCTCTATTGGGCCTCCCTTCCTCGACGAAACGACCGTGGTGGACTCGAACGCGCAACGCGGCTTGACGCAGTCGAGCCCGATGCCGAATCCCGAAAAGCCGGAGCTCCGTTGGCCGGCCGCGCTCAACAAGGGGAAGCCGGTCGACCTGCGTCGCCTCACGAACGATCCCGATCCGAACGTGGTCTCCTTTGTCGTCGACGAAGAACTCGGATGGGTTACCGCGGTTAACGCGTCAAAGGAACTACTGCTCGGCTACATCTGGAAAACCGCCGAATATCCGTGGCTGAACATCTGGCGTCACGTGGAGAACGGCAAGCCGCTCGCGCGAGGGCTGGAGTTCGGGACCACCGGGCTGCACCAGCCGTTTTCAGTCCTGACAAAGAAGCCGCACGTATTCGGCCGGCCCACGTTCACCTACCTCGACGCCGGGGAAAGCGCCACGCGATCTTACGACGCGTTTCTCGCGAAGGTGCCGCCCGATTTCAGGGGCGTCGACCGCGTGACGCATCGCGGCAGCCAACTGGTCATCCGCGAACGGGGCAGCGCGCGCGAAGTCGCCATCCCCGCCGACCGGCTGTTCTTCTCGGGTCTCGCGCAAGACGGAGTGCGCCGCGACCCGTAAGGCTGCTTGCAACCGGAACATTTCTCACCCATTACTCGTATATTCCGCATGGACCGTCCTCCGTCCCTTGCAATCGTGCCCCGCAAACCCCTCCGCCTGTGGCCCGGAGTCGTCGCCATCGTCCTCCTGATCCTCTCCCGCTTCGCCGTCAAAGCCTTCGTCCCCGGCTTTAAAGGCTTCATGTGGGCCATCGAAGGCTCGCTCGGCTGTGCGGTTGCCGTCATTCTCTGGTGGCTTTTCTTCAGCCGCGCCCCCTGGCTCGACCGAATCGGCGCCATCGTCCTCATCGCAGCCGCCCTCGGCTCGGCCTGGTTCTTCAAGCACATGTCCATGGGCCCGGCCTGGATGATTGCCTACGCGGCGCCGTTCGTCTTGATCGCCTTCGTCGCCGCGGCGTTCGCCGGAAGAAAACTCCCCGATTCCCGCCGCCGCCTACTCATCGCAGCGACCATCCTCTCCAGTTCGCTCGGCTGGACGCTCTTGCGCACGGAAGGCATCGATGGCGACCACAATTCGACGTTCGCCTGGCGCTGGTCCGCCACCACCGAGCAGCAGTTGCTCGCCGCACCGATCCCCACCCCCTCCGCGCCCGCGGTCGAACCCGCCCCCTCCCAACCCGCCGTCACAGCCAAGGTACCCAGGCCCGCGGTCCTCCCCACGGTCGCTTCCGAATGGCCCGGCTTCCGCGGGCCCAACCGGGACGGCGTAGTCCCCGGCGTCGCTATCGCCACCGGCTGGTCCCAATCCCCGCCCGTCGAAATCTGGCGCAAACCGGTCGGCCCCGGCTGGTCCTCCTTCGCCGTGCAGGGCGGCCTCATCTACACCCAGGAACAACGCGGCGCGGAGGAACTCGTCACCGCCTATAAAGCCGCCAACGGCGACCTGGTCTGGCGCCACGCCGACCCCGTGCGCTTCTTCGAATCCAACGCCGGCGCCGGCCCCCGCGCGACCCCGACTTTGGCCGAAGGCCGCGTCCACACCCTCGGCGCCACCGGCATCCTCAATGCGCTCGACGCCGCCACGGGTCAACGCATCTGGTCCCGCAACACCACCGGCGACACCAAGAGCCGCATTCCCGATTGGGGCTTTTCCGCCTCCCCCATCGTCACCGAAGGCCTCGTCATCGTCTACGCCGGGCGCCTCGCGGCCTATGAAGCCACCACCGGCAATCTCAAGTGGCTCGGAGAAGCGGCAGGCGGCAGCTACAGTTCTCCCCACCTCGCCACCATCGGCGGCGTTGAACAACTCCTCATCCTCACCCCCCAGGGCGCCGCCGGCCTCGATCCCGCAACCGGCGCCCCATTCTGGTCCCACGAATGGAAAGGGCTCCCCATCATCCAACCCACTCTCATCCCCGGTGGCGGCATCCTCATCTCCGCCTCCCAGTCCCAAGGCACTCGCCGCATCGACCCGGTCCACGGACCCAACGGCTGGATCGTCGGTACCCGATGGACTTCCCTCGCCCTCAAGCCCTACTTTAACGACACCGTCGTTCATCGGGGCCACGCCTACGGCTTCGACGCCCGCATTCTCGCTTGCATCGACCTCAACGACGGCAAGCGCATTTGGAAGGGCGGCCGCTACGGCAACGGCCAGATGCTCCTGCTCCCCGATCGGGATCTTCTCGTCATCCTCTCCGAAGACGGCGAACTCGCCCTCGTCCAGGCATCGCCTTCAGGGTTCACGGAACTTGCCAAGATCCAGGCCATCGAAGGCAAAACCTGGAACCACCCCGTCCTCGCCTCCGGCCTCCTCCTCGTCCGCAACGACCGGGAAATGGCCGCCTTCCGCCTTCCCACGGCTGGCCGCTAACCGGAGCGCTTTTTCCCGCTCCCTCGCCTTCGCCACTTCCCCCGCGAACGCCGGGACCAACTCACTCATCCGTCTGGACGGAAATTCGAACCGCTCGTCACCGCGCCCAATTCAACTAAACATGGCGTCATAAATAATTGCCATAGTACGGAACGTGGATCAAGGCGCGAAGCTGCGAACTTCGCCCACCTAATTGGCAGCTGGTGGGGCGGGCGATCGTCTTTCGTCGCCTGCCATCTACCGCGGACGTAGCAGCCTACAAACGACGATGACCTGCTCCACCGGGTTGCTCCAAGCCATTCCAACAAATTTGGAAACGCCATTTCCTGACCGCCACTGGCGGCAGAACGCCGAATCCGACGCCTCCCTTGGGGGATTTCGCCCAACACTTGCCGCGCCCGTGCCGGGAAGTCTCACCTTCCGGCCCTGTGTTTGCTTGATATTCGTTGCGCAAACGTCCGCAAATTGGGAACGGAGCGAAACGTGCACAATGCCCCTGAAGGATCGGTGTCAATGATCAGACCAAAAGTAACGATCGATGGTAATGAAGCGGCGGCGTACGTCGCGCAGAAGACCAACGAAGTCATCGCAATCTATCCCATTACCCCTTCGTCGTCGATGGGGGAATGGTCGGACCAGTGGTCGTCGGAGGGCAAGCCGAACATTTGGGGGACGGTCCCGTCCGTCATGGAAATGCAGAGCGAAGGGGGCGCGGCCGGCGCGATTCATGGCGCGCTGCAAGCCGGCTCGCTGGCGACGACTTTCACTTCGTCGCAAGGCTTGCTTCTCATGATTCCCAATATGTACAAGATTGCCGGGGAACTGACGCCCACCGTGTTCCACGTGGCGGCGCGCGCCCTTGCTGCGCAGGCCCTCTCCATCTTTGGGGACCATCAGGATGTGATGGCGGTCCGGCAGACCGGCTGGGCGATGCTTTGTTCGAACTCGATACAGGAGATCATGGACTTCGCGCTGATCGCGCAGGCGGCGACGCTTGAATCTCGCATTCCGTTTATCCACTTCTTCGACGGGTTCCGAAGCTCGCACGAGGTTTCGAAGTGCGAGCAGCTGTCCGAAGACGACATGCGGGCGATGCTCGACGACGGGTTGATTCGCGCCCATCGCGCCCGGTCCCTCTCGCCCGAGCGTCCGGTGCTTCGCGGCACCGCCCAGAATCCGGACATCTATTTTCAGGGTCGCGAAACCGTGAACCCGTTCTACCTGGCCGCGCCCGCCATCGTTCAGAACGCGATGGACAAATTCGCCGGTATCACCGGCCGCCAGTATCATCTGGCGGACTATTCGGGCGCGCCCGACGCCGAGCGTGTCATCGTGATCATGGGCTCGGGCGGAGAAGCGGTGGAAGAAACCGTCGACTACCTGCAGTCCCGCGGCGAGAGAGTGGGCGTGCTCAAGCTTCACCTCTACCGGCCTTTCCCCGCCGAGGCTCTTCTCTCCACCCTGCCGGATACCGTTAAGACGCTCGCCGTGCTCGACCGCACGAAGGAGCCGGGCTCGCTCGGCGATCCGCTCTACATGGACGTCGTGACCGCCTTTAGCGAGTCGGGCGGCGAGTTCCGCCCACGCGTCTTTGGAGGCCGGTACGGCCTTTCGTCAAAGGAATTTACGCCTGCCATGATCAAGGGCGTTTTTGACGAGTTATCGAAGCCGAAGCCGAAGAGCCACTTCACGGTCGGCATCATCGACGACGTGACTCATAGCAGCATTGAGTACGACCCACTGTTTTCGACGGAAGATCCGCGGACGGTTCGATGCCTGTTCTACGGCCTCGGCTCGGACGGCACCGTGGGCGCGAACAAGAACTCGATCAAGATCATCGGGGAAGAAACGGCGAACTACGCGCAGGGCTATTTCGTGTACGACTCGAAGAAGTCCGGATCGAGCACGATCTCCCACCTTCGTTTCGGTCCGAAGCCGATCCACTCCACATACCTCGTGACCCGTGCGAACTTCATCGCCTGCCATCAGGCCTCGCTGCTCGAAACGCTGGACGTCCTCAAGAACGCGGAGCCGGGCGCGGTATTTCTGCTGAACAGCCCCGATGGGGCGGATGAGGTGTGGAGCAACCTTCCCCGCACGATTCAGGAGCGGATTATCGAGATGAAGTTGAGATTCTACTCGATCGATGGGTACAAGGTCGCCAAAGAGGCCGGAATGGGCGGCCGAATCAACACCATCATGCAGACTTGCTTCTTTGCGATCAGCGGGGTGCTCCCGCGCGAAGAGGCGATCGCTCAGATTAAGCATGCGATCAAGAAGACATACGGGAAGCGCGGGGAATCGGTGGTTAAGAAGAACTACGCCGCCGTCGACGCGGCGCTAAGCCACCTGCATGAAGTTCGCATCCCGGAGCGGGCGGGAAGCGCGATCGAGTTGCGTCCGCCGGTGCCGGCCGAGGCGCCCGCCTTCGTTCGGGGCGTCCTCGGAAGAATCATTGCCGGAGACGGCGACCTGCTTCCGGTGAGTGCGTTGCCCGTGGACGGCACCTACCCGACAGGCACGACGCGGTGGGAAAAGCGAAACATCGCCCTCAGCGTTCCGGCCTGGGACGAGGATCTGTGCATTCAATGCGGCAAGTGCGTACTGGTTTGCCCGCACGCCGTGATCCGTTCGAAGGTTTACGATCCCGAGCAACTCGACGGCGCTCCATTTACCTTCAAAGCGGTCCCCGCCCGGTGGAAGGACATGGGCCACAAGAAGTACACGCTACAGGTGGCGGTCGAGGACTGCACCGGATGCGAGCTCTGCGTCGAAGTTTGTCCCGCGAAGTCCAAGAGCGACTCGAGCCACAAGGCAATCAACATGGTGGACCAGCTCCCCTTGAGAGAGACGGAGCGGGCGAATTGGAACTTTTTCCTGAACCTGCCCGAGTTCGACAGGACGGAACTGTCGCTCGGAACGGTGAAGGACGTCCAACTTCTGCAGCCCCTGTTCGAATTCTCCGGCGCTTGCGCCGGCTGCGGCGAAACGCCCTACATCAAATTGTTGACTCAGCTGTTTGGCGACCGCGCGACGATTGCGAATGCAACGGGTTGCTCCTCGATCTACGGCGGCAACATGCCGACCACGCCCTATACGGTGAACTCCGACGGACGCGGTCCGGCCTGGTCGAACTCTTTGTTCGAAGACAATGCGGAGTTCGGCCTCGGCATGCGGCTCAGCATCGACAAGCATGCCGAATACGCCCGCGAGGTCCTCGACCGCCTGACGCCGCAACTCGGCGGCGATCTGGCGGCGGCCATTCTCGGCGCCGATCAGTCTACCGAGGCCGGGATTCAAGAGCAGCGCCTTCGAGTCAAGCTGCTTAAGGAGCGCATTGCCGCGCTCCTCTCAGGCGACGGCCAAGGACCCGAGAGCCTGCCTGCGCGGGATCTTCTGAGTATCGCCGAATCGCTGGTCGATAAGAGCGTCTGGATCGTGGGCGGCGACGGCTGGGCGTATGACATCGGGTTCGGCGGCCTCGATCATGTCCTGGCGTCCGGCCGCAACGTCAACGTGCTCGTGCTGGACACGGAAGTGTACTCGAACACCGGTGGACAGATGTCGAAAAGCACGCCGCGGGGCGCCGTTGCGAAGTTTGCATCCGCCGGCAAGCAATCGGGCAAGAAGGATCTCGCCATGATGGCGATGATGTACGGGAACGTCTACGTGGCGCGCATTGCCATGGGCGCAAGCGACACTCAGACCGTCAAAGCCTTCCGTGAGGCCGAGGCCTGGGACGGCCCCTCGCTCATCATCGCCTACAGCCACTGTATTGCACATGGGTATGACATGAAGCATGGCCTCGAACAGCACAAGCTCGCCGTACAGAGCGGATACTGGCCGCTTTTCCGGTACGATCCGGCGCTCGCGGCGACGGGCGGGAATCCGTTCCAGCTCGACTCCAAGGCGCCTGCCATACCGCTTGAGAAGTATATCTATAACGAGGCGCGGTACACGATGCTCGTGCGCAGCAATCCGAAGCAGGCGGCGGCTTTGCTTGTACAGGCGCAGGAAGACGTGCGGGCTCGCTGGCGGAGATACGAGTACATGGCGGCGATGCCTCGGAGCCCAATCCAGGCGCCGCCGGCCAATCCCGGCCCGGCGAAGGCGGACCCGGCCGCGGAGGTGTCCAAGTGATCGACCTTTCGACCGGCTATCTCGGCTTCCAGTTGCCGTCGCCCCTCGTGGCGTCGGCCGGTCCTCTCTCGAGGAGCGTCGATAACGTGCAGCGAATGGCTGACGCGGGTATAGGCGCGGTCGTGCTCCATTCTTTGTTCGAGGAGCAGATCGAGGTGGAGGCCGCCGACCTCGACCGGATACTTGCCTCCGGCGTCGAGATGCAGGAAGCGCAGAGCTACTTTCCGGACATGACGTCCTACAACATCGGCCCCGAGGGCTACCTCGAGCACATCGAGGCGCTGAAGCGGGCCGTCCGATTGCCCGTAATCGCCAGTCTGAACGGAGTCTCGCTCGGCGGCTGGGTGCGATACGCCAAGTTGATGGAGCAGGCTGGGGCGGATGCGCTCGAATTGAATCTCTACGAGGTTGCGGGCGATCCCGAACAGTCCGGCGCGGCTATAGAAGACCGTTATTGCTCGATTGTGAGCGAGGTTCGCTCCCAACTCCGTATTCCGCTTGCGGTCAAGATCGGGCCGTACTTCACCTCGATTCCGAATATCGCTCGAAGGCTGGCTCAAGCCGGCGCGGACGCGGTTGTGATTTTCAACCGTTTCTACCAGCCGGACTTCGAACTGGAGTCGTTAAGCCTCGTTCCGTCTCTTCAATTGTCGACTTCACAGGAGTTGCTGCCGCGTCTGCACTGGACGGCGCTGCTGCATGGGCGAATCTCCGCGGATATCGCCATCACCGGCGGCGTGCACACAGCGGAAGACATCGTGAAATGCATGCTGGCCGGCGCGCGAGTCGCCATGACGACTTCCGCGCTGCTGCACCATGGGATAGGCTACGCCCGGAGTCTCCTGGTGGACCTGAACCAATGGCTCGTCGAGCACGAATACGAGTCCATCCGCCAGATGCAAGGCGCGATGAGCGCGGGAAAGGTTAGCGACCCGGGCGCATTCGAACGCGCGAACTACATGAAGGTGCTTGGAAGCTACACGCTTTCCGACGCCGCCAAGTAGAGGCACTACGCCAGGAGTTCCTGCGGCATATGCCCCGTCCCTGTTCGTTCTCACACGCGGAGGGACCGGCTGAGTCCCGCCAAGTTCTTTGTTGTCAGCGGCGCCTGTTTGGCCTGCCGCTTGCATTTTCCGTTTCGCGAAGAAAGAGCCGCTTGCTTAGGCTGGCGGCCTACGAAGGAGGATTTCGATATATGCACCGAACTCTGAAAGTTGCCCTCGGTCTTGCGATGAGCTTGACGATCGCCACGGCCGCCGACAACCGGCCCCCCACGAAGCAAGCGGAGCGCGGGCGTGAGTTGTTCTTGAAGTCATCGAAAGGAACGGCCTGCGGGACGTGCCATACGATGGCTGGAGTGGGCAGCGCGGTTGGACCGGACCTGAACAGGATGGCGTCGCTCGTTGCGCCTCGCGGCCTGCTTATGGCGATTCAAATGACGGTGACCGCGTACGTCCAGGAGGTCAAGTCGTCCGCCGGCGCCTTCCCCGGCATTCAGAAGCAGAAACAAGGGGACGAAATCGAGATCTGGGACTTGGGACAGGCGCCGCCCGTGCTTCGCAAGATGGCGTCGAAACAGGTGTACTCGGTGTCGTCGAACCGGAGTTGGAAGCACCCGCCGGCCTCAGCCGGGTACAACGCCCAGGAACTGGCCGACCTGATCGGTTTCCTGAGGTGGGCGGCTACCGGATCGCGGACGGAAGTAACCGCCGGAGAAATTGAAGGCAAGTAAGCGCGCGACTACCGGAGCGTTTGCAGCCATCGCCCGCCAGGTCCCTGTGGTGCGGGGAAGTCAGCGGCTAACGCTGACTTCCCTGAAATAGACGGTCGAGCGTTGGTCGTGGTTTTGAAGGCCGATGAACCCCGCATCCGGCCGAGGCCCGCGCACGGGTTCAAACCATTGCTTTCGCTCGGGTACGGCCCGATCGCCCACGAACTCGTTCACAATTTCGCCATTCAGCGTAACGATGGTTTTTTGGCCGCGTAACGCGATCTCCATGGTGTTCCACTCGCCAGTGGGTTTTTGCGCGCGCTTCGACACTTTGCTTAACGAATAGAGCGCGCCGGTCGAATGCCATTCGTCGCCGGCGGCGTCGATCTGCACTTCGTATCCGTTGTGGACGGCATACCAGGGGTCGCGCGGCTCCTCCGCGAGCCGGATGTAGAGACCGGAGTTGTCTCGCGGCCCACTGGTCTTGAAAACAAGGCGAATCGTGCAGTTGCCGAACCGCTCACCCTTGTACCAGAGCAGGCCCATTCCACCCTCGGTCTTCATCATCCCGCTCTCGACGACGAACTGCCCGGGACCGGTCATCGACCACCCATCGAGGTTCTTGCCGTTGAAAAGCTGCTTGCGCCCGGCAGCCGAACATATGGTGATGGCGGCGAGAAACGCGATCCAAATTCTCATGCGTAATATCATCGCACGGTCCGTCAGGTAATTCGCTCCGTTACTTTCCGGCATCGTCGAAATTAGGGTCAGGCGAGTTGATCGACCTGCCCGGGTGGCGCGCCTCCTCGCCGCTCGATTCGCGCCCTTCCCGCTCTTGGTCCGCTCCTGCCTCAAGGCCCGCAATCCCCTTGGAAATACCACCCTCGAAGTCAGAGGGCTAGTGAATACGGAGTAGTTTCGACTCGCACTATAAAGTCTTTTCCGAAAAACTCCGATGATGTAAGCGAGGATGGCGAAAATAGTCCGCGACTACCAAGAAGCGGATCGGGCTGGAGATAGCAGGAACAGTTCTGTTTCCGCTCGTTGATTTGCTTCGTTCGCCGAAGGGTTGCTTCGATAATGGCCGCTAGTGTCACTGCATTGAACCAACTGCTCGAAGGCAAAACGGGCGTTGTGCGTGAAGCGAGTAAGATCTTCGGCATTCCTCCCGCGGATTTTCGTGGCGCGGCGTCCTCCGTGCTGGCATTCCTCTACGCCCGGCTCGGGTTCGATATCTGGATGGTAATTCGCACCAAGGGTGATGACTGGATCGTAGTCCAAGCGGAGGATCACGGATACGGGTTGAAGGAAGCCACGGTCCTTCCGTGGTCGGACTCCCTCTGCTCGCAGATGGTGCTCGGCCGTGGTCCGCGGATCGCCCCCCGGTGCGCCGCGGTCCCAGCCTATCTCTCGGCGCCCTTTGCCCGGCGCCTTCACGTGGGGGCCTATATTGGCGTGCCGCTCACGCGTGGCGACGGCACGTTGTTTGGGACGCTGTGCGGGTTTCATCCCGTACCTCAACCCGACGTCATCACGGCCGATCTCCCACTCGTCGAAATGCTGGCCGCGCTGCTGAGCTCGCTCCTCGAAGCCGATTTTCACGCCAAAGAGCTGAATAGCCAAGTGGAACGCGAACATCTCGAAACGCTCAGCGACTCACTGACCGGGTTGTATAACCGGCGCGGCTGGGACCAGCTCCTGGCGGCTGAGGATAAGCGCTGCTTGCGGTATGGGCATCCGGCATGTGTGGTGGCGGTCGACCTCGACACTCTAAAGCTCACCAACGACAAGGAAGGCCATTCCAGCGGGGACGAGCTCTTACGCCGGGCGGCGATCGCGCTCCGGGGCAGTGCGCGGCAGCAGGATATTGTGGCGCGCGTGGGCGGCGATGAGTTTGCCGTGCTCGGCGTCGAGTGCGATCGGGCCGGGGCGGACGGTTTAGTGGAACGGCTGCGCGAGGCGCTGTTGGAAGCTCAAGTGGACGCCTCGTGCGGCGTCGGGATGCGCAGGCCGCCTCTCAGCCTTGAAAAGGCGTGGCGGGATGCCGACGCCGCGATGTACGCGCAAAAGAGGCTGAAGAAAGGCATGTTGGCTGTAGCGGCGCGCGAGACGCCCGTGGCAAGGATCGTCGAATCGCCGGAGGATGTGTTGGTGGGCACGGCCTAAGGCTGGCCTAAGGCCGGCGTAGCTCTGCCCAAACCTGGCCGGCCGTAAGCCGGCGCTCTTCAGGGTGGGGCGGACCATCGCCGTTAGTGGCCTGCCCCGCGCGAAAGCCCGAAAGGCGGACCGACAGACGATGCCTGCTCCCTCTCCAATTGCAGCCGTTGTTTTGGTGACAGACCCTTAGTACGTGGCCCGGCCGCCGGAGGCGTCGTAGCATTGCGCCGTGACGAACGAGCATTCGGGGCTGGAGAGAAAATGCACGATGGCCGCGATTTCCTCGGGCGTCCCGGTACGCCGCATGGGAATCTTGTCGGTCATGTAGCTGATCTGCGCCTCCGTCAACTGCTCGAGTATCTTTGTGCGAATCACCGCCGGCGTCACGCTGTTCACGCAGATGCCTTCGGTGGCCACCTCCTTCGCCATCGACTTGGTGAAGCCGATTACCGCGGCCTTGGTGGCGGAGTAACCCGTCATGTTCGGGTTGCCCTCTTTCCCCGCGATCGACGCGATGTTGACAATGCGCCCGTACTTTCGCTCCCGCATGTGCAGGATCACGGCGCGGCAGCAGTTGAATACGCCCGTCATATTGACCGCGATCACCTTCTGCCAGTCCTCGTCGGTCTGCTCCCAGAGCGGGGCCGCCTTGCCCGCGATTCCGGCGTTGTTCACCAGAATATCCACGCGCCCCGTGCGCGCGATCGCTTCCGCGACGGCTTGGTTCGCCGAAGCGGAACTTGTGATGTCGAGCTTTAGGCCGAACGAGGCGCCGCCGATCGAGCGCGCCACCTCCGATGCCCCATCCAGGTCCAGATCGGCCACTGCTACCGTGGCTCCGGCCCGTGCCAGACGGCGTGCAATCGCCTCGCCGATACCCGTGGCCGCGCCCGTGACGATGGCCGTCTGTCCTTCGAGTTGAAACATGAGTGAGCCGGTCTCCTCGCTACACGTCCCTGGCCACCACGACCGTGATTTCGATGCTCACGGCGCGGTGCAGTTTCACGGTTACCTTGTGTTCGCCGAGCGACTTGATCGGCTCGTCGAGTTCGATCTTACGCCGGTCGATGGTGAAGCTTTTCGCTTCAAGCGCTTCGGCAATGTCCTTGGAGGTGACCGAGCCGAACAACTGGTCGTTCTCGCCCGCTTTCTGCGAGATCGTGACCGTCACGCCGCCCAGCAGTTTCGACAGATCCTCGGCCTCGTTCTGCTGCTTCGCGTCGCGCCGCAAGTGGGCCTGACGCTCCTGCTCGATGATCTTCTTGTTGGACTCGCTTGCCGCCACGGCGAACCGCTTCGGCAGCAGGAAATTGCGGGCGTATCCGGCGGCGACTTTCACCATGTCGCCGCGCTGCCCTAAGTTAGCGATATCTTCTTTGAGAATGACTTCCATTTTCTTTTCCTCGATGGCATTTACTTTTCACTGCCGAACACGGCCCAAGCCCCTTGTCTGGCGGGCGCTTGCCTGCGCGGAGCGCCATGCGGACGAAAGCCCGCGCTCCTCGGCCCGCCCCGCCCGGCCGGTTCATGCGCTAAAACGGCGCCGCGAACGGCAGAAGCGCAATATTGCGCGCCTTCTTGATCGCGTCGCTCAGTCTGCGCTGATGCGGCGTGCATACGCCCGAGATGCGGCGCGGGACGATCTTTCCGCGCTCGGCGATGAACGCGTTGAGCATCTTGACGTCCTTGTAATTGATGTCGTCCATCTTCTCGACGCAGAAGCGGCACACCTTCTTACGCCGGAAATACTGCTTCTTGTTCGTCGCGACTGCCTTGTCGCCGCCGGTCGGACGCTGCCCCGCGCTTCCCGGTCTTCCTTTCGATTCCGCCATCTTAGCTCTCCTTCTCGGGCAAAGGTTCGCCCAGCATCTGTTGCGCTACCGAAGGCAGCGAGGGCGAGACCGCCGGCGCAGCCGTAGCCTTTCGCGCGGCACGCTTGTCGCGCTGTTTCTTGCGCTTGTCCAAACGCTTCAGCGTCAGGTCGATGCGCACCGTCAGGAACTTGATCACGGAGTCCGCCACGCGCAGCCGCCGCTCGAATTCCTTGACCGCCGCGGCTTCGCAGGTGAACTGGAACAGCACATAGTGCCCTTCCTTGTGCTTGTCCACGCGGTAGGCCAGCTTCCGCTTGCCCCACTTGTCGACTTTGTCAACCGTTCCGCCATCCGCGGCGATCACCGCTTTCATCTGCTCGATGAGAGCGTCGATCTCCTCTTCGGTGGCGTCCGGCTTCACGATAAACAACTCTTCGTAAATCCTCATTCATCCTCTTTATTTGAGCCTTGGGCGCGACGATTATATTTCGTCATGGACTTTTCGACGCCTTCGGCGATTATGGATTCGACCGCTTCGGCCGCATGGCCGGCAATCTCGTCCAATTCCTTGTCAAGCGAGCGCTTTACCGGCCCGAGCAAGTACTGCACGCTATCATTCACCGGGCGGCCGGGATGAACTCCCAGCCTGACGCGGCAAAACTCCTGAGTCCCAAGCGAGCCGATCAGCGAAATAACGCCGTTATGCCCGCCGGCCGAACCGCCCGGCCGGACCCGTAAACTCCCCCAGGGGAGGTTCAACTCGTCGAACACGGCAATCAGATCCTGAATCCCGATCCGATGCTTTTCCATCAGCGGCCCGACCGACGTACCGCTCAAATTCATGAACGTTTGCGGCTTGGCCAGCATCACGGGCTTGCCTGAAATCTCGCCCACGCCCGTGAGCGCTTTCGAGTCTTTCCTGCCCAGCCGGATTCCGTTTCTTTCCGCCAGCCGGTCGACCACCATGAAACCCATATTATGCGGAGTCCGGCGGTACTCCTCGCCCGGGTTGCCAAGCCCCACCACCAGATGCATGCCGCTCTACTTCTTCTTGGGCTTAGCGTCCGCGGCGGGCTCTTCTTCCTTCTTGCCCTTCTTGATCACTTCCGGCTCGGCTCCGGCGGCGGCGACGGGTTCAACCACGTCGGGCGTGGCAACCACTTCGACGCGGAGAGCCACGACGTGGGCGATCACCGCATCCGGCGCGCTGATCAGCTTGGACGTTCCAACCAGTGGAATCTCCCCCGCCCGCTTGCTCTGCCCGATCATCAACTCCGTGACGTCCACCACAAAGTGCTCCGGAATATCGTCCGGCAGGCACTCGATCTCAACTTCGCGCGTGATGATCTCGAGCAGGCCGCCTTGCAGCTTGATACCCTTCGCCTCGCCCTCGGTAACCACGGGAACGCCGACCCGGATGCGCTTCGTGAGGTCGATCCGCTTCAGGTCCGCGTGCAGGAGGTTGTCTTTCACGGGATCGTACTGCCAGTCGACGATCATGACCGGCGTATTCTCCGTTCCGGCCACGTCGAGGTTGAAAATCGTGTTGTGGCCCGTGTTGCTGTGGAGGATGCGTCCCAGATCCTTCGGGCTGATCGTTACCGGAACGGCGTCTTTGAACGCGCCGTAAAGCACCGCGGGAATCACGCCGCGCACGCGGCTTCGCCGCGCCTCGTTCTTGCCTCTGGTGGCGCGCGGCTCGGCGGCCACCGTGATGTCTTTTCTCATTCGTCTTCTCCCTGCCGGGCGTCAAGTCCGTTCACCCGCATGGCGGGCTGACGTGGGTTGCCGGGACCGGCGATTTCCAAACCTGAAAATAAACAGCCTCAAATAAACAAACCGCTAACCGACGTTTCCCCATGGATGGCCTGAATCGCGCTCGCAAGCAGCGGCGCAACCGAAAGCGCGCGCAGGCGCTTCGAAGCGCGGGCGGCTTCGGACATGGGAATGGAATTCGTGAATACAACTTCCTTCAAGTTCGACTCTTCAATACGTTCCAGCGCCGGTCCGGAGAGCACGGCGTGCGTCGCGCAGGCGGAGACGCTCCCGGCCCCCTTTTCAAGCAGCGCTTCGGCCGCCTTCACGAGCGTTCCGGCGGTGTCGATCAGATCGTCCACAATCAGGCAATTGCGATCCTCCACGGAGCCGATGACGTTCATGACTTCCGCCACATTGACTTCTTCGCGCCGCTTGTCGATGATCGCAAGGGGAGCGTTCAGCCGCTTCGCAAAGGCGCGCGCCCGCTCGACGCCGCCCGCATCGGGCGAGACCACCGTAAGATTCGGCACGTCGAGGGGCTTGAAGTAATCGATCATCACGGGGAGCGCGAAAAGGTGATCCACGGGGATATCGAAAAAACCCTGGATCTGGGCGGCGTGCAGATCGAGCGCAAGAATGCGGTTTGCGCCGGCGGTCTCGAGGAGACGGGCCACCAGTTTCGCCGAAATCGGCATGCGCGGACGGTCTTTGCGATCCTGCCGCGCGTAACCATAATACGGAAGCACGGCCGTGATGCGTTGCGCCGAGGCGCGCTTGAGCGCGTCCATCATGAGCAGCAGCTCCATGATGTGGCGTTCGACCGGCGTGCAGGTGGGCTGCACGATGAAGACGTCGGCGCCGCGCACGTTTTCCTGGATCTGCACGTAGATCTCGCCGTCGGAGAAAATCTTCACCATGGCGCTCGCCACGTCGATTCCGAGGTTTTCGCACACCTCGGAGGCGAGCGCGGCGTTCGCGTTTCCGGTGAAGACTTTCAGGCGATCATAGTGCATTGTTCTGGCGGGCGCCGGAGCGGCTGTATTCCATGCGATTTCTTTTTTCTTTTCCGGTGCGGATCTTCGCGAGCTTTCGCGATGGCGGCCTGAGCGCACACTACGCCTAACCACAAGCGCGATAGTATTTATCGTATTTGTAACGGAACGGAATGTCAATGTTCCGCAAGCCGGACGAGGCCGGACATGGCATGCGCAAAGCGTCGGGCGGGGATAGCGGCTCCGTGGCGTTCAACGGTATCGACACCAAGGCGCCGCTTCCCTTCCCACTTTTTCCCGCGAATGGCTGTTTTCCAGAGCCGGCGCTCTACGCCGTTCTTTGCGATTCCGACGTATCCCCGGAAATCGCCGCCTGCGCCGCAGCCAATCTTGCGATCGGCACGCGGTACGGCGAGCACGACACGTAGTTCATGCCCGAGCGATAGCAGAACTGCACCGAATTCGGCTCGCCGCCGTGCTCGCCGCAGATACCGATTTCAAGATCGGGGCGCGTGCTCCGTCCGAGTTTCACCGCGTGCTGGATCAGGCGGCCCACACCCTCCTGGTCGATCACCGCGAACGGATCATCCGCGAAAATCTTCGCGTCCTCGTAGTCCTTCTGGAACTTCGTGTAGTCGTCGCGGCTCAGACCCATCGTCGTCTGCGTCAGATCGTTGGTGCCGAAACTGAAGAACTCGGCTTCCGCCGCCACCAACTCCGCCGTCAGCGCCGCGCGCGGAATCTCGATCATTGTGCCGATGTAATACTTCAGGTCTTTCATGCCGGCCTTCGCCAGAACCTCTTCCGCCACTCGAACCACGATGTCCTTCTGGTGCTTCAATTCCTTGACGCCGCCAATCAACGGAATCATCACCTCCGGAATCACCTTCACACCCTTTTTCGCCACTTGCACGGCCGCTTCGAAGATCGCGCGCGCCTGCATCTCCGTGATCTCCGGATACGTGACGCCCAAACGGCAGCCGCGGTGGCCGAGCATCGGGTTGAACTCATGCAGTTCTTCCACGCGGTGCAGCAACACGGGCAGTTCCTTCTTGAGCTCCGGAACCGGAATGCGGTATCGTTCGGACATCTCCTTCTTCGTCTTGATGTCCGCGCCCGGCAGCCTCGCCAAATCCACCATCAGGTTCTCGCGCTTGGGCAGGAACTCATGCAGCGGCGGATCGAGCGTGCGGATCACGACGGGATATCCGTCCATCGCTTTGAACAGACCGGCGAAATCCGAGCGCTGCATCGGGAGCAGCTTCAGCAGCGCCTTGCGCCGCGTCTTTTCGTCGCGCGCCAGGATCATCGCCTGCATGTGAGGAATTCTATCCTCGGCGAAGAACATGTGCTCCGTGCGGCAGAGGCCGATGCCCTCGGCTCCGAACAGGCGAGCGGCCTTCGCATCGCGAGGGATGTCGGCATTCGCGCGTACGCCGAAGCCTCCGCGGAACTCGTCCGCCCAGCTCATGAACGTGGCGAAAACGGGAGACTTCGGATCGGGCTCGTTGGTCTTGGCGTGGCCGAGCCAGACTTCGCCCGTCCCGCCGTCAAAGGATATCCAGTCGCCCTCGTTGATCGTGAGCTTGCTGTCGCCGTTTGTGACGATGCACTGGTTCTTCCGCTCGTCGACCTCAAGCTGGCTTGCGCCGACGATGCAGGGGCGGCCCATGCCTCGGGCGACTACGGCCGCGTGGCTCGACTTCCCGCCGACCGCGGTCAGGATTCCCCTGGAGACGTCCATGCCGTGGATGTCGTCCGGAGTGGTCTCTTTGCGGATCAGGATCACAGGACCGCGGCCCGTCCCCACCGCGGCTACGGCGTGGTCGGAGCTAAACGCGGCGCGTCCCACGGCGGCGCCGGGCGAGGCGGAAATGCCCGTCGCAACTTTCTTCAGCGTCGCGAGCGACTTGCGATCGAACACCGGGTGCAGCAATTGATCGAGCTGCTGCGGATCGACGCGGAGTACCGCTTCTTTCTTCGAAATCAGACCTTCGTTCGCGAACTCGACCGCGAGGCGGACCGCCGCGGGCCCGGTCCGCTTGCCGTTTCGAGTCTGGAGCATGTAGAGCTCACCCTCTTCCACGGTGAACTCGAAATCCTGCATGTCCCGGTAATGCTTTTCGAGGTTCGAGGTGATCTCGCGAAGCTTCGCGTACACGGCGGGCATGTCGGTCTCAAGCTGAGAGATCGGCTCCGGAGTGCGAATGCCGGCCACCACGTCTTCGCCTTGCGCGTTGATCAGATATTCGCCGTAGAACACCTTCTCGCCCGTTGCGGGATCGCGAGTGAAACCCACGCCCGTGCCGGAGTTCTCGCCGGTGTTGCCGAACACCATTGCCTGGATGTTGGCCGCCGTGCCGATGTTGTCCGGGATGCGCTCCATTTTCCGGTAGTAGATGGCCTTCGGATTGTGCCAGGAGCGGAACACCGCGTCGCGCGACATGCACAACTGGGTCATTGGGTCCTGCGGAAACTCCTTGCCCGTGTCTTTTTTCACCAGCTTCTTGTAGTCGGCGATGATGGCCTTGAGGTCTTCCGCGTTCAGGTCGGTATCGAGCTTCGCCTTTACCTTCGCCTTGCGCGAATCGAAGATGTGGTCGAAGTGCTCCATGTCGATGTTCTGCGCGACTTCTCCGAACATTTGGATGAAGCGGCGGTAGCAGTCGTAGGCGAAGCGCGGGTTGTTGCTCTTCGCGCTCAGCGCTTCGACGGTCACGTCGTTCAGTCCCAGGTTGAGGATGGTATTCATCATGCCTGGCATGGAGAACTTCGCGCCGGAGCGCACGCTCAGAAGCAGCGGGTCTTTGGCGTCGCCGAGCTTCTTGCCTGCCTGGTTCTCAAGCTTGCCCAGAGCCGTCTTCATCTGCTTTTCGATTTCGTCGGGAACCTTGTTGCCGGCTTCGAAGTAGATGTTGCAGACTTCGGTCGAAATCGTAAAGCCCGGCGGGACCGGCAGATCGGCCCGGCACATTTCCGCCAGACCGGCGCCCTTGCCGCCCAGGATATCTTTCATCTTGCCGTCGCCGTCGGCGGTTCCGCCGCCGAAGGAATACACGTACTTCTTCATTCGTTCTCTCTCCCTATGAAGTGGTTACAATTTCTGAAAAATCCGCGATCGTCGAAAACTCCGAAAGCAACTGGTGGAGCAGCGAGAGGCGATTCCGCCGCACGCCGGCGTCGGCAGCGTTGACCAGCACTTTGTCGAAAAAGCGGTCTACCGCCGGCCGCAGCGATGCGATAGTCTCGAGCGCCGGTCCATGCGCCTGTTTAGCCACAGTGACGCGAACTTTCGTAAACTCCGCGTAAAGATCGGCTTCCGCGCCCGGTTCGAGGAGGGCCGGGTCAATGGCGACGCCGCCCTTGAAATCCGCCTGCTTAAGGATGTTCTGAATCCGTTTGAAGCTCGCCGCCAGCGGTTCGAAGTTCGCCGTCGGCCGCACCGCTTGCACGGCGGCGAGACGGCTTTCGACGCTCACCGGATCGTCCCATCCCGAGGCCAGAACGGCGTTCACTTCGTCGTACTTGAATCCGCGGATTTCCTTAAAGTAGTAGCGCACGCGATCGACGAAGAACTCCGCTAACTGAGCGTCCTCCTTTAGAATGGCGGCAACGGGCAGCGAAAGCTTTGCCTCGACCAGAATCTTGACGATGCCCTGAGCGGCGCGGCGCAGCGCGAAAGGATCGCGCGATCCGGTGGGGATGAGCCCGATCGAAAAGCAGCCTCGCAAGGTGTCGAGCTTGTCGGCGATAGAGAGAATCTGCCCTGCGCGGTCGCGCGGTATTGAATCCTCCATGCTCGCGGGTTTGTACTGGTCGTAAATCGCGCGCGCGACAGTCTCGTTTTCGCCCTGAGCGCGCGCGTAGAGCCCGCCTACAACGCCCTGCAATTCCGTAAATTCCTTGACAAGCTCAGCCGTGAGGTCGCACTTCGCAAGCTCCGCCGCGCGGACGGCGTCGGCATCCCCGCCAAGCTGTCCGGCAAGTTCAACAACACGTTTAGTTTTATCAAGATAGGAGCCAAGTTTCGCCTGAAACGTGACGTTTGCAAGGGAGGGCACGCGGGCGGCGAGCGTCGCCTTCTGGTCGGCATCCCAGAAGAAGCGGGCATCGTTGAATCGCGCCCGCAAGACTCGTTCGTTGCCGGACCGCACCAAGCCGTCGGGGTCGCCGCTCGAGTTCATCACCGCGAGGAATCGCGGCGCGAGCGCGCCCGCTTCGTCCTCAACCGAGAAGTATTTCTGATGCTGTTTCATCACCGTCACGAGCACCTCGGCGGGGAGCGTCAGGTACGACCGATCAAAGCTGCCGCTGATGACCGTGGGGTATTCGGTGATGTAGACCAGCGTCTCAAGCAGCGCGGGATCGGGTTTTACGCGCGCTGTGATTTCAGCGCGGATCTTGTCTCGACGCTCGTCCGCGGAGAGAATGACGAAGTTGTCCCGGAGCGTCTGTTCGTAGTTCTCGAAGGTCACCGGCACGCCAGCTTTGCCCAGCTTCCGGTGACCGGAAGTCCGGTTGCCCGAATGCACGCCCGCGAGTTCAAAAGGCACGACGGTCTCCCCGAGTAACGCGACGATCCAGCGTATGGGCCGGATGAAGCGCGGGCCGGTCGGCACGGTCCAGAACATCGTCTTCGGGAAGTAGATCTTAAGAATGAGGCCAGGCAGCGCCTCGGCCAGGATTTCGCTTGCCGGGCGGCCGGCGACTTTCTTCCGGAAACTGACGCGGTCGCCTTTTGGACCGGCCTCCACGCCCAGATCGCCCGCGCTCACACCGAGCTTGCGCGCGAATCCTTCAATGGCGGCGGGCGCGGCTGACTTCGCGGGGCCGAGCAGCAACTCTTCGGAATCCCGCTGCCGGTCCGAAAGACCTTTGGCGCGCAACACCAGGCGGCGGGGCGTTGCGTCGAGCGCGAGCGTCACTCCTTCGGCCAGATTGCGCGCCGCGAGCAGTTCCTGAAACAGCGCGCGGAGGCTCTCAAGCGCGCCCGCGATCATCCAGTCCGGAATTTCCTCAACGCCGATCTCAAGCAAGAACGGAAGCGCGCTCATTATTGTGCCGCCTCCAATCCGGACTGCTGTTTGACCCAGGCCTGCGCCACGCCGACGGCGATCCTGCGGACGCGCTGAATCACGCCGACGCGTTCCGTGACGCTGATCGCGCCACGGGCGTCAAGGGTGTTAAAGAGGTTGGAACACTTCAGGACGTGGTCGTAGGCCGGCAGAAGCGGGAAGCGGCGCTTTTCCTTCGATTCCGGATACAAGCCGAGCAGCCGCGTACATTCCTTTTCGTGGAGGTCGAACAGTTGCCACAGCGTCCCCACATCGGCCATCTCGAAGTTGTAGACCGAATATTGCAGCTCGTCGTTGAAACGGACGTCGCCATAGGTGAACCTGGGCGCCCACTCGATATCGTAGACGCTGTCCTTCACTTGTAGAAAGGCGGTGAGACGCTCAAGACCGTAAGTGATCTCGGCGGGGCAAAGATCGAGATCCATGCCGCCGCACTGCTGGAAGTAGGTGAACTGAGTGATTTCAAGGCCGTCGAGCATGACCTGCCAGCCGATGCCCCAGGCTCCGAGCGTGGGCGCTTCCCAGTTGTCTTCCTCGAACTTGATGTCGTGCTTCGCCAAGTCGATGCCTATGGCCTCGAGGCTGCCCAGATACTGCTCGATCACGTCGTCCGGCGTCGGCTTCAAGATCACCTGTAGCTGCGAATGCTTGTAGAGGCGGTTGGGGTTCTCGCCGTAACGGCCGTCGGCGGGCCTGCGGCTGGGCTGGACGTAGGCCACGCGATAGGGCTTGGGGCCGAGAACGCGGAGAAAGGTTTCCGGACACATCGTGCCCGCGCCGACCTCAACATCGTGCGGTTCCTGGATGACGCAACCGCGGTCGGCCCAGTATTGTTTGAGCTTGAAGATAACTTGTTGAAAAGAATCCATTTTGGATAATGCTTATAGAGCTTCAAGAAGCGGCGCAGTGACGAGTTTCCGTTCGATGTGGGTTTCAATCTGTTGGACCAGAAAACGGCGCAGGTCGACCGCCGCCCCGGCGGGCCAGCCCTCCGGGAGAATCGCGGCAATAGGATTCCTTAGCATGTTTTCCGCCAGTAACCTGGAAAAACCCGTCAACTCCCCGCCCTCCCGAAGCCCTTGGGACTGGCGGCACTCACCGCAAACCAGACCGGCGCGAGACCGCGAAAACCAAGCCCTTTCCATCGCGGGCAAGGCCTGCTCGTTCAGCCAAGCTCCACAGCCGAGACAAACGTTCAGTTCCGGGAGAAACCCGGATAGCCGCACCGCCCACAGGCTGAAGTACGTCACGACCCGCCAAAAATTGGCGGGTTCAGCCCGCAGATGTTCCAAGACCGCCGCCACAAGCCGGAAATACCTCTCGCTCGGCTCGTTCGACGGAAGCAACTGATCCGTCACCTCGGCGATAAAATCCAGCGATACGCTGGCCGCGTAATCCGACGCCAGCCGAAACTGGGAATGAATCAGCTCGCAGGAATCGAGGTTAACCAATTCCCTGGATTCGGTCTGGAAATACGACATCCGGATATGGGACAGCCTTTCCAAACCGGAGCCGAACGCGCTTTTCGGCTTCCGTGCGCGCTTGGCGACGCCGCGCAATTTTCCTTGATCCCGGGATAAGAAACTCACCACGAGATCCGCCTCTTTCAGCGGGAACGTCCGTAACACAAAGGCTTCGCTGACACGAGCCGGCACGTGGAATATCTAAGGGTAACACAGGCGCGGGGACCGGTTGACCGGTGCGAAAAACGATCTCGCGCGCCCTGGCGTCTCCGGAACCGCCGCTTCAGCAGGACGGTCCCATTCCTCATGAATGGTCCCGCGGACCGGCGCCTTGTGCGTCGCCCAGCCAAGCCCACGGGGAGCGGGGGCGGACGCGGGCAGGCGCTGCAGGCCCGCCGGATTTGGTAGTGGGTGATTGTTGCGTTGACGAAAAATTCTGACCCGTTGCCTTCCGGTGCAGTTGACCGCGACGCGCTACAAGCACTCCGCAACCTGATCGAGCAAGCCGACCTCATTTTGGAGACGGCCCCAGCACTTCCAGAGAACCGAACGGCGGCAGCACGAGAGAATCTACGGGCGGCGCTGGCGATTGTTGACGATGTCATTCAGCAGTCCGCATAATAAAGGCGTGCCTAGACGCGCAAGCATCGCGGCAGCAAAGGCCACCGTTGAGCCTGCGGAAGCCGTGGGCAATGTGATATCGTTTCCGGTGCCGGTCAAGGTGAAGAACCCAGCCGCTGTTGCGCTCGGAAAACTAGGTGGCTCGAAAGGCGGGAAGATTAGAGCCGAGAAGCTCTCGCCAGAGGCAAGAAAAGCAATAGCCCAACAGGCCGCTAAGGCGCGTTGGGCTAAGGGAAAGGCTGAATGAAGCCGATGTTTTCAATGGTGCGGGTGGTGGGATTTGAACCCACAATTCCCTGGCAGGACGGCGGTTTTAAAGACCGCTGTGTATTCCAGTTCCACCACACCCGCGCGTTGACGCCGGAGTGAACGGGAGCCTTTCGGCTCCCACGCTCTGGTGGTCCGCGAATGTGGACTTATAGGCCGGTCGCGAATTTCTTCACTGCGCCGTACCCCTTTGAATCTTTATTTCGATAAAGTCGTCTCCGCTGTCCTGGTAGATGAGATCGAAGTTCTGCGCCGCCGCGCGTAGCCATTTCACGCGCCTTTCGATGGGCCAGTTTTCGTCTGCGGGCAGGGTCTTTATCAGGCCAGCAATGAGGGGGTGCAGAGTATTTCCACCGCCACCATCGCCGCCGCCTTTCGGTTTCTCTCCGTCCGGGGGGGGATTCTTTTCTGCGCGGGCTGCTTGGTCTGCTCTGCCGTTGATGGGCGGCATTACCAATCGGTCCTGGCCAGACCAAAAGAACCCCGCTTGGCTAGCCGAGCGTTGCAGCACCTGCCGTGCCTTCCCCGCCTGCTTCTCAATGACGCCCATTGCGGCGATGGCCGCCTCAAGACCTTGATTGGGCGGAAGCGCACCGTTCTTAAAGCGCTCGTATACTTGCCGGTAGAGCGTCACGTTCAGGAAGGCTTCCGCGCTGGCGGCCTTTTCCTGCTTCGAATCGCAAATTTGCTCGCCAAGCCTAGTCAGGGTGTTGCGCCCTTCCTTGTAGGTGATCAGGCCGAAGATCTTGGCTGCCAACAGCCGCAGCCTGAAGCCGCCGCTTGTTACTGTGCTTTGTAGCTGTGCGGCGAGTTGCGCGTTTTCGCATGTTCCGCCGAATGCATGTATGCCCTTGGCGACCGTGATTGCATCCGTCAAGTCATGGTAAGGAAAGCTGATAGTGGATTGCTCCCGCTTGGATTCAACCTCTCCTGGTGTATCAGATTGGACCAACGCTTCTTCCAGGTCGATCACGTCGTCCACTGTTTCAGTGCTTGCCATATGTTTACCTCTGCGTTGAATATACCGCGTCTTCGAGAATGTGGCAAGCAAAATCTGTAAACATTTAGCAATTATCTATTGCAGCTTGCCCGCCTAAGCATTACAATGGACTATATGTTGATTGCGGATCGGCAAGCAAAATCGGCGGCGATGGAATGCGCCTCCTGCGAGGTTATGTGCCAGCGGTTCGGCAAGCACCGCAACGGACTACGCCGCTTCCGCTGCCCGCAGTGCAGAAAGACGTACACCGAAGCGCACCGCCTACTTTGGGCGAGATGTACGTCTCCGAAGAGAGAATCACCCTCGCCATCAAGATGCTCTTGGAGGGGAACTCTATCGCGTCGACCTCACGGATCACCGGAATCGACAAGCACACAATCTTCAAGGCCCTCGCTCTGGCTGGCGAGCGCTGTGAGAAGGTCATGGGCAAGCTGATAGTGAACGTTCCGGTTCGTGATGTCGAGGCTGACGAAGTTTGGGGATTCATCAAGAAGAAGGAAGGCCACAAGCGGCCCGAGGAACAACACGACGAAACCATTGGCGATCAGTATTGCTTCGTCGCCATCGAACGGCACAGCAAGTTGGTTCTGAACTTCGCTCTCGGTCGCCGCAGCAAAGCCACCACGGACATTTTCATCGAGGGGCTGCGGCATGCTATCGCGCACCAGCCCTTCCAAATCACAACGGATGGCTTCGCCCCGTACGTGAACGCGATTTCCGACACGCTGGCGGATCGCGTGAGCTACGCGCAACTGATCAAGGTGTACCGCGCGCCGCAAGAAGGCGAAGCACGATATAGCCCCGCCGAAGTCGCCTCCGTGGAGGTGGTCCCAGTCCTCGGAAATCCTGATCCCGAACGCATCTGCACTTCGATTGTCGAGCGTCAGAACCTCACGATCAGAATGCAGATACGCAGACTGACGCGCTTGACGAATGGCTTCTCAAAGAAGTGGGAGAATCTCTGGTCCGCCTACTGCCTGCACTTCGCCTATTACAACTTCTGCCGGATTCACAAGTCGATCCGCGTTACGCCCGCGATGGAAGCGGGGACCACGGATCACGTTTGGGACTTGTCGGAACTGCTTGCCTGATGGCTCCGCACGTGAGTATCATCACGTGTATGCCCTGCTCAGCACTCTCTGCCCTCGACAGCATTTTCTCAATCGTCACGGGCATCATCGCGCTCGTGGGGGTGTACGCGTACCTCCGGACGCGATGCCAGTGGCGCAAGAAAAGGCTAGCACTAGAAGACTACCTGAGAGATGAGTGGAAAGAGGGGAAGGACGGAAAGAAAAAGGGGCAGCACACCTCCACGCATCTGATACGACACCTCGGGCTCACCGAGGAGGAGATCTTGAAGATCAGTTTTGAGAGCAAGGCGATTCGTCGGGTCGTGACGAAGGATAAGGAAGGTCTAGCCGATCAACTGTTGTTTGAATATGGACAAGACTGATCAGAAACCACCGTCAACGCAACAATCACCCACTACCGGATTTCTTCGATCTCTCAAGAACTGTGCTATTCTGTAGTGGTATTAAAAGCGAGACAAGAGAAGATTAAGGAGTAGTAACTCTAGAATGGCACTGGCGGCTCAGGCGAAACAGCAGATCATCTCCGGAAATCGGGCGCACAAGTCCGACACCGGTTCGGCGGAAGTTCAGATTGCGCTCTTGAGCGGTCGCTTGACGCAGCTCATGGAGCATTTCAGGGCCCACAAGAAGGACAATTCGTCCCGAAGGGGACTCCTGATAATGGTCGCAAAGCGGCGCCGGCTTCTGACCTATTTGAAGAATACCAGCCCGGAACGCTATAAGGCCGTGCTCTTGAAATTAGGGATTCGCCGCTAGAGTTCGCTTCGCTGGCGCGGAGTGAACGCGGAGCCTCATCGGATTTTCCGGCTATCGTCTACTCCCTCCGCCATGCCCGCTCGCCGTGTGTGAACACACGGTCCTGGGTGGATGCCGGCTGTGTTCAGCCTTCCTTTCAGATCCAGTCTCCATATAAGACCGGCCCGCTGTCAAAACGGGCCGAGGTTGGAGGACAATCCAAAATGTCGCATATTTTCGAAGTAGACCTGGGTGGCCGTAAAATCACTCTGGAAACAGGCAAGCTTGCCAAACAGGCCAATGGGGCCGTCGTCGTTCGTTCCGGGGATACCATGGTGCTGGTCACCGCGTGTTCCAACGAACAACCTAAACCGGGAGCGAACTTCTTTCCGCTCACCGTCGATTACAGGGAATACACTTACGCTGCCGGAAAATTTCCAGGTGGTTTCATTAAACGCGAGGGACGCCCTTCGGAAAAGGAGGTGCTTACGTGCCGTCAAATCGACAGGCCCGTGCGTCCCCTCTTCCCCGAAGGATATTCCAACGAAACCCAGATCATCGCGATGGTGCTTTCGGCCGATACCGAACACGATCCCGACAAACTGGCTATCGTCGGCGCCGGAGCGGCGCTTGCCATTTCCGATATCCCGTTCCACCACCTTCTCGGCGCGGTCCGCGTGGGGCAGATAAACGGGAAGCTCATCGCCAACCCCACCTACGCCGAATCCAAGGAATCGAAGTTCAACATCGTCGTCGCCGGCACCGAGGGCGGTATCGTGATGGTCGAGGCGGGCGCGAAGCAGGCCACCGAGGAGGAAATCCTCGCCGCCATCGAGTTCGGGCACGATTGCTGCAAGAAGATTTGCGCGGTCATCAAGCAGATGGTTGCCGCCGTCGGGAAGACCAAGCGAACCTATACGCCCGCCGCCGTGAACCAGATCCTTCTCGACAAGGTCACCGAGAGCAGCCGCGATTCCCTGGCCGATGCGCTCAATACGGAGAAGTACGGCAAACTTGAGAGCTACAGCAGGATCGCTGAAATCAAGTACGCCGCTCTCGACGCGCTGGAGGAAGAAGATAAGGTCGAGGGAAAATCGGTTTTCGACACGCTCAAGGAGCGGATCTTCCGCGACGAAATGCTGAAAGAGCGCCGCCGTCCGGACGGCCGGGCTTTCGACGAGATCCGCAAGATCACCATCGAGACCGGGCTACTGCCGCGCACGCACGGTTCCGCTCTTTTCACCCGTGGTGAAACCCAGGCTTTGGTCACGGTGACTCTGGGCACGAAGGACGACGCCCAGCGCATCGAGCTGATCGAGTCCGTCGGCGAGAATACGAAGCGCTTCATGTTGCACTATAATTTCCCTCCGTTTTCCGTTGGAGAAGTTGGGTTTATGCGTGGAGCCGGACGCCGGGAAATCGGGCACGGGGCGCTCGCGGAACGGTCGCTCCTGCCCGTAGTTCCCGACGAAGCGGGCTTCCCGTACACGCTGCGCGTGGTCAGCGATATTCTGGAATCGAACGGTTCGAGCTCGATGGCCTCGGTCTGTGGCGCCTCGTTGTCGCTGATGGATGCGGGCGTGCCCATTCTGGCTCCCGTCGCGGGTGTGGCAATGGGTCTGGTGAAAGAGGGCGACGACTACGCTATCCTGACGGATATCGCCGGCGCCGAAGACCACTATGGCGATATGGACTTCAAGGTCGCCGGAACGCGCGCGGGCATCACAGGTCTCCAGATGGACATCAAGGTCCCGAACGTGACCATGGCCATTTTGAAGGAAGCACTCGGCCAGGCACGGCGGGGGCGGCTGTTCCTGTTGGACAAGATGGACGCGGCTCTTCCAGCGGTGAACGCCAACATGTCGCCCTACGCACCGCGCATCTACACGATGCACATTCCGACCGACAAGATCCGCGACGTGATCGGAACCGGCGGAAAGGTGATTCGGGGCATCATCGAGCAGACAGGCGTGAAGATCGACGTCGAAGACGATGGCACGATCCATATCGCATCGAGCGACGAAGCCTCGGCGAAGAAGGCGATCCAGATCGTCAGCGACCTGACGGCGACGGCCGAAGTCGGCAAGACGTATCTTGGCAAAGTTGTACGGCTGGTGGATTTCGGCGCGTTTGTCGAGATTTTCCCGGGAACGGACGGCTTGCTGCACATCAGCGAGATCGCCGAGACGCGCGTGAAGGATGTCCGCGACGAGCTGAAGGAAGGCGACCAGATCATGGTCAAGGTTCTCGGCCTTGAAGGCAACAAGATCAAACTGAGCCGCAAAGCGATTCTGCGGGAACAGCGCGAAAAGCTGAAAACTCAATAGCGGATTCGCGCCGAGGTGCGTTTCAGGGCGGTCCCTTGAACGGGGCCGCCTTTCGTTACTCGCGAACATCCACCTATCACCCCCGTGCCCCGAGAGCAGCGCTAATCAAATGGCCGCCGCACTCGATCAGTCCGCTTTCGCCTTTTTTGCGATCGCGCTTTTGCCTCCGCTTCGCTCCGCGAGGGCCGACACCACGCGCCGGTAGTCACCGTCCGATCCAATGCTTGCGGCAGCGTCGAGCACCGCCGACAGCAGCGCCTCGTCAGTGGGACAGACCCTGGTGAACTCGACCAAGAGCCTGGACTTTTCGCCGTCCGAACCGAGGCGAGTCGCGGCGCGCAGCAAGTCCAGCATGGTCTCGCGGGAAATGCCTCCCCGATGCAGAAGCGCGGCAAGAACGCGATGGCGATCGCCGTCCGAGCCGATTGTCGAGACCGATAGGAAAAAGGGAACGCGGAGCGCATCGTCCTTCGTATACAGCTCGGTCGTCTGCACGAGCAGCCGCGCCTTATCTCCGTCGGACCCGATGCGTCCGATCGCCTTCAACACTTCGACCATCGTTTCCTTGTAGCTGGACGATTCTTTCATCGTGGCCGAAAGCACGCGCGCCCGGTCGCCGTCCGACCCAATCGTCGCCACCGCTCTGAAGAATGCCGGCCGAAGCGTGTCGTCGATGGGGTGAAGCGTGGTGAGCTCGGTGAGCACTCGCGATTTGTCGCCATCCGAGCCGATTCGCGCCGCGGATTTCAGCACCAGCGCCAAAGTTTCAGGTGGCCGCACTCCTTCGGTCAGGACTTCATGAAGCAAGCGGCTGCGGTCGCCGTCGGAGCCGATTGTCTGGACGGCTTCGAAAAAGGCGGCTCGCGGCGCGGCGGCCGTAAGCGCATCCTCGGAGACATCGTGAAGCAGGCGGGACTTGTCGCCATCGGATCCGATCTCCCGCGCGACGCGCCTGAGAATCCGATCGAGATCGGCGTGCCCGGGACCGGTCAGGTCGATCAAATGGCGGAAGTAGGTGCACTTCACGCCATCGGGACGGATACGCGAAATTTCGTCCAGAACGCCGCCGACCCCCCGTTGCGCGAAGATTCGCCGTACCCGGCTCTCCGCGCCGGCGCCCAAATCGCGGACCATGGTGGACAGCATCGCGCCCATCCAGCCTTTGGCTTGACTGTCAAACGGCTTCTGGTCGCCCTGAACCTCATACGTTCGTGTCAGAATCCCCGAATGATCCGCCGCAACTTCAATTCTGCGCTGCAAGAAGAACCAGCTTCTCTCTTCCACCCGGAAGTAGCCGTAAGGCTCGATACTCCGGATGTCGCGGTCGTCGTCCGTAAAATCGATTTCGCCTTTCGTCCGGATCGAAAGCCGGTCCCAGCCGCTCGACCAGCTGACCTCCATCTCGCGCCGGCCGCCGCGATCGCTTTGAACGACCCGGACGTTTCTCGGCGCAACACGTTCAAACCGCTGCTCGGGCAGTACCCGTGGGCCTGAAGCGGGCTTTTGAACGGGAACCGCCTTGGGGTCCTCGGCGGCAACCAGACGGCTGGCGTGGCTGAATAGCGCGACGCCGCCGATCGCGAGGGCGCCGGCGAACAGCGCCGCAAACTTATTGGTCACGGGAACGCGGTTACGCTTCTGGTTCAATATCATCTCAATCCTCCTCGAAATCTGCCGCGGGAAATGGAGCACACCGGTCGCAAGGGCGGGTTGCGGGCTCCATCCGCCAAGCTCGATGAGCCGTGTCAGGCATTCGGCGTAGTGTTTGTGTTGCCGCGTCCGGGCGATCGTCCAGTCGTCGCACGCGATCTCGCGCTCCAGGTTCAGCCTGCGCCCGATGAACCAGACCGCCGGATGGAAGAACAGCAGCGCTTCTACCAACCGCTGCGCGAGATTGGTCCACGCGTCTCCCCGAAGAACATGCGCCGATTCGTGCAGTGCGATGAACTCCAGATCGCGCTCCGTGATGCGGCCGGCAAGCGCCGCCGGAATCAGGATGACGGGCTTTCGAAACCCGATCGTGATCGGCGATGTGATGTTTGGCGAGATCGCAAGACGCGCCGGCGCAACGGACGGGAGACGTCCCTCTACTTCCGAATCGAAGGGAACCGAGCTCCGGCGAAGAGTGACGGTGCGCAAGGCGCTCAGGGCGAGACGGCCCAACATGAAAGCGACACCCGCAAGCCAGCCGGAGAACAGCGCCACGCCCAGATCGATGCCCAAGGTGAGGCTGGAGGGGCTGAACCTGAGTGGATCGCGGCTCGCCTCGGCCGGCACGCGATCCGCCGCGATCTCCATCGCCGGATCCACCACGATCTCCGTCCTGACGCCTTCGGGGAACGCCGGCGCGTGCTCCCCGGCGAAAATCACCTCATGCCTGGATGGGACCGGGACCGCCCGGCGTCCAATAGCGAGCGGCATCACGGAGACCGCCATCAACGCAACAAACCAGATCGAGTACCGCGTGGCGGCGTTGGCCGCGCGCAGGAACCGCAGCATCAGCCAGCACAGGCCCGCGATCAGCAAGCCGGCCGGAACGGAATTCATCAGCGATGGCATAACCTGCAAGGCAGTGTTCATTTCGGTCCGCTCCTACTTCGCTTCCTCAATCAATTTCTTCAGCCGGATCAATTCTTTCTTGTCGACGCTCTCGTGCGCGAGCAGGTTCATGACCAGCAGCTCGGGCGAGTTCCGGAAAAAGCGCGTCAGAATCTGCGCGATGGCGCTTCCGCCGGCTTCGCCGCGATCGACGACAGGTTCGTAATGGAACGCGCGGCCTTCCTTTACGTGTCGCACAAATCCTTTCTGTTCCAGAATTCGCATGGTCGTCAGAACCGTGCTGTAGGCGAGCGGAGGCCCTTCCGGCAGAGCCTCAACCACGTCTCCAACTGTGGCGCGGCCCTTGTCCCATAAGATGTCCATGAGCTTCGCTTCCGCTTCCGTCAACGTCGTCGACCTCTTCCGCGCCATGCGTCCTCCACATCTTAAAGAATTAACAGTTTGCCGTCTTTAGTCTTTTTACCAGGAATCTCGAAGCCTGTCAATTAAAGAATTAATAGTTCTGGCGGAAGGGCGGCGGGACCCGCGCGGAGGGGCCGGGAACTGCGCGTTGGGGGGCCGGGACCTGCGCGGGAGGCGACTCGCTCGGATAGCAACGGGAATTCCAGCGGGAGCCGGAGCCGACCGGCCCCGAACGGCCGCGAACCGGAGAACTTCCATCGCGCCGGATTCCTGATACTATTAGAGATACCGGAGTCGCGGGTAGCGACAATCCTTCGGTCCCCGATTCCCCCGTAGGGCCAGCCGGGCGGTCGAAAATTCGCGTCCGCAGCCGGAGAGCGTTCTCCGATAGCACACCTTCCCAAACCTCCCCAGGACTATGGCCATCGCATTGCTCCTAAATCCCGACAGCGCGCAGCCCGCGGTTTTTCGACGCCGCGAATTGAGGTGTTTGCCATGCAACTCCGGATTGGTTTCGAACTCATCTATAGCTTTCCGCAACCCACGCCGATCATCCTCGTGGTGAATATCCACGATTCACGGGCATCCGACATCATCGTCCCCGATCGCCTCGACACCGAGCCGTCGATTCCCATCACCGGCTACCGCGACTTCTTCGGAAACCGGTGCAACCGCGTCCTCGCGCCCGCCGGCCGCCTTCGCCTCGCCGCCGACGGTGTGATCGAAGATAACGGCCGGCCGGACGAGATTGTGTTCGGCGCAGGTCAGGACTCCGTGCAGGATCTGCCCGAAGAAACTCTCGGGTTCCTGCTGGGCAGCCGCTATTGTGAGACCGATCTCCTGTCTCAGACCGCCTGGCAACTCTTCGGCGCCACGCCTCCGGGGCACGCGCGCGTGCAGGCGATCTGCGATTACGTCCACAACCATATTGCCTTCAACTACCAGAACGCCCGCGCCACCCGTAGCGCCGCGGAGGCTTTCAATGAACGGACCGGCGTCTGCCGCGACTACGCGCATCTCGCCATCGCCTTCTGCCGCTCGATGAACATTCCAGCGCGATACTGCACCGGCTACCTGAGCGATCTCGGAACGCCGCCTCCTTTCGCCGTGGGCGATTTCGCGGCGTGGTTCGAGGCCTGGATCGGCGGCCGCTGGCAGTTGTTCGACCCGCGCAACAACGTGCCGCGCATCGGCCGCATCCTGATGGCGCGTGGCCGCGACGCCTCCGATGTCGCGATCGCCACCACCTTCGGACCTAACACGCTCGAGAGCTTCAAAGTGTGGACCGACGAGATCCCGCGCGGCGAGGTTCGCGGAGCAACCGGATGACGTCTCTTCTCACGGTGCGCCACTCGACCGTCTACCGTTACCGTGAGCCGGTCGGCCTGGGCGAGCATCGCATGATGTTCCGCCCCCGTGAAAGTCACGACCTGCGGTTGATCCGGACCAACCTGGCGATCACGCCGCAACCGGTTCATCTACGCTGGCTTCACGATCCGTTCGACAACTCCGTCGCGGTCGCCACCTTTGAGGGGACCACGGCCGAGCTACGTTTTGAAAGCACGGTGACGCTCGAGCATTTCGAGAACACCATGCCGGAGTATCCACTTGAGGAGTATGCGCGGACGTATCCCTTCCGCTATTCGGACGAGGACTTCCCCAATCTCGAGCGCGCCCTGGCTCATCAGTACCCGGTCGGACTCGTTTCCGAATGGGCATTGCAGTTTCTCGATCCGTCGGATACTACCGGTACCATGAAAATACTTCGCGCCATGACCAAGGGCATTCGCGAACGGTTCATCTACACCCGCCGTGTCGAGAAAGGCGTTCAGACCCCCGAGGAGACGTTGCGGAACCGGCGGGGCAGTTGCCGGGATTTCGCGGTTCTGATGATGGAAGCCGCCAAGTCGCTCGGTATCGCGGCGCGGTTTGTCAGCGGTTATATCTTCGTGCCCAACAGTTCCGGCCTCGCCGGCGGCGGAGCGACGCATGCATGGATGCAAGCTTATCTGCCCGGCGCCGGCTGGATCGACTTCGACCCTACCAACAGCATCATCGGCAACCGCAATCTGATTCGCGTCGCGGTCGCGTGGGCTCCCGATCAAGTGCTGCCCTTGTGGGGCGCCTACGTGGGTTCCCCGGAAGCCTTCCTAGATATGGAAGTCGCCGTGACGGTTACCGAAGTGGCCGAATGATCATGGATGACGGCGCCTTGAACTCTTCGCAGGCGATCTCCGGACTCACCTATCGGAGAGCCGCCCCAAATCTGGCGCCAAAAACGCGAGGAACCTCCAAAACCGCGTGCTAAGCGGATCGCGCCATGGCCCGCGCGGCGTCCTGTGCGAAAACGTAGAGATCGAAGAGCGGTTTCGGGGAACCCTTTCCCCACCGGTTGACCAGCCACTTCACCCGCAGGAACTTGACGTCCGGCGTCCGCGAGAGATCAAGCATTATCTGATAGGTCCCACAGTAAAATTTCTGCGGAAATGCGGCAAGCGGCTTAGCTCCCCACTCCACGCCGTCGGAGGATCCCCAAATAGCCAAGTCCAGGCTTTCCTGTTCTATCACGCGCGTGAGGCCAAGCGTGATCAACAGCGTCAATCCAGCTTCCGTGCCCACTGGGGTGTCGGGCCCCGAACCTGCTTCGCGGATGGTCGTCTCTGGTACTAGGAAACCCGGGAACATGTATATATTAGCCGTCCTGACCTACAATTATAGATTCTCATATATTACACGGAAATGAAAGTATTTTAATCGGGAATTCTCCGCTTCGGAAAAAGAGCCTCGGGGACCGCTTTTCTTCGCTGAAAATTTGACACTCAAGCCCCCCTGTGCTAATCGTAGTTCTCTTCACCAGGAGAGTGGAATGGCTGACGAGGAAAAACCGGCAAGCAGTCCGCCGCCCGCGGGCGAACCACCGAAGGCGGCCGCGCCCAAGCCCGCCGCGGCTGCCGCAGGCGCGCATGTCCCCCCCAAGCCCCCTCCGGCGATGGCGGCTACCCCATGGGAGAGCGCTCTGACCGAGAGCCTGAAACAGGCTTTCGGCGACCGGATTTCCCAGTACTCCACCTACCTCGGCCAGAATTTCATCGTGGCGAACGCCGAAGCGCTCGACTCGATTCTCGACTTCCTCAAACTCGAAGCCGATTTCGACTACCTCGTGGACATCACGGCCGTCGACTACCCGAAACTCGAGAAGCGCTTCGAGCTGGTCTACATCCTCTACAGCTTCGCCTCAAACGAGCGCGTCCGCGTCAAGATTCACGTCGCGGACGGCGTGAAGGCGCCCTCCGTGGTCCACGTTCACCTGGGCGCAAACTGGCTCGAGCGCGAGGTCTTCGACATGTTCGGCGTCGAATTCGAAGGTCACCCGGACATGCGCCGCATTCTTCTTCCCGAAGAGTGGACCGGCTTTCCGTTGCGCAAGGAATACTCGATCCTTCAGCAGGACGACCGCTGGGTAAAGGAGAATCTGGGCATCGAAAGCGGCCACTGAGGCTTATGGCGCAAAGCACATTCTTAGACGCAAATGAACTGGTCCTGAACATGGGGCCGCAGCATCCGTCGACGCACGGCGTGCTGCGCGTGATTCTGAAACTCGACGGCGAAACCGTCACCGGCACCGAGTGCGTCATCGGATACCTGCATCGCGGCGTGGAGAAGATCGCCGAAAACCGGACTTACATTCAGTTCGCTCCGTACGTCGACCGCATGGATTACGTGGCCGCCGTTTCAAACGGCCTCGGCTATTGTCTTGCGATAGAGAAGCTTCTCAACATCGAAGCGCCGCCGCGGGCGCAGGCCGTGCGCGTCATTCTGACCGAGCTCAACCGGATCACCAGCCACTTACTCTGGCTCGGCACGCACGCTCTCGACATCGGCGCGATTACGCCGGTATTTTACTGCTTCCGCGACCGCGAGGAGGCGCTGAAGATTTTCGAAAACTATTGCGGCGCGCGCCTCACCACTCACGCCTTTCGCATCGGCGGCCTTCAGTACGAAGTCTACGACGGCTTTGAACAGGAGGTTCGCGCGTTCTGCGATATGTTCATCCCGAAGGTGGATGAGTACGAGGAATTGCTGACGAACAATCGGATTTGGGTCAACCGGTTGAAGGGTGTCGGCGTCCTGAGCGGAGAAGAATGCAAGGAGTACGGAGTGACGGGGCCTGTGCTGCGCGCCTCCGGAGTGAAGTGGGATCTGCGGAAGGCGCAACCCTATTCCGGTTATGAGCAGTACGACTTCGAAATTCCAACCGCTCAGAATGGCGATACCTACGACCGGTACACGGTGCGCATGGAAGAAATGCGGCAATCGGTCCGCATCATGCGGCAGGCGGTCGACAAAATTCCCTCCGGCCCCATCATGGCCAAGATGAGCAAAGTGGTAAAGCCCCCGGTCGGCGAAGCGTACGTTTCGATTGAAGCTCCGAAGGGTGAGCTGGGCTACTACGTCGTCAGCGATAACTCCACCCAGCCCTACCGCGTGCGGGTACGGCCGCCTTCGTTCGTGAATTTGCAGGCGCTCGACCGGATGGTCCGGGGCGGGCTCATCGCGGACGTGGTGGCGATCATCGGAACGCTCGACATTGTGCTTGGCGAGGTTGACAGGTAAGCGAGGCTGACAGACGAAATGGTTAAACTCCTGAAGACGATATTCCTGTGGGACCTGCTGCAAGGGCTGTGGGTGACGTTCCGCAATCAGAATCCGAAGTACATTTGCACCGAGCAATACCCGTCCGAGCGTCCGAAGGTCGCCGAGCGGTACCGCGGCGCGCCGCGCCTCAATATCAACCCGGAAAACGGCGAGACCTTGTGCATCGCCTGTAATCTCTGCGCCCTCGCGTGTCCTGAGAATCTGATCGTCGTCGGCAGCGCCCGCAACGAGGAAACGCGCCGCAAGGAGCTGTCCTACTTCACCTACGATACGTCCCGCTGCATGTTTTGCGGACTCTGCGAGGACGCCTGCCCGGTGGACGCGCTTGAGCTGACGCAGGATTTTGAATTGGCCAGCTATACACGCGACGGCGCGATCTGGGACCGGCAGATGCTCGAAGAAGGTCCGAAACCTTCGAAGTACCTTTCATAGATTTTTCTGGGTGAAGCAGAATGGAAACGTTTTCCTTTTACGCATTCGCGGTCTTGGTGCTCGGCGGGGCGATCCTTACGATTACGCGGCGCAGCGCGGTGCATAGCGCGATTTCGCTGATCGTCTCGCTGGTTGGCGTCGCCGGACTCTACCTGTTACAGCAGGCTGAGTTCCTCTTCGCCGTGCAAATCGTTCTCTACATCGGCGGCATCATGGTGCTGTTCCTGTTCGTCATTATGCTCGTGAACCTCGACGAAGCCGCCAAGGAGCGCCAGTTCAACGGACAGTGGCTCATCGCCCTCATCTGCGCGACCGTAGTCGGACTCCAGGTCGCCTGGTTCATGACCAAGGGCGCGGGCGCGCTCAAACTCGCACAAGTGCCCGTGGCCGCCGCCCAAACCGGCGCACCCGTGAGCCCGGGCAACGTGGAAGCGATCGCCGATGTCCTGTTTTCAGAATATCTATTGCCGTTCGAAGTTGCCTCCGTGCTCCTGCTGGTCGCCGTGGTCGGCTCCGTCGTGATGGCGAAAAAGAGGATTTGACCGTGCAACCCGTTACCACCGTCCATTACCTCGCGCTCAGCGTTGCGCTGCTGCTGATCGGCACCGTCGGCGTGCTGACGCGCCGCAATATCGTCATCATTCTAATGTCGATCGAACTCATTTTGAACGCCGTCAATATCAATTTGATCGCCTTCTCCCATCAGTTGCAGAACGTCAACGGCCAGATTTTCGCGATCTTTGTGATCACCGACGCCGTGGCGGAAGCCGCCGTCGGACTCGGCATCCTGATCGCGCTGTTCCGCAATAAGGAAACGGTCCTCGCGGATGAGGTGAATTTGCTGAAATGGTGAACTTTCTCGATTCGATCTGGCTCATCCCGCTGTTCCCCTTGTTCGGCGCCGCCGTCATGTTGCTGTTCGGGAAGAAGTTCGATCCGCAGCCGAAATCCGAGGTGGCGGTTGCGCCCGGCGTGACCTACGTCGAAGACGATCACGGCCACTCGCACGGCCATTCGCATTCGCATGACCATGGTCATGATCACTCGCACGATCACGGTCACGATCACGCCCACACGCACGATTCCGCGCACGAACACGATGAAGCCCATGGCGCGCACGGCCACGGCCACTCCGCTCTCCGAAGCCTTGTGTCGCTCCTCTGCCCGGGCATGGTTCTGCTTTCGTTTATCTTTTCCGTGGGCGCGGTTCTCCAGCTCGCCGCGAAATCGGAGAGAGTCCACGAGGTCATCCAGTTCACCTGGCTGGCCGGTCTCCCGTTCCACATGGCCGACGGCCGCATGGCCACGTTCGGCGCCGACTGGGGATTCCTGCTCGACCCGCTCAGCTCCGTGATGATCCTAGTGGTCACAGGCGTCGGATTCCTGATTCACGTCTACGCCGTCGGCTACATGGGACATGAAGCGGGCTTCTACCGCTTCTTCGGCTATCTGAACCTGTTCGTCTTCTTCATGCTGATGCTGGTGCTGGCCAACAACTACGCACTGCTCTTCGTCGGATGGGAAGGCGTCGGTCTTTGCAGCTATCTGCTGATCGGATTCTACTTCCACAAGAAATCCGCGGGCGACGCCGGCAAGAAGGCCTTCATCGTGAACCGGATCGGCGACGCGGGCTTCATTCTCGGTATTCTGCTGATGCTCGCGGTGACCGGCAGCGTGCGTTTCCTCGATGTCAACGCCGCTCTTCAGAGCCCGGCTTTCCACGCCGAGACGGAAGCCTTCGGAATCCTGAGTTTGATGGCGCTCCTCTTGTTCATCGGAGCCACGGGCAAGTCGGCGCAGTTTCCCTTGTATGTCTGGCTGCCGGACGCGATGGAAGGCCCCACACCCGTATCGGCCCTGATCCACGCGGCGACCATGGTGACGGCGGGCGTCTACATGGTGGCGCGGTCGAACGCGCTGTTCCAATTGACTCCTTCGACTTCGCACATTGTGGCGGTGGTCGGCGCATTCACGGCAATCTTCGCCGCGTCCATCGGCCTGGTGCAGAACGATATCAAACGCGTTCTCGCTTACTCGACCGTGAGCCAGCTTGGCTACATGTTCCTCGCCCTGGGCGTGGGCGCCTATTGGGTCGCGGTGTTCCATTTGTTTACGCACGCATTCTTCAAGGCCCTGCTCTTCCTCTGTTCCGGCAGCGTGATTCACGCCATGTCGGGCGAGCAGGATATGCGTTACATGGGCGCGCTGAAAGACAAGATACCGGTCACTCACTGGACCATGTTCATCGGCTCGGTCGCGATCGCCGGCATCCCCGGCCTTGCCGGATTCTTCTCGAAGGACGAAATTCTCTGGCAAACCTGGAGCTCGCCGCTCGGATCGCACGCGCTCTACGCGGTTGGCCTTGCGACCGCCGGCATGACCGCTTTCTACATGTGGCGGCTCATGAACATGACGTTCTACGGCAAATCGCGCGTTTCAGCCGAAGCCGCAAAGCACATCCATGAATCCCCGGCAACCATGACGATCCCGCTCTCGGTGCTGGCGCTCGGCAGTGTGCTCGGCGGATGGATCGGCGTACCGAAACTTTGGAGCGCGTTTGGCGACGGCTTCCGGTTGTTCGAGACTTGGCTCGAGCCCGTGTTTACCAGCCACTCCGCGGCCGAAGCCGTGCATGCCGCGGGCGAGGCACACCACGATACCGGAACGGAGTGGCTGCTCATGGGCGTCTCGGTAACCATCGCCATCATCGGCATTTCGATTGCCCGGTACATGTACCACACCCGTCCCGAGCTCTCCGATTCGATGGAAGCCTCGATGAAGCCGCTGCATACGGTGTTGCTCAACAAATGGTACGTCGATGAAGTCTACGACTTCCTCTTCGTCAACGGGCTCTCCAAAGGCGGCGGTCTGCTCATGGGAGCCTTCGATCGCGGCGTGGTGGACGGAGCCGTGAACGGCGCGGGCTGGGTGACGCGCCTCAGCTCGAGCGCTTCCATTTGGTGGGATACCTGGATCGTCGACGGCGCGGTACGGTTTAGCGCGTTTCTCGTCAAGGCGCTGAGCTATCCGGTGCGCCTGATTCAGACCGGGCAAGTGCAGTCTTACGCGCTCTATGTGGTAGTGGGCGTGGCGTTGTTCTTTGGTTACTTCATGGCGGGCAAATAAGCGAGGGAGACCGGAATTGGACCAGCACTTACTCAGCATCATTTTATTCACGCCGCTGGCCGGGCTCGCCGTACTGCTGTTCATTCCCGGATCGAGCAAGAACGTAATTCGCATCTGGGCGAACGTGGTGGCCTTTGCCGGCTTCCTGGTTTCGCTCCCCCTCGCCACCCGCTTCGATAAGGGCGCGAGCGGCTTTCAGTTCGTCGAGCGCGCCGAGTGGATTCCCAGTCTCGGCGTGCAGTATCTCATCGGCGTCGACGGCATCAGCATGCTGCTCATCATGCTGACCACGGTATTCGGCTTCATAGCCGCGCTCTCCTCCTGGAATGCGGTCGAGGAACGAGTCAAAGAATACTACGCCATGTTCATGCTGCTTCAGACCGGCATGATCGGCGTTTTTCTGGCGCTCGATTTCTTCCTCTTCTACGTGTTCTGGGAACTGGTGCTCGTGCCGATGTACTTCATCATCGGCGTGTGGGGCGGGCCGCGAAAGCTTTACGCCGCCATCAAATTCTTCCTCTACACTCTGGCCGGCAGCGTTCTGATGCTGCTCGGCATCCTGGCTCTCTACTTCCAGTATCACGCCCAGTTCGGCGCTTATACGTTCGAGATCGCGAATCTCATGAAGGTCGTGCTCGAACCCGGCATGGAGCGCTGGGTCTTCTGGGCCTTCTTCGTCGGCTTCGCGATCAAAGTGCCGATGTTCCCCTTCCACACCTGGCTTCCGGATGCGCACGTCGAAGCTCCCACCGCCGGTTCCGTCATTCTGGCCGCGGTGCTGTTGAAAATGGGGACTTACGGATTCCTGCGGTTCTCCCTGCCGCTGCTGCCAAGGGCGTCGAACGACGTGGAGATCGTCCGCATCCTCGCCATCCTCTCGATTGTGGGCATCATTTACGGCGCGCTCGTCTGCCTGATGCAGAAGGACTGGAAGAAGTTGATCGCGTACTCTTCGGTAAGCCACCTGGGCTTCTGTACGCTCGGAATCTTCGCCCTGAACCCGAACGGGATCGCCGGCAGCGTCCTGCAGCAGATCAACCACGGCATATCGACCGGAATGCTCTTCCTCGTCATCGGCGTAATGTACGAGCGCAGGCACACGCGCGAGATTTCCGAATACGGCGGCATTGCGCACGTGATGCCGAAGTACGCCATCGTATTCGCGATCGCCATGCTGAGCTCGGCGGGCCTGCCGCTGTTGAACGGCTTCGTGGGCGAGTTTACGATTCTGCAGGGCGCGTTCGAGGCGAACAGAGTCTGGGCGGCCTTCGCCGTCTCGGGCGTGATCCTCGGCGCGGCCTATCTGTTGTGGCTCTATCAGCGGGTCATGCTCGGACAAGTTACGAACGGAAAGAACCTGCGCCTGCCCGATCTGAGCGCGCGTGAGATGGCCGTATTCCTTCCGCTCATCGCCTGGGCGCTCTGGATTGGCGTCTACCCCAAACCCTACTTCGACATTCTGGAGAAACCGGTGCAGCAGCTAGTGGAGCGAGTCAAACCTGGATACTATCAAGGCCAAGCCGCCCTGAAGGCAGGTGTCCGATGAGCCAGTTCTACACGACCACCGACCACTTTGTGCTGGCGCCGGCGCTGATGCTGGCTCTGTTCGGCTGCGCCATTCTGCTGTTCGACTTCCTCCTTTTCCCGAACCCCAAGGACCGCAAGTGGCTTACCATGTTTCTCCTCGCCGGAGAAGCCTTCTGCGGTTACGGACTCTGGCGGCAGCACTCGTTTCTGATCTCGAACGGCATCGGCGAAATTACGGCCTTTCAAGGGTCCCTCACGATGGACGGCTTCGCGCTGTTCTTCAACTGGATCTTCCTCATTGCGACGGTTGTCGTCGCCATCGTCTCTTACAATTACCTGGAGATCGAGGGCGAGCACCACGGCGAATACTATGCGCTCATCCTCTTCGCGCAGTGCGGCATGTTCTTTCTGGCCGCGGGCACGGACCTCGTCACTCTCTTCATCGGCCTCGAGTTGATGGCGCTCTGCTTCTACGTCATGGTGGGATTCCTCAGAGGCGAGCGGCGCTCGAACGAAGCCGCCATGAAGTATCTTCTGTTAGGGGCGTTTTCAAGCGGATTTCTGGCGTACGGATTCTCCATCATGTACGGAGTCTCCGGCTCCACCAAGCTGAGCGACGTGGCGGCCGCCTTCGCCGCCCGAGACCCGTGGGATCCGATGATTCTCCTGGCCGTCGCCACCACGTCCGTCGGACTGCTGTTCAAAATTTCCGCCGCGCCGTTTCACATGTGGGCCCCGGACGCCTATGAAGGCGCGCCCACCACCGTGACCGCATATCTCTCGGTCGCCTCGAAGGCCGCATCGTTCGCGTTTCTACTGCGCATCTTCATGGGACCGCTCTCCACCTCGCGGCCCGTGTGGGAACCGTTGCTCGCAGCCGTCGCTATCGCCACTATGACGTTTGGAAACCTTGCGGCGATCTCGCAGAACAACATCAAGCGCCTCCTCGCCTACAGTTCAATTTCACATGCCGGTTACATGCTGCTTGGCCTGATTGCCGGAAATCGCACGGGTCTCAACGGCGTCGCCGTCTACGTGATGGTGTATACGTTCATGAATCTGGGCGCGTTTCTGGTCGTCGTCGCGATGCGCCGAAAAGGCATCGCCGGCGAAGACGTGGACGATCTCGCGGGCCTGATGCACAAGAGCCCCGGCTACGCCATGCTGATGCTGGTCTTCCTGCTGTCGCTCGCCGGCATTCCTCCGACCGCGGGCTTTCTGGGGAAGTATTACATCTTCCTTTCTCTGATCGAAACCGGGCACTACACGCTCGCCGTCATCGGAACGCTTTATGTTGCGGTGGCCATTTACTACTACTTCCGCATTGTGAAGAGCATGTTCATTCCGGAACAGTTCGAGCCGGCTCCGCTCTCGACCAGTCTTGGATTGCGCCTCGCGCTGGGCGTCACGGGCGCGCTCACGCTCGTCATCGGCATTTACCCTGAGCCGTTCCTGAGAATGGCCCAGACATCGCTCATGAGATAAGAAACCGCATATGGAAACGGTCTTCAATCATCCCTTGTTCCTGCCTGTGTCGATGATCGTGGTGATCATCGCGGTCTTCCCGCTGCTGGCCGGTTATATCGTGCTCATCGAGCGGAAAGTGCTCGCCGACTTTCAGGTGCGTCTCGGTCCCATGCGCGTCGGGCCTCACGGGCTCCTGCAGCCGATCGCCGACGCCCTCAAGCTCCTGCTGAAAGAAGACATCATACCCGCCGATTCGGACAAGGGCATCTTCTGGTTCGCGCCGGTCATCTCCACTTTCACGGCGCTGACGGCGTTCGCCGTGATCCCGTTCAGCGAGAAACTCGCCGTCGCCGATGTCAACGTCGGCGTGCTGGTCATCATGGCGATGTCGGCCGTGGGCATTCTGGGAATCATCCTCGGCGGCTGGTCTTCAAACAGTCACTATCCGCTGCTCGGCGCGCTCCGCAGCGCGGCGCAGCTTGTCAGTTACGAAGTCGCGCTCTCGTTCGCCCTGATCTCCGGACTGATGGTGGCGGGGACGCTCAGCATGCAGGGCATCGTGAAGGCTCAGCAGGACCGGCACATCTGGTTCATTTTCGAGAACTACGGCTTCATGATCGTGCCTTTCGTGGTGTACCTGATTTCGGCCACCGCCGAAACCAATCGCGCCCCCTTCGATCTCCCGGAAGCGGAATCGGAACTCGTGGCCGGATTCCATACCGAGTACAGCGGCTTTCGCTGGGCCTTGTACTTCCTCGCCGAGTACGCGAACATTTTCGTCGTGTCGAGCGTCGCCGTGACCCTGTTCTGGGGCGGCTGGCTGCGGCCGTTCCCCGCCGTCGCATGGCTCGAGATGCCCTTGAACGTGGGTCTTCCGGTGCTGATTTTCCTCGGTTCCGGAGCGAGCAGCCTCATTTTAGTGAAGAAGCTCAAAGATCCGGTGCAACAGAAAACGCTGGTTGGCGCGGCCTTCCTTTGTATGGGCGTCGCGGTGCCTTTTTTGATTCCAGCGGTCAATGCAGCGATCATCGGACTGTTCTGGTTCCTGTTCAAGGTCGCGGTGTTCGTCTATATCATGATCTGGTTCCGCGGCACTTTCCCAAGATTCCGCTACGATCAGCTCATGAATATCGGCTGGAAGATCATGATCCCGATCGGCATGGCGTCGGTTGTCGTGAACGCGCTGCTTGGCATGTTGCGCGCGTCGTAAGGTGAACCTCCGGGCGCATGGATCGGGCGCTTCGCCCACCAGCACTCGCCGTAGCCTCGGAGTCGATGACTTTCTCCGTCCATCCTGGCGCTACTTTTCGAGTTCTTCCCCGTCGGTATTTTCCCGGTCATCCGTCTGCTGCCGCTCGGTCTGACGAAGCGCAGCAACGTCAATCAGGCCTTGCGGCGGCTAGCTACTTTCCGGCGCAAAATTCGGGAAGTGCGCAAAGCGGCTTCGGTGGGGCAGGCGACACATCAGAAGCTGGTTGAATGGTGATGAAACCGTGGCAAGCAGTTGTGGATGTTTTTTTTTGGGGGGAGATTTTGGCGGAGGAGAGA
>CAMDED010000047.1 GCA_945893365.1 Candidatus Sulfopaludibacter sp. SbA3 | reverse complement strand
TATAATACTGGACTCGACGGCCAGGCGATCTCATCCTGGCGAACGACAGGCCTGACCGGCAGAGGTGCCCATTCCATGAACGACGTTTCTAGTCCGTCCGATCGGCGTTACCAAATCTTCATTAGCTCTACTTTCGAAGATCTGAAGGCCGAGCGCAAGGCGGCCGTAGAAGCAGTGTTTCAGCGAGGCCACATCCCAATCGCACTTGAGAATTTCTCGCCCTCGGACGAGAGTGACTTGCAGGTCATCAAGCGGGCGATGAAGGACTGCCAAGTCTACATTGCCATCCTCGGCCATCGATACGGTACGGTCGTGCCTGGCAAAGATTACAGCTTTACTGAGTTCGAGTACAGCCTTGCTCGCGAGTATGGGCTGAAGACGCTGACGTTCATTCTCCATGACGACGTGATCACCAAGCGCCGCTCGGAACTCGACTGCACGAAGGACGAGGGTGAGCTACGCAACTTTGGCAAACTCAAGGACTTCCACAAGAGAGTTACCGACCATTTTCGAAGCATCTTTGTGCCGGGGCCTGAGTTTAAGGGCAGTGTGGCACTGGCGCTTGCTGACAATCTATATGGGTGGGACAGGCCGGGCTTCATTCGCGAACCAGAGGATCGATCGATTCTCGAGACAGCCAAGAACGAATTTATTGTCGACATCATCAAGGAGCTTGAAGGTTTCCCGAAACTTTATGAACGGTGCTCGGAAGAACCTGAAAAGAAACGTGTCCTCGCCAATTTCTTTTCCGAGTGCTACATGGATGATATTCGTAAAAAGCAAGTCAGTTTATTCTTGGAATCTGGTTCAACAGTCGCCTTTGTAGCAAAGGAGATCTCCCATCTCCTTAAAGGTCATGTCACGATTGGTGAGGATGGTTCGCCGAATATTCAGATTAGCACTAATAACATTTTGGCCTATTTGTTACTCTGGCTCGTGGCCAGAATTCCATGCACTGAGTTCCCGTGGAGCCCTCCTGAAGAGACGACATATGGCGCTTCGTACGGCGGCGTCGACAAGAATCTCGTCGCCAGGAAGCCTGATTACGCTAGCGCTGGGCTGGATCGGAAGGAACAGGCGGAAATCCAGCAGTTGATCAAGGCACCGTTCTCACTGCCAACCATGAAGCGACCGGTGCTCTTACTCGGAGCGGCTTCGGGGCTACAGATCGGCCTGAGGCACAAGCTGAAGTTTCCGAAAGGGTTGTCTGACTCGAAGAGAAATGAGTACGAACTGGAGTTGAGCAAGTGTTTTGGTCCGCACGTTGGTAGCTATCACAACAAGATCTTTAAGCGTTTCATGTACGCCACCAACCTACCGTTGGTGATCTTCCTAACCGCCGACAAGATCGACTCGGAGATTGAAGTGGGAAAATGCCATTTCATTCTCGACCATTCCTTGACATGGGAAAAGTTTTGCGCGACACATCCCATAGCGTTCTGCGTTGGATGCACCGCCGATCAGATGGGTGAATACGCGGGGATGTTCACGAATCTCGGATTCAAAATCACGAGCGGCCAGGCATACACGGAAACCACCGCCTTTATCGCTCGTAACGACGCTTTTATAGAGCAGTTCGAGCACCTCCTGGTCCTCTGATCTCAATCTTCTTGGCAAGGCGTGACGGCCCGGCCTGACACTCTCAGCTTAATTCTCGAATGGAGGTCCGTGCGTTAGTTGACTGGCGTCTCGACAACCCGAGATAGGCCTCGGCGCGCGCGGTGTCGTTTGTTGTGTCACGTTCAGTAGCGTGGGCCCGCGCTGACTGAACTCCATTCAGCATCCGAGGGACAGCGGCTTAACTGTTTGTCTCATTTAAACAGGGCAGGCCCAGTGCTTGGCGATATTGGATATCTAGCCTGCTGCTCCGGGCCGATCCATCCGCAAGTCAAGTCGTTCGAGTCAACTTGACGTAAAACGCGCAACACGCAGAAGTGCAGGCGCGGTCTCCTGAATCCCCTCTTGAGCAGCGATGCACGACGTCCTGCCAGTCGGGCTTATTTTAACGCCTATGCTGCCCTCACCCGATCGCCCCGGAGGAAGTACGCGCTCAGAAACGCAGAGGCCGCCGGGCGCGAATGAAAGAGCAACTGGCGGCCTTGGCCGAGGCGGGCGTGGCTGTTGTGACAAGCTCCTTAAAAGTTGTACTTCAACGCGAACTGGATCTGCCGCAACTGGCTGGTCGTGCGAATGCGGCCGAATGCCGCCGACGGATTCGCGTTCGACGATCCCCAGGCCGCGGTCGGCCGGCCCCATGCCGGGTGGTTCGGAGCGTTAAACATCTCCATGCGAAATTGAACCGAATGCGTTTCCGCGACGCGGAAATCCTTCAGCATGGAAAGGTCGACGTTCCACGTGGCGGGAGCGATCAGATTGTTCCGGCCGCAGTTGCCGAACTGACCCGCGACGGTGTTCGAGAACGCCGCGGGAACGAAGTAGAGGTCCGGCGTAGGCGCGGCCGCGACCTGGCTTACGCCCGCGGCGCAATTGAGGCGATTGCCGTCGGGGACGATAGCCTGTCCCGCCGAGTCCCACGAGCGCGTCGTGATCGAAGTTCCGTCCTGGACCGCCGTGATGGTGCTGAATTGCCAGCCGCCCAGCGCCTGGTTCACGATGCCGCCGCGATTGAGAAATCTCCTCCCCTTCCCCACCGGCAGCGTGTAGAGGATCGAAGTCACGAAGCGGCGGGGGATATTGAATCCGGAAGGCCCATGATCGCACGACCGGCAATGGGGATTCGCGGGAGTGAAATCGTCGCCCGTGCCGCGAATCGCGCTATTCTCATCGAGCGCCTTCGACCACGTGAAACTGAACAGAGTGGTGAAATCCCTACCGAAACGCTGTGTGAGCTTTCCGCTCAGCGCATTGTAGCTGCCGACGCCGTCGCCGGTGATGAACTGGATTGCCTGCCACTCGGGATAGGGCGCGCGGGTTGCGAATGGCGTGATGCCCGGAACCGGTCCGTTCGCGTTGATGAGCAGGGCCAGTTTGCGGCTCTGATTTCCGGTGTATCCAACTTCAACCGTCGAGCTGTTCCCGAGCGTTCTCTGGATGTTAAACAGGTACGACATCGTGTAGGTCGTCGCGAGATTCGAGTCGGCGCCCCAGGTGAGCCCCGATGGACTGGACAACAACACCGGCAATTGGCTCGCGTCGATGAAGTTTGTATAGGTTAGCCGCGGCGGCGCCTGGACGTCCGGAACAACCGAGGCGCGGCCCCCCATACCGCGATTCAAATCGAAGATCGAGTTCTTGCTTTCCTGCGAATAGAAGATGCCGAAACCGGTGCGGAACGCCCACTTCGCCGAAGGGCTATAGGCAATTCCGAGGCGCGGCGCGAGGTTGTTGTAGTCGGTCTTGATGAGCCGCTTCCCCAACCGGCCGTCTCTCGCGAGTTGCACGGGTCCAGTAAACCGAAAGTCGATCCCGTCATAGAAATTGCCTTTCCCGGACCGCACATAGACCGGATGCCGGTCCAGATTCGGGTCGTTGGGAATCTTCGAAAGCGGCTGCCTGATCTGGAAGTTGACCTCGTTGCCGAACTTGTCCCACAGGGGCTGGGCAACCTCCCAGCGAAGGCCCCAGTTGATCGTGAGACGCGGCCTGATCTTGTAGGTATCGTCGAAATACAGGGCCCACTCGTGATCCCTGAAATCGCCCTTCGCCAAGGCGACGGCGCTATCGAGCTGCGTGAAGGCGCCCATCAGGAAATCGGCTCCGGAGTATCCGCCCGTCAACGTGTTGGCGTTGGCCGTGAAACTTCCGTTCGTCGTGAACCGGCCCCTGGCGAATTCGTTGCCCAGCTGCAGGTACTGGTTGTAGCGGTATTCTCCGCCGAATCGCAGCGTGTGCTTGCCTCGGACCCAGGAGAAATTGTCGGTCGCCTGGTACACTTTGTCGTCAATCGTGAACGGACCGTTCGCGTCGTTTCCAAGCGCGCTGAGATTGTTGCTGAGCGAGATGTTCGGAATGCCGAACGAATTCGGATCGGTGATCTTCACGGGGGTCCCGAGAAGTTCATTGACGTTCTCGACGCCTGCCAGTTCCTGGCTGATGTTGTTGAAGAGCGAGTTGTAGCCGAAGCGCGCCTCATTCACCTTGGTCGAGGAAAACACGCGCGTATTGGCCACCACCCACTGGCTGGCCCGCGTGTAGAGCGGCTGTCCGTTCAACTTGATGCCGGGCGTTACTGTCAACTCGTCGGTCCAACTGTACCGGCCGAACCACTGGGAGTTGGCGTTCTCGTTGAAATCGATCCGCCCCGTGAACTGGTCTTTGTCCACCGGCGTCTTAGCGCTGTATTGATAGTTTCGATTCGGAAGGCCGGCCTGCGCCAGATTCGGCAGCGGGGCGAACTTGTCGAGCAGGAGCAGCGAACCCTTGCTAAAGCGGGAAGCCGGGATCCGATTCCCGGGGAAGGGCGTGGACGCGATGGTGTTGCCCGTCCTCACCCGCGTCATGGGGTCCTGCAGGGGATTCGCGATCACGGAGAAATCTCCGCTCCGCTGTTCCGGAGTCATCGTCGTGCCGAACGTATTGACCGTGCGGCGGGATTTGAATCCCTCATAGTTCGCCATGAAGAACAGCCGGTTCCTCCCGTTCAGGAGTTTCGGGATCATGACGGGCCCGGCCAGCGTGAACCCATACTGATTCTGGCGGTAAGGCTGCTTGTCGGGGGGAAGCTGATTCGGCGTTTCGGGATCTTTGAAAAAATACGGCTTGGCGTCAAGCCTGTCGTTCCGCAGGAACTCGAAAGCCGAGCCGTGGTATTCGTTGGTTCCACCCTTGGTCGACACATTCACCTGTCCGGCCGCACGTCCGAACTCCGCGGGATAGATGCCCGTTTGCACCTTGAACTCCTGCAGCGCCTCAACCGACGGCAGCACGATATACAGATTGAAATTGATGTCGGTGTTGGTAATGCCGTCAAGCGTGTAGTTGCTCCAGGTGGCTCTCGATCCGGAAAGGGACATGGTGACGCCCGCGCGCGTGCCACCCTGTCTCCCTGCCGCTTGCGCCGCCGGCGCGAAACCGTACGTCACGTTCGGGCTCAGCGCGACGAGGCTGAGAAAGTTCCGCCCGTTGAGGGGCAGGTCCGTAATTCGCTGCTTCTCGATCACCGTGCCGACCGTGGCATTCTCGGTCGTGAGGAGCGGGACTCCGCCCGTGACTTCCACCGTCTCGCTGACCTGGCCGACGTCGAGCGAGAAATCCACGCGCGCCGTCTGCTGCACCTGCAACTCGATGCCGCTCCTGCTCGCGGACTTGAACCCGCTCTTCTCGACCCTGATTTCATACATACCCGGATTGAGCGCCGGAACATTGTAGATCCCATCTTCATTGGACGACACAGATCGGGCGACATTGGTTTCCGTGTTACGCACCGTGACATTGGCGCCGGGAATCACGGCTCCGGTGGAATCCCGAATTTCGCCGGCCATCGTTCCGAAGGTCTGGCCATGCATCCGCGCGGCGGGCGCGAAGCCGGCCAAAAACAACACAAGTAGGAACCGCGCCTCAGGAAAGCGCATCGTCATCCTCTCTTTCCGCACGTCTCAAACGTGGAGTGGCGGCCATTATACATCGGCGAGGATCTGGGGGACACTGGGAATGCGGATGTGTCGACAGAGGAGCGCGTGGCGGCAAACGTAGAACAGGGGCGGCTAAAACTCGGACGCCGCGTCGCAGCCTGGAGCATTCTGGCCAGCGCCCTTCTGGCGGCTGCCAACTTGACTATCGGGTTGCGCGCCGGTTCCACCTCCGTGGTTGCGGCGGGCTTGGAATTCGCCGGAGACGTGCTGGCCTCGACCTTCGTGCTCGCGGGAATGTACATCGCGGCGAAGCCCGCCGACTCCAATCATCCTTACGGACATGGGCGATTCGAGACGATAGCGGGCCTTATCGTCGGCATGATTCTCGCCGCGGGGGGAGCGGGCATCTGCTACCGGTCCCTGCAAAAAGTGGGCGAGGGTCACGATCCGCCTGCCCTATTCGCCGTCTGGCCTCTCCTCGGCGCAATTGTGGTCAGGAGTTTCATGCTCGCGATCAAACTCCGTGTGGGCCGCCGTATCCGAAGCTCGTCGCTGGTAGCCGATGCCTGGAATGACGGGGTGGATATTCTCTCCGCGGCGGCAGCCTTGGGGGCTCTCGGATTGACATTGCACAATCCGGCCGAGTTCCTGGCGGCGGACCACTACGGAGGCGTCGCGGTGGGTGTCGTCGTCACCCTCACCGGATTCCGTGTCATTCGAGACGCCTCGCTCGAGTTGACGGACACCATGCCGGACGGCGGCTCGCTCGACGAAATCAGGTCGGTGGCCCTTCGCGTTCCGGGAGTGATCGCCGTCGAGAAGTGCTTCGCCCGCAAGACCGGGCTCCGGTATCACGTCGACCTGCACCTTGAAGTCGATCCGAATTCCACTGTCTGGGAGTCGCACGCCGTGGCCAAAGAAGTTCGGACTCTCCTGAGCAGGCAGCTCGATTGGATTGCGGACGTGCTGATTCACGTGGAACCCGCCCCGGGGATCGAACGGCGTAAGACCCCGCGGGAGCCTCCCATCGAATGATCGCCGGCGGGCGCTCCACCCGCCTTTCCCGGGACAACCTGTCGCTACAAACCGCGCCGTTCTAAGATGTCCTGCGATGCGCGATTTCCACAAACTCACCGCACCAGGCTCTCCCGCAGGGATGCAATAAAGACCGCCGCCCTTCCGCCCCTCGACGGGCAGGCCGCGCCGTGGCACGGAGAGCCATGCGATGGGGACAATTGACGCTGGTCGAGGACGATCCGCCGAAGTTGGATGTTCCTACCGGCTCGATTATTTCAAGCGCCGCCATTGCGACGCGGTCACGCTCAGCGCGGGCGGAATCGTGGCCTTCTATCCCCCGAAGGCGCGCCGATGCACTACCGCAGCGCGTTCCTCGGCGATCGCGACAGTCGGCGACCTCTGCCGCGGCTGCCAAAAGCTTGGCATGGTCCCGGTGGCGCAGGTCGAACCCGCATGACCTACGAGGTTTGAGGATCCGGAAAGCTTGGCAAGCCGGTCAAGTACTGAAACGCGCCGTTGGAACGCAAGCGTCCGATTCCAATGGCGTTTTCTTCAACCGGAACATCCGCAACCGTTTCGATTACCAAAGCCTTAGCGGCCACGATTGACTAAAAGCTTCAGCGAATACCATGTCCGCCGCACTTGCGGCAGTCGTTCTGATCGGCCTCGGACTCGGAGGCGAACTAATTGACATTGGGCCGGGAGTCCTGTCCTACTTAACAGTTACAGGGTCTTGAGGTAGGCCAGGAGGTCGGTCCGCTCCTCGTCGCTCAGCATTTCCTTGTAGGCGGGCATTCCGTTTCCGCCCTCGTCGACTTTGGCGCTGACATTGGCCTCGGTCGGCTTCTTGCCGTTCGCCATGGCATCCTTCTTCATTAATCCCTTCAAGCCGGGGCCCATCTTTTTTTCATCGCTGTCCGCGTTGTGACAGACACCGCATTGCTGAAACACTTCCTTGCCCTTTTCGGCATCCGCGGCTTTTCCCTTCTTCTGGGCGAGAGCCAGCGTGCATCCGAGCGTCATGGTGAGAGCGATAGCAAAAAATTTCCGCATCTTTCCATTCTACAATCTTTCCATGCCGCCCGTCATCATCGTCTTCGCCAAAGCGCCGGTACCCGGCCGCGTAAAGACGCGTCTTGTGGGATCAATCACGCCCGAACAGGCAGCGGCCTTGCACACGGCTTTCGTGGCGGACACGCTTGAGAACCTGGCTGAATGCGGCGAAGTGGAATTGCACACCGACATCCCCACGGACTCGTGGCTCGAAGCCGCCGTGCCGCGCGCCCCGCAGGCGGCGGGCGACCTTGGCGCGCGCATGTTCCACGCCCTGCGAAGCGCGCTAAGGGAGGGCCGTCCGCAGGCGATCGTTGCCGGAAGCGATTCGCCGGCGCTGCCAGCCGGCCACATTGGCTTATTGCTCGAATCCAACGCCGACGTCGCTCTCGGCCCAACGGAGGACGGCGGCTACTACGCGATCGCCTGCCGGCGTGTGGACCCTCGCATGTTCGACGGCGTCGAGTGGTCCGGTCCGCGCGCGCTTGCTCAGACCGTGGAAGCCGCGGCGCGATGCGGGCTCTCGGTCGCGATTGGCGAGATGTGGTACGACGTGGACGAGCCTCGCGATCTTGATCGCCTGGCAGGGGAAGCGCGCCTGCCGCGGCATACCGCCGCGGCGCTGGCGAGTCTTCGAAGCTGAGCCGGAGTCTCGCCCTAATCCTTTTTAGCTATTGCAGCTCGCACGTGCGCCGGGCTAAATAGAGAATTACTTTATGCGACTACACCACGTATCCGTACCACGGAGCATCGTTCTGTTGGCTGTCTTCGCCGCGGTTCCCACTTCGATCCGGGCTCAATCCGCGGCAAGCAGCGGTCAGATCGCGGGCCAGGCGCTCGATCCAACGGGAGCCGCCGCCGCCGGTCTGGAAGTTTCCGCGCGCCACCTCGATACGAACTATTCGCGAACCGTTTCGACGGACGTGGAAGGCCGGTATGCAATAGGCCCCGTGCCGCTCGGCGCCTACGAGGTCACCGTGAAGCCACGAGGCATGGAGCACGTCAGCCAGCAAGTCTACGTCTCGCTCGGCGGAAGGGCGGCCGCGAATTTCAAGCTGGGGCTTGCGCCGGTGCGCGAGTCCGTCAATGTCGTGGCCCCGGCTACGGCTATAGAGCCAGGCCAGACCTTCTCGAAGTCCGTGCTGACGGACGTCCAGCTTCGCAATCTGCCGGCGAACGGCCGGCGCGTCCGAGGCATGTTTCTGCTGACCCCGGCAACGCAGATCGAACCGGAGTGCGGCGGCTTCGCGATATCCGGACAGAGAGGTCTTTTCATCAATCTGAACGTCGACGGCGGCGACTACACGAGCACGCATTGGTGCGGACACGTCGAGTTCTCGCCCAGCATCAGCCTGGAAGCGCTTCAGGAGTTTCAGGTGCTTCGGAGCACGTTCTCGGCCGAGTTCGGGCGCTCGACCGGCGGTATCATCAATCTCGCCACAAAGTCCGGCACGAACAATATTCACGGAAGCGGCTTCTACCTGTTCCGGAACGCCGATCTGACGCGGCTGGATCCTTTCGGACGCCGGCATATCGACCTCGGGCAGCAGTTCGGCGGATCGATCGGCGGTCCGATTCGAAAGGACAGGACGTTCTTCTTCATGGGGTCCGATTTTCAGTACAACACCAAGCCCGTGCAAGTACTCTATTCGGAACTGGACAGACAAGGGCTTCGCGGCGTACCGGGAGCGCAGGCGCTCCTGGGAATCGCTCCGGAAGACCGGTTGGAGGCCCTAAGCCAGTCGCGGTCGGCGATCAACCGCATCGATCACCGTCTGCACCGGAGCCACAATGTGATGGGCCGCTTCGACTACATCCGGAACAAGGTGACCGACACCGCCGGACCTTTCATCATGACGCAGGGCATCGGCGCGGATTCGACCACCAACCGCTCCGTGCAGAACGCTTCGCCCGTCAACGACCGCAGGGATCGCACCGGGATGCTCCAGTTGACGTCGGTGTTGTCGAACCGGTTGATCAACGAGCTGCGTTTCCAGGCCGTGCGCGAATACCGTCCGTGGGATCCGGGCAACGGCCCGGAAGTTACCGTGCGTAACGGCAACCCTATCCAGACGCTGGCCATCTACGGTCCGCAAGCCACGGGGCTGAGCTATGGCAATATCGGGTACAAGTTCACGGACGTGCGGTACCAGATTGTAAACAATTTGTCGATCGTAACGGGAGCCCACACGGCCAAGTTCGGCTTCGATTCGAACCGCGTCCGCGGAAGGACGACGTTCAACCCGGGCTGGAACGGTACTTACCGGTTTGACAGCCTTCAGGACTATCTTGACCGCAGACCGGCGCAGTACACCCAGTTCGCCGGCACGGGAGAACTGGCCGCGACGATTCATCAAATCGCATTCTACGTTCAGGACGAATGGAGAGTGCGGCCGGGTCTGACAATCAGCCCCGGATTCCGCTATGAGGTGGCGCTTCTTCCGGATTACCTTCCGGCGTCGGTTCCGCAGAACCGCTTTCCGCAGGCGACCTCGATTCCGGACGACAAGAAGTTGATCGCGCCCCGCCTGGGAATGGCGTGGGACGTCAACAACAACGCGAAAACCGTGATTCGCGCCGCGGCCGGGCTGTATTATGCGCCTCCGTACATGCCGCTCTTCGAACAGGCGATGCTAGGCAACGGCGGCAATCCGGAGTTGAGCAGCAGCGTCACGCTCAATGGAGCGGCGAGCATTCTCAGCGCGTTTCAAGGCGCGGGGATCAACCTGGCCGGGGCCGCGCTGGACAACCTGCCGGTGTTCACGGGCGGACAACTGAACCGTCTGTTGGCGCCGGAAAATCGCATCGCGGGGCAAACCGTGTTTTTCTTCGACCCCAATTTTAAGCTTCCGCGCTCGGTTCAGTTCCGCGCCGCGATCGAGCGGCAGATCGCCCAGGGAATTACGGCGGGGATCGACTACACGAACATCAACGTCTCGCGCATCGACCGCATCCGCAACGTCAACCTGCCTGTCCCCGTGCCGGACGCGACGGGACGCCCGATTTTCCGCGACGTGAACAACACCAAGCCTTTTTCACGGTACGGATTCGCTTACCGCACGGAGCCTTCGGCGCGGTCCCTCTACCAAGGCATGACGGTGACAACGACCGTGCGCCGTAAAAGGTACACTCTCGACGGCGCCTACACGCTCGGATTCAGCCACAGCCACGACGATCACGAAAGGGGCATCGGCGGGCCCATGTACGAGAACGCCTTCAACCTCGCCAACGAGTACAGCTACTCGAACATCGACCAGAGGCACCAGTTCGCGGCTACCGGAATTTTCTACTTGCCGTTCGGGCTCGAGGCGTCAACCGCAACCCGGTTCAATACAGGCCGGCCGTTCAGCGCCTTGACGGGAGCGGACTCGAACGGCGACGGCGTCGTCCGCGACAGGCCCGTGATCGAGGGCCAACTGCCTCGGCGAAACACGTTCCGAAACCGCGGCTTCACGAATGTCGACGCGCGGGTACAGCGCGGCTTCGCGTTGAGAAACGAAAAAGGCCGGCTCTCGGTGACGGCGGAAATCTTCAATCTGCTGAACTCCGCCAATGTGGAGATCGGTGCCGCGCAGATGACGTACGGGCTGGGGCCGGTTTCGAACAACCCGAACTTTGGACGGGTGCGGGATTCACAGACCGGCGCCTACATCGCCAACAGCACGCTGCGAACGTCGCCATTCCAGGTCCAACTGGGGCTGCGGCTCCAGTTTTGAGAAGTTTGACGAACGTGAAGCTGAATGCCCTTTTGCTCCTGCTTCTAGCCGGCCGCTCCGGCGGACGCGCCGAGGCTTACCCGATACACTGGTTCAACAACTTGAAGCAGGGCAGCGAAGCGGCGCGAGAAGCCGGACGGCCGATCATGATCGATTTCTGGGCCGACTGGTGTCAGCCTTGCAAGCGAATGGACGCGGAGGTCTACGTCGATCCCGCCGTTGGCGGCGCGGTAAGCCGGAAGATCGTCGCCGTGCGAATCAATTTCGACATCCAGAAAGACCTGGCGCGCGCGTACAACGTGCAGACCGTTCCGCATCTGGTGTTCACGAATTCGCTGGGCACGACGCTGATCCATCACCGCGGCTTTATCAATGCGCGGGATCTGTCGTCGCTGATCGGCGCGCTCCCTTCGGATGTCTCCGAAATCAATGGGTTCGACCAGTCGCTCAGGAAGAACAAGAACGATTTCGAGGGCCTGTTGGCAATGGGCCGGAGACTCAGGGCGTCCGGTTTCTTCGAAGCGAGTAATGTGTATTTCGAAAGGGCGGCGAGACACGAACGAGCGGAGAAAAGTCCAAAGGAGTGGGAGCTCATCCTGCGCGAGATGGGCTTGAACTACCTTGAACTAAGAGACGGGCGGATGGCGGCGAAGAGCTTTGAACGCTATCTCCGTGGCGTGCCGGCGAACGAGCATACTCCCCTGTGTCTATGGAGTCTCGCGCAAGCCTACGCGCTCGACGGACGGAAGGCGAAAGCGGAAGCGGCGGCGAAGAAGCTGATCGCGGAATTCCCAAACAGCGAAGAATCCAGGAAGACCGAAGAGACGCTCTACCCGGCCGCGGCGAAACCGCCCGGCTGAGGGACGACGAGGCCGCTGGAGCTCGCTCGTTCTCAGCGACTATGATCGGTAAAGAGGCACGCTTGCTTTGCGGTAGGACTCCCGCACGCGCGCCAACTCGTCCTCCGCCTCGAGGACTCCGAGCGCCTGAACCATCTGCCGGACAGGCATGCTGGGATCGTTCGACCAGAAGATGCCGCTGTCCTCGTCTTCGTAGTAGCGGAACCCGATCTTCTCACCGAACATTTCCTGGAGCGCTTTACCATGCCGCAGCTTCGAGCTCCAGGGCAGAATGGCGTAGCTGAGATCGAGCTCTTGCACCAGCACCTGCCCGGGCGGCTTTATTTGGGCCAAAATTTTGCCGGTCGGCTCAAACACCGAGGCGTTATGCCGCCAAGTGCTGGAGACGATATAGCAGCGCCGCTCGCTCGCTCGGGCGGCGGGCTGGCACGTTTGCGGGGACTGTGTCGGCCACGCGATGAGCTCGGCGCCCTGACGCGCCAGTTCCCGCCACCCGCCGTCAAATTCCATGTCGTAGCAGATCTGGATCCCGAGCTTTCCGAAGTCGCAGTTGAAAACCGGTAATTCCTTGCCGGGGCTCGAGCCGCCTTCCATGGTCTTGCCGTCGCCGGATACCACAAGATGCATCTTCCGGTAGGTCCCGGCCACCTCGCCGGTCCGGTCGACCAGCACGGCGGCGTTCGAGCAGCGCTTCGGATCGTGCGATTCTCGCAAATATGTCGGGACAATGACGTAGCAGCGGTGCTCCCGCGCCGTCCGCGCGAATGTGTTGGCCACGGGACCTTCAAAGGCTACGGAACGCGACAGCGCATCGCCGCCGGCTTCGCCCGTGATCGCCGTCTCGGGAAGGATAGCGAGATCGAGACTGCGGCCATACCTGCTCTTGGATTCCCGCGCCATGCGATCGACAATGGCGGCGAGTTCCTCAAGGCGCTTTTCGAGGCCGGGATAAGGACCCCAAAAGGGCTGCATCGCCGTGCCGACGATCACCTTGCGAGGTGGCAACCCGGAGGTGCTCTTGCGCGGGCCGCCAGCCACCGTGAACGACGGGGGAGCGGCTTTCTCCGCGGCCGCGGCAGCCAAGCCCGTTAGCCCCAAGCCCGTTAGAAGCGCTCTGCGTTTCACCATGGCGATCTCCCCGTTTCCGGGCGCCGGATGCGCCCGAACACTATTGTACTTGTTCTCACAAGACCGGATTCCGGAGAGCGGCAGTCGGCCTTACTCCCGGCGTTTCCGCGGTCGAGCACCGGCGATGAGCGTTGACAACGGTTCCGAAGACGAGCACGTCCTTCGACGCAAGCGTCGCAAACTCCATCGATTTCTCAGTCATGTAGGCGTAGCGCAATGTACCGCATCGTCACTGGCGACGCCGTCCAGAGAGTGCGCTTTCCGGGTTCAGACGCCCGGTTGGGTCTCACTTCGATCCTAGCTTGAAAGACTCTGTGCCTCCTGGGTGGTGTCAATCGCTTAGCGCGGCGGCAGCCCCGCTCGACAGTCGCTTCGCCGCGCCGCCCTAAATGGAGACCGAGGCCCGATGGTTGCCGGTTGCCGATCCATGCGAGAAAGACAGCGCGTCTCACCCGCTCCAGGGAAGGGGTGTCGATGGCATGGCATCGAGCCGTACGAGTTGGACGGCGCCGCCGCGCGGCCGCACGATCGCGTAGCGGCAGCTTACCGCGCGTTACCGGGCGGTCGCGTAGTCCCACTCCGCCCCGGCGCGCTCCACCAATTTCGGTACATCCTGTTCCAGCAGATAGCCATCCTTCGCAAGCTCACGGGCGGCGGACTCGACTTTCGCGATGTAGCCCGAACGGCTCTTGTAGCGCTCCTCAATGGACGCCCGTGGGTCTCCATTCTTCTCGCGTTCCGATTTCGTCTTCGCGAACGGAAGGAAGGACCCCACCATGCTGAACAATTCGTCTGAAGCGCCAAGATCGGCTGAGCGCAGATTCCAACCCGTGTAGGTAGCCAGCGGTGCCTGGATTTCAGGCATCCGGATGCCGGAGGTTTCGTTGCCGTCCCGGTCGACCTGCGGCACGAGCGTCGGGAACGCGCTTCCAATCCCGGGCGGCTCCTGCGTCACGATTCCCTTTGTGCGGAACTCCGGTCCGTAATCCGCGCGATAGCCTTTTTGGATGCGCGTGGGGAACGCGACGCCCGGAAGCTTGGGGAACTGCACCGCGCCGAGCGACACAAGTTTATCCTCGGACACCTTCGGATACTGCGAAGGCGGAGGCTCCTTGCCTTCCGTGACCCACTTATCCATGGCGACGAGAAGCGCGCGCATGGACCAGGTATACGGGTTCGGATTCGGGGAGTTCTGTTGGGCGCGATTCTTTACCGGTGGAAACGCCCCCGGCCCGTGCTGGCCGCCGGCGAACAGATAAGCGCGAGTGTCCGCCGGCAGCGGCGCATCCTTCTTACCGTCGATCGTCGTGTGGATCAGCGACGCGGCGCGGCCGTAGTATTCGTAGGAGGAATTAGTATAGAAAACCTTCGGCGCGACTCCGGCCTTCCGCACGCGCGTGAGCAGGCCGTCCGTAATGCCTGTCTCGGGGTCGGTCTGTTCGATGTCGGTATACGGAAAAATATCGGTGGGATAGAACATATTCAGGAACGGATGGCCGTCGCGCGAGGCTTGCGCGAAGCGATGGTTGAAGCTGCCGCGCCCGCCGCCGGCCACGTGCGCCAGGACACCGTCGAAGACTTTCCGTTTCTGTTCGTCCTGGTTGAACCCGTAATAGAGGAAGGTGCGGAGGAAGCGTCCGCTCTGCGAGACCCCGAAGCCATGAGCCCGTTTTATGAAATTCGTCTGGTCGCCCAGCGGGATGACGCCGCTGCCGATTCCGTGCTTCAGAAACGAAACCATGTCGCGGATCGCGGTTGGGCCGAGGCCCACGAGCGCGGGATCCTGCGAAGTATAGACCAGTTCGTAAACCTTGCCCGGCAGGAAACCCGAAGCCATCGTGACCCGAGTGCGGTCCTCGATCTTCCATTCGTTGCGCGGGATCGCGCGGCGCGGTCCGTCATTGCGGTCGCGCACCGTGAGAGTGAGTTTCGGGTCGTCCGGGTTCACCGCGGGATAGGCTTGGTGATCGCGATCGGCGAGCGAGTGCGACGTCTCCCGCGCGTCCGGAACGAATTCGGCGCGCACCGGCCCCGTCACGCCTTTCACCACCGGTGGATAGAGGCGCATGCGGCCGGGATTCAGTGGCGGGTCCCACTGCCACCCGAGCCACAGAAGCGCGTAGCCTTGATTGAGCAGGAACCCGTCGCCAAAGTCGGCTTCCTTTTGGGGATCGAGCGAGCCCGGCGCCCGGTTGTACATGGCGAGCATGCCTTTGTTGCCCCGGTTCGAGACCTCATAGAGCACCGCGCCGTTGCCGCGCTTGGGATCGCGAGGCTTCAGGAAGTAGAGGTCGGAGGAAAATTCGACGAGCCCTTTTTCGTTGCGCGGCGCTTTGTCGATGTCGGCGATAATCCGGTTGGCCTCATTGTTCGGATCAACCGCAAAGTATACCTTGCCGACGATACGCTCATAAGGTCCGGCCGCGCCCCAGGACTTGTCGCCAAGAACGTCGGTACGGCTTTCGACTTCGATTCGGACCACGGCGCCCGGCAGGTTTGCCGCAAGCGCGAGTAGGGCGGGCAGAAGGCAATTACGCATGGACATTATTAGATCACGAGACGTACCCGCCGGGGGAGCGCGCTTACAGATCGCCGAATGCTTTGACCGGGTTGTCTACCATCAGCGTCCGCACCCAGCCATCGTTCTGAAGTCCGGGAAGGAAATCCGTGTAGATGAACTGGTATCCGCGATAGTCGCCCCCGCCGGCTTCGCCCACGTGATACCAACCGGAATCCTGCGAGATCAGCGTACGTTCCAGCAGTTTCTCCGCGGCCATGAACTGAACGCACTCACGGTGCCAAACTGCCGACCGCGGTCCGATGCCGTCAAACTCAACCCAGGCTCCCGCCCGCGCGGCCCGGCGGTGGAAGCTGTGGTCTTTCTCGTTTTGCGCGTGGACCCAGACGAATTGCGCGGGCGGGGCCTTCGCATTCACGAAGATCTCGATCTGCTCCAGTGCCGCGGCCCCATCGCCCGTGTGGGACGACACCGTGAGCCCCGTTTCACGCGCCGTGACGGCGGCGGCGTGGGCGAGCTTTCGATCCCATTCGTGAAGCGGGCCGCGGTTGACGCCGATTTTGACGAAGCGCGGCTTGACGCCGTCGATACCGAGCCGAGCCTCGTCGATCCAACGCCTCGCGAGCTGATCGCTGGACTCCTGCCGCGCGAACGCGGGCAGGTACTTGTGATTGGCCGCTCCGTATAGTCCGGTGTTCGTCCAGATCTCGATACCGGCCGCGTCCGAGAGGCGCCCCAGAAGCCGCGGGTCCCGGCCGAGAAAGTTTGGCGTACACTCGAGCATGCGGCGGCAGCCGTGCGACTTCAATTCGTCGAGCTTCGGCTTCGCCGCGCGGAAGACCTCGCCGGCATCATACCGGCCGGGCTTGATATCTCCGGCTCCGATGAAATCAACCATGATGTGCTCATGCACGAGGACCGAACCGGAGACAGACCGCCGGGGCGGGGGTTGCGCCATGGCGAAGCTTGCCAGCAGTTGGCGTCGAGTGGTGGCGCCGCGGTTGCGCATGGAAATATTAAACCACGCGGGATCCGGCCCTGCGACGTGGAGTACTCCCGGACCTTGCCCGGACGCCGATCCCGACCCGCCGAAATACCCTGGCCGTGATACCTTGGATGTTGGATGCGCTACGGCGAAGCACTGCGGATCAATGCGCAGCCGGCGCTCGAGGGGAGCCGGAAACGGGACATCCACCTTGTCTGCGGCTTCACCCCGCTGCATTTCGAAACCTACCTTCAGGCACATCTCAACCTTCATTTCCCGGGCGATGAGATTTGCGTACACACCGGCCTGTTCAACGATCTGGAGGGCAATCTCCGGCGAGCGTGCGAGACCGGATCCGACGGCATCGTCCTCGCCATCGAATGGAGCGATCTCGACGCGCGGCTCGGACTGCGTGCGTCGGCCGGCTGGGCCGCGCGGACCCTGGACGACATTCTCGCGCAAGTCGAAGAGAAAACCAAACGCCTGGAAGCGCTGTTGGCAGCGCCCGGCCGCGCGACTCCCGTCGCCTTGATTGCGCCTGCTCTAGCGCTGCCGCCGCTGGTAAATCTGCCGCCGGGGCAGTGCAGCCCCTTCGAGCTCCAGTTACGAGCCACTCTGGCCACATTCGTTAGCCGGGTGTGCGGCCTCAGTGGCGTACGGATCGTAAGCGATCACGCTTTGGCCGCGAGTTCGCCGCCGCCGGCGCGCGCGAATCCCAAGCTTGACCTGTCGGCGGGGTTTCCGTACACGCTTCCACACGCCGACGCCGCGGCCGCGCTGTGCGTGCCGTGTCTGTTTCCCGCCGAGTCCGCGAAAGGAATCATTACCGACCTGGATGACACGCTGTGGAAGGGCATCCTGGGAGACGCGGGCAGCGAAGGGGTCACGTGGTCGCTCGAGGGCAAGTCGCAAGCGCATGCGCTCTATCAGCAATTGCTCGCATCGCTCGCCGGCTCGGGCGTATTGGTCGCCGTCGCGTCGAAGAACGATCCCGCGCTAGTCCGCGAAGCTTTCGCGCGGCCCGATATCCTGCTCCAGCCGTCGCAGGTATTTCCGGTGGAGGCGGGGTGGGGCGCGAAATCGGCTAGCGTTGCGCGGATTCTCAAAGCCTGGAATATCGGCGCCGACGCCGTGGTTTTCGTGGATGATAGCCCCATGGAACTGGCCGAGGTCAAAGAGAAGCACCCCCAGGTGGAGTGCCTCCGCTTCACTCCGGACGATCCGGCGGCAATCCTTGAACTGCTGTACCGGTTGCGGAGCCGCTTCGGCAAGAGCGAAGTGCGGGAGGAGGACCGGCTGCGTCTTGCGAGCCTTCGGGCATCGGCGGCTCTCGAAGAAGCGCATTCATCGGAGGCCCCGGCCGATTTTCTGGCGGGGCTGGACGCGAGACTTACACTCGAGTTCGCGAACGTCGCGGGCGACGGACGGGCCCTCGAGTTGGTGAACAAGACCAACCAGTTCAACTTGAACGGCCGCCGCTTTACCGAACTGGAATGGGAATCCTACTTCCGTCAGCCGGGGGCCTTCGCGATCACCGTTTCCTACGAGGACCGCTTCGGACCGCTCGGCAGAATCGCCGTGCTGGCGGGACGCCTGGCGGCGGAACGTATGCCGGAGGAGAGTGGCCCCGCTGTCCAATGCCAAGTGGATGTCTGGGTCATGAGTTGCCGCGCGTTTTCGCGCCACATCGAGTTTCAGGTTCTAAAGCGGCTGTATGAAAAGCTCGGCGCCGGCAACATCGAATTCGCCTTCGAGACAACGCCCCGTAACGGGCCGATCGAAGCCTTCTTCGGCCGCATGGTTACCGCCGGCCGCCCGCGGCAAGGGTTGGAGCTTCCGGCAGCGGATTTTGAGCGGACTTGCCCTCCGCTCTTTCACCAGGTCATCGAAAAATGGACAACGTCAGAGAAAAACTTACGCAGTGCTTTTCCTTAGCTTTCCCGAAGATCGATCCGGGCCGCTTCCCGGAGGCTCGCGTCGAGAATCTAAGCGAGTGGGATTCCCTCGCTCATGTCCGTTTGTTGACGCTGATTGGCGAAGAGTTCGCGGTCGACGTCGATCGGGAGAAATTCGAGAGCGCGACCTCGTTTCAGGAACTCGCCGGCCATTTGGTTGAAGAGGGTCCCGCCGCCTGAGGGGCGACGTGGCGCGGACGGTTGACCGACCCGCGCGGAGCGGCTCTACGCGCCGGCGGCCGAGTTGACCCTGCCAAGTGCCCGTTTGAGCTCTTTTCCCGTCGCCCAAGCCAGGGTAGTGCCCGGGATCTTGTAGATCTTCCCCCGCCGGGCGATGGCTTCAAGATATTCCGCAAGCGGCAGGAAATCTCCCACTCCACCGTAATCGTGCCACAGCACGAGTCCCGTATCGCGAATCATGCGCGCCGTCTTTTCCGTGTCGTTGACAACGCATTCATAGTGGTGGCCGCCGTCGATAAAAGCGAGATCGACGGAGTTTTCAAAGGGAGCCGGATCGAATTGGAAAGAATCGCAGAACAACTGCTCATACCGGCCCGTCAAGCCGAGGACGCCGAGGTAATGCGCCACTTCCCGCGACCGGATCAGGTCGATGTCGGTGGAAATGTAGTCGCCGCTTGCGGTCTTGGCGTCCGGCGGCAGATCCATAGTGATCACGCGCGCCTGAGGGGAGTTCAGGATGAAAAGGGCCGTGGTCAAGCCCGTGAACGTTCCGATTTCAAAGATGCAATCCGGTTTCAGCACGTGGGCGATCGCGGCCAAATGCATCAGCTCGTGAGTGGCGGTACCGCCGCCACCCTCGAGAATCGGGGGAAAGACAATCCTGTCGCCCGGGTCGAAGCTCGCGCGGCCGCTCTCAAAAAGAAAGCTCAGGGGAAAGCGGCCCGGCAGTCCGATTTCCGCGGACTCCCGGTAGCTGTGCCAAATCGTGGCCAGGAATCGGCGCAGGTTCGCCGGCCGCCGCAGAGCCACGGCCAACGACAACCCGTTTACCGCGGCCAAACCTCTTATCCACCTGGTGTCCATGAGTGACAACTAATGGTACCACCCGAGGAAATGAAAACAGCTCATTTCACCGCGATATGATACCTGAAGGGGTGAAATACGCCCCGATTTGCGCCTAATCCATGCCTTTACGCGCTGTCCCCAATACGCAGGAATACACGGCCGAGGTCCGCGAACTAAACCGCAGGCTGGCCGCCGGCGGCGTTGCGCCGGGCTACTTCCTTTGCGAATCGCCCGCGGAACCGATGCCGGTACGGCAGGAGACCGTTTCGAAAAACAGTTACCTCATCGTAGACGAGACGGGCGTGCATGGCGGCTACCTGATGCAGGCGCAGCCGTTCTGGGTGGCCGGAGAAACGCGATTGGTGGGAAATCTTCAGATGCCGATTTCCGAAGGCGTGGTCGACAAGCGATACATGCCGGTCGGGCTGTACATTTTGCGCACGGTGAAGCGGGAATATCCTCTCGGGATCGGCGTGGGCATGGGCGGGGGCGGATCGAAGCAGCCGCTTCCCGAGATCCAGCGAAGCCTCGGCTGGCGGGTGCATACGGTTCCGTTCTTCTTCCGCGTGCATCGCGCGGGGCGTTTCCTGCGGGAAATCCGGGCGCTGCGGCAGCCATGGTGGAAGCGCCTTGCGGCGCAAGCAGCCGCGGGGACCGGCACGGGCGCGCTGGCGATTGGGGCGCTGCATTGGGCAAAGTCGAAACGCCACGCCGCCTTGCGCGCCGTCCCAGTCCCGGGCGTCTGGCCCGAGTGGACGGACGGAATCTGGCTCGCGGCCCGCGAGGAGTACTCGATGATCGGGGTGCGCGACCGCCGGAACCTCGACTGGCTGCATCTGGAGAACGACCGCCGCTCGGTGCGTTTCGGACTGTTCGACGGCAGCCGCGAAATCGGCTGGGTGGTGCTGCTGCGGACCTCCATGCAGGGACACGCGCAGTTCGGCGATCTGACGGTCGGGACGTTGGTGGACGCGCTGACGATTCCCGGCTATGAAGGCGCGGCGGTCGAAGCGGCGACCAAACTGCTTGGAGAGTTGGGCGCGGACGTGTTCGTCACCAACCAGTCGCACCGGACGTGGGTGCGGAGCATGGCCGATTGTGGCTGGTTGAGCGGCCCGTCGAACTACCTGATGACGACTTCGCCGGAGCTGACCAAGCTTGTCCCGGACATCGAACTCGACCGCGTACAGCTTGTGCGGGGCGATGGGGATGGGCGAGTGAATCTGTAAGGCGGTTTACCGCCCGCCCGATTGTCCGCCAGTGATGAGGCGCGCTCCCCGGTTTCGGGTCGCGTAGTTGTACGCCCACTCGGTGAGCACGAGCAGCCGGTTGTCGAACTCCACCAGGTACATCAGGTGAATAAACAGCCACGCGAGCCACGCGATGGGACCGGAAAAACGGATACGGCCAAAATCCGCTACCGCGGCGGCGCGTCCGATGGTCGCGAGATTGCCCTTATTGAAGTAGCGGAACGGCGGAGGAGTTCGGCCCCTTAAGCGCTCCTCAATCGCGCGCGCGGCGTAGCTGCCCTGTTGCATGGCGACCGGCGCAACTCCGGGCAATGGGTTCCCGTCCTGTATGACGCTCGCGAGATCGCCGATCACGAAGATTTCAGGATGTCCGGGAATGGAAAGGCCGGGGTCGAGGACCACGCGGCCCGCGCGGTCGAGCGTGGCGCCGGCGCGCTCCGCCAACACCTTGCCAAACGGCGATGCGGCAACTCCGGCGGCCCACAACACGGTGCGCGAGGAAATTCGCGAGCGACTGCCGCGGATTTCGACATCCACTCCCTCGGCATCCACCCCGGTTACTTTCGCGAGCAGCGTACGGACTCCGAGGCGGATGAGCGCCTCTTCGGCGGCGCGCGAAAGATCCGCCGGAAAAGACGCCAATACGCGAGGACCGCCCTCGACGAGCAGAATCTGAGCGTCGGCGGGATTGATGGAACGGAAATCGTGGCGCAGCGTGTCGTTCGCGATCTCGCCAAGCGTGCCCGCGAGCTCCACACCGGTGGGCCCCCCGCCCACGATCGCGAACGTGAGCCATGCTTTCCTCTTCGCGGGCTCGGGTTCACGCTCCGCGTGCTCAAACGCCGCGAGAATACGCCCGCGTATCGCGGTCGCGTCCTCAATGGTCTTCAACCCCGGCGCGTGCTCCTCCCATTGCGGATTGCCGAAGTAGTGATGACGCGATCCCGTGGCCACGATCAGCGAGTCGTATTCCACTTCACCGTCTTTCAGGATCAGCGTTCGCCGGGCCGCGTCGAGATCGGCCGCCTCGCCCATCCATACGCGCGCATTTTTTTGCCGGGCCAACACGTGGCGGAGAGGTGAGGCAATCTCGCCCGGCGACAGCCCGCCGGTTGCGACCTGATAAAGCAGCGGCTGGAAGAGGTGAAAATTGCGGCGGTCGATCAGCGTAACGTCGACGGGCGCGCGCCGCAGCGCCTTGGCGGCGTACAGTCCGCCAAAGCCGCCGCCCAGAATCACAACCCGATGCGGCATCAGCGAGTCTCCACTTCGCGCCGGGTGGCTTCATGGCGGTAATCGAACATCCGCTGAATCTTTCTGCGAACCAGACCGCCCGCAATCCAGTGGCTAAGCGGCGCGAGAGGCAGCGTGTAACGAACCGTGTCCTCGAGGAAGCAGGCGTCCGGGCCGTCGGCCTCGAAGCGATGCGTGTGCTCCCAGAACGCGAATGGGCCGCTATCCTGCACGTCCTGAAACATGCGGTTTTCCTCGTATTTAGTGTGCCGGGCGACCCACGAGATCTTGAGCGGCCCGCGGCCGATCCGCAAGACCACGCGGGCGCCTAAGGCAATCCCTCCGATGCGCTCCAACACCTCGACGGGCTCCCAGGGCGGCACAAGCTTTCGCAAGGCGTCCGGATGCGCGTGCCAGGCAAAAACGACCGCCGCGGAAGCGTTAAGGCGCGTGCGCTTGGAGAAAACCTCAATCATTGGGGCCGCACGTTATATCCTGACACAGATGAAGATTTTCGATGTCGATTGGGATGTCATGCGGCTGATGGCGAAGCACTGGGCGACGTTGCCGCCGGCCGCAAAACAAGCATTCCTCACGGTTGTGGAGTCGCCGCAACTGATGCGGCCCGAGTTTCTGGGCAAGAATCTGCGGGAACTCATGGATTGCCATTTCCTGATCTACGGAACGGACGGCGTCCGTGTCAGGGTGGCTCCGGATCTTCATGGGCCGTGGAGGGCGTTCCGGGCCATGGATCGAATTCGCGTTCACGACGCCCAGCCCGGCGGCGACATGTTGAGCACGTATTTGTACGAGCACTTCACGCAGACGGACCTTTCCCAATATTTCGGAAGTTCGAGAATTCAGCCGTACGCGTCGCCCAAATGGATAGAGGATTTCCTGTCCGTAACGCGGGAGGAGTGGGCGATCAACATGCCGGGGCGAAGGGAAGATGAATCGGCGCACTTCCCTTCGCTCGAAATATTCGAAGAAGCCCGCAGCCTGGTGAGGGAAGCGATCCGGCGGGACGGTCCCATACCGATCGCGGAACTCGACGATTTCTCGGGCGTCACGATACGGCTCCTGATCCGCAATTTCATCCTTTTTCCGGCGCTCCGCGACCTTCGCCGGGAAGCGGTGATCGGTTTGTGGCCACCGATTCTCAAGCGGCTGAACCGGAAGACGGCAGTAGAGCCGCGCGTCGCTACCGCCGCCGAAAGCGTCCACCTGTTGGCGCTCACCGCCGACATTCGCGCCGCGCTGATTGCCTGCGCGGCGGAGCCCATGCGGTTGCGGGTGAACGATCTTACACTCTTCACGAAGGCCGAGCAAACTCTTGCAGCCGCTCTGGCGATTCTCCCACAATGGGCGGCGGATTTACTCGGGATATCCTCGAGAACCCGCATCAACCTCGCCCTTCAGTTTGCCAGGTCGTTCGGAATGCTCAAGCTTGACGACCGCGGCTATCCGAGTTTGGCACTGACGCCCGAAGGGAAATCGTGGACGGCATCCGGAGAGCGCGCGCAGCTCAAGTCGATTCTGGACCGGCTTCGCGGAGAGAGAAACGCCGCGAAAGGCAAAGAGGACTTTGACGGCGACGACACGGAAGGCGAGTACAACTATTCAAGGTACGTGGAGCGGCCCGAATTTCTTCCTTACGAATTCCGGCACACCTACGACGCGGAACTGGCCGGCCGCACTGTAACCGCCGTTCGTGAGTTCTTTCTCAATTTCAGTCCCGAGAAGTGGTTCTCCTTTGACGAAATGGTGGCGTATCGGGAATCCTCGAACCCATTCCTGAAAACCTACCGCGACGGTGAATATTTTCCGCTCTACGGGCCTCAGGGAATGACTTATGCGCGGACTGCGGACGACCTGGAGCGCAGTTGGAACGGTCTGCTGTTCGACTTTCTACGCGTCCGCCTGTTTCCCCTTGGCGGCGCTAGAGTCGGACGGGACGCAGGGGGCCGGCTTCTTATCCAATTGACCGAAATCGGTCTGTATCTGCTGGGCGCGCGGAAAGATTTTCAGATGGAGCAGGCGCCGCAGGGGCAGGTAGTCGTGCAGCCGAATTTCGATGTTGTATTCCTGGGCCCCGCGCCGGCGCTGGAGGCGGACATCTCACGGTTCGCCGAGCGGAGAGGCCGGGAAGCGGGCACGCTGTTCCGCATTACGAAGAAGTCGGTCTTGAATGCCGCCGCAGCCGGATCTACCTCGGAATCCGCGCTTGAAACGCTGCGCGCGGCTTGCTCAAAGCCTTTGCCCGGGAACGTGGAGCGTGAGATCAAGGGCTGGTTCAACTCGTGCCGCCGGGTGAGCATGCGGCAGGCGATACTGATCGACTGCCCCGACGCGGAGACGGCGCTGCGCATTCGCGGGATCGACAAGAGCATCGAGCCTGTCTCACCGACGGTGCTCTCGTTCACCGATCACAGGCTGAAATCGGCGATCGTGCGCAAGCTGCGCGATATGGGCATTTTCGTATAGCGGGCTGCGCGAGCTTCCGCAATCCGGCGCTAGACCTTTGACAGCTCCCGTGGCGCCGGCCGCCCCAGCGCAGCGCCCGGACTGCGCTCGACGGCTTCCTGCGCCTCCACCACCGCAATCGCCGCCATGTTCACAATGTCGTTGACTTCAGCGCCGCGCTGCAGCACGTGGACCGGACGTGTAAGGCCCATCAGGATCGGGCCGATCGCCTCGCAGCCGCCGATGCGAGCCAGGAGTTTGTAAGCGATGTTACCCGACTCGAGATTCGGGAAAATCAGCACATTGGCTCCGCCCTTGAGCGAACTGAACGGATAGGTTTCGGCGATGATTTCCGGAACTACCGCCGTGTCCGCCTGCATTTCACCATCGATCATCAACGCGGGCTCCCGCCGCTTGACGATCTCCACGGCCCGGCGGACCTTATCCGCGAGAGGGTGTTTCGTGCTGCCGAAGTTTGAGAACGATAGCATCGCGACCCGCGGCGTGACGTCGAAGCGCCGCGCCGTGGCGGCAGCCGAAAGCGCGATCTCCGCCAGATCTTCCGCCGTCGGCTCGATGTTCACTGTGGCGTCGGCAAGGAAATAGCTGTCGCCGCGCGGCGTGAGGAGCAGGTACACGCCGGAGACGTGGCGCAGTCCCTCGCGCACCGGAATCACCTGCAAGGCGGGCCGGATTGTTTCCGGATAGTGCTGCGTCAGGCCGCTGATGAGCGCATCGGCGTCTCCCATATGCACCATCATCGAGCCGAAAGTGTTGCGATTGAGCATCATCTCCTCGGCGCTGCTTCGCGTGATTCCCTTGCGCTGGCGCACGACACAGAGCTCCTCGATGTAACGTTCGTGCTCCGGCGAGCGGGCCGGGTCGACGACGGGCACGCCATTGAGATGCAGATGCAGCTCCTCGCATCTTTCGCGTATCCGATCCGCGTTGCCGAGCAGAATCGGCGACGCGATCTTCTCGTCGATCAGCACCTGGCAGGCCCGCAGAATCTTGTTCTCCTCGCCTTCCGGAAAAACGATGCGCTTCGGCCGCCGCTGCGCTTTGTGAATCATCACCCGCATCACTTCGTGCGCCTTGCCGAGACGCTTCTCAAGCTGCTCGCGGTAGTCGTCCAGATCCACCGGATGCTGCGCGACGCCGGTTTCCATGGCCGCTTTCGCAACCGCCACGGTCTCCCAGATCAGGACGCGGGGGTCGAAGGGTTTGGGGATGATGTACTGACGGCCGAATTCCAGTTGCTCGACGCCATAGGCGCGGCGCACCGAATCCGGCACATCCTCGCGCGCCAGGGCCGCGAGAGCGCGCGTAGCGGCGAGTTTCATTTCGTCGTTGATCGTGGTGGCGCGCACGTCGAGCGCGCCGCGGAAAATGAACGGGAATCCGAGGACGTTGTTGACCTGGTTCGGGCAGTCCGAGCGGCCCGTCGCCACGATGGCGTCCGGGCGGGCGGCCACGGCGGCCTCGTAGGCGATCTCCGGGTCCGGATTGGCCAACGCGAATACGATCGGGTCGCGAGCCATGGTTCCGAGCATCTCCGCCGTCACGCAGTTCGCGATCGACAACCCCAGGAACACGTCCGCGCCGCGCATTGCGTCGGCCAGTGTGCGCGCAGCCGTCTCGCGCGCGAAGCCCTCCTTATAGGGATTCATGCCCTTCACGCGGCCTTTGTAGATGACGCCCCCGGAATCGCACATGGTGATGTTCTCGATACGCACGCCGAGCCGGACCATGTGCAGAGCGCAGGAAATGCCGGCCGCGCCCGAGCCGTTGAAGACTACCTTCGCCTCGCCGATCTTCCTTCCGGTGATTTCGATCGCGTTCAGCAGTCCCGCGCCGGCGATGATCGCCGTCCCATGCTGGTCGTCGTGGAAGATGGGAATTTTCATCGTCCTGCGCAGTTCTTCCTCCACCAGGAAGCAGTCCGGCGCTTTGATGTCTTCGAGATTGATTGCGCCGAACGTCGGCTCCAGGAGCTGGCAGGTGCGGATGATCTCCCGCGGATCTTCGGTCGCCAGTTCGATGTCGAACACGTCGATATCGGCGAAGCGTTTGAAAAGAACACCCTTGCCTTCCATCACCGGCTTGCCGGCCAGTGCGCCGATGTTCCCAAGTCCTAGAACCGCCGTTCCATTCGTGACAACGGCAACCAGATTCCCCTTGGCTGTGTATCGATAGGCCAGAGAGGGGTCGCGCTCGATTTCCAGACACGGGACGGCTACGCCGGGCGTGTAGGCCAGACTGAGGTCGCGCTGGGTTAGACAAGGCTTGGTCGGAGTTACCGAGATCTTACCCGGCGGCCAGGCAGAGTGGTATTCGAGAGCGTCTACATCGCGGATCTTCATGACCAAAATCCGTTGCACGGCTTGGGCCAAGACGCGGGTGCTCCGGCAGCACCGCTGTAAAGAGGAAACGGCCCGAGCCGTAGCGTCAATTCACCCAAGGGAAAGGGCAAGAGGGTGGCAGAGCGACACAACAGCTCCAGCGCCAGCCGTCCGGCGGCGAGCCTGGCAATTATCCGGCGGGCGGAAGGCGCACTTCGCGAGTTTACTTCGCCTGATGGAACCACCACACGACATCGGGTCTGGCGCCGGAGAGCAGATCTCCACTCTTCGTCACGTTCAGGATGTGATGACTGTTCCCCGACTCCACGTAACCCAGTATCCTTCCGGACTTCCGGTCGATCCGCATGTGCCAGCCGTCCGCCCCGGTAGGCTCGTTGCGAAACTGAGTTCCGATCCACAGCGTTCCGTTGCGGAACGTCACGGTGGTCACCATGCCGAGATCGTCCCACTCGCCGAGATATTTCCCGTTGAGGTCGAAGCGCTGCAACCGCCCGTTGCGGCGATCCGCCACGTAGATGATTCCCTGGTCGTCGACGGCAATCCCGTGCGGCTGGTCGAACTGTCCCGGACCCTTTCCAGCGCTTCCCCACTGCCTGACGCGCTCGCCCTTGGCGGTGTATTCGAGGATCCGGGCATTGCCGTAGCCATCGGAAATAAAGATCCGCCCATCCGGTCCGAAAGCGATATCGGTCGTGCCGTTCGTCGGGCCCCTGCCCACCGGTTGCTCGCCTACCGCAATCTCCATCAGCTTTTCGCCCCGCGGCGTGAACTTCAGGACCATCGAGCTTGAGGAATCCACGGTCCAGACGTTGCCCTGCGGGTCGATCCGGATGCTGTGCGGAATCTTGTACATCCCCTTGCCCCAGGACCGGATGATTTTGCCGTCGCGGCCGAGCGCCAGAACCGGATCCGCCTTCTCGCCCCGCTGCAACACGTAGAGCGTTCCGCTTCCGTCCATCGCGACCGCCGAGGGGTAGCCGATCTCCCAGCCGGGGGCAGGGGCTTGAATCCCGATCCGGGTTCTCTCGAGCGCCAGCCTGGGAGCTTGCTCGACGAGAGCGCGAAGCGCCGCGGCCTGGGGTTCCGTGGCGGGGCTGCCTGCGTCCTGCGCCCGGAGAGGTAGACAGATCAGGAAGAGCACGAGACTGTTTCGCGGCATGGCAAAGAGTCTATCGCAGTTGCCGGTGTCCGCGGCCCGCTATACTCGAATATAGACGGCGCATGCAGTTTCCCATCTATCGTTCCGAAGCCAAAAGCATTCTCAGCTCTACCACCGGCTTCATCGCGCAGGCGGGCTTCACCCACTCGCTCACGCCTGCCCGGAACTGCACGTTCGGATGCACGTACTGCTACGTCCCCACCATGGGTGTCTACGGCGGTTTGAAGCGTGAGGACTGGACGCACTGGGGTCAGTTCACCACGTTCAAAGCAAACGCGGCGGCCCTCTTGCGGAAGTCTTTGAAGCCCCATCAGATCATCTACTGCTCGCCGCTGGTCGATCCTTATCAGCCGGCCGAAGAGACGGAGGAGACGATGCCCGCCTTGCTCGACGCCGTAATCGCCACGCCTCCGCGAGTGTTCGCGATTCAGACGCGCGCGCCTCTTATTCTGCGCGATCTGGAACGGCTCCGCGAACTGTCCTCGCGCACCACGCTTCGAGTCGGTTTCTCGATTACGACCAACGACGAGCGCGTGCGGAGGCTTTACGAGCCCCACTGCGCACCTTTCGAATCGCGTCTCGACGCCGTTCGCCGCTTGCGCGAAGCGGGAATTACGGTCGTGGCGACTCTCGCTCCCGTGCTGCCGTGCAATCCCGAAGCTCTGGTCCACGCCGCGATCGAGGTCACCGGCCGCGACCTGATCGGCGATCCCTTTCACGTGCGCGCGACCAAATCGGCCGGCGCCACCACGCGCGAAGCAGGCTTCCGGGTCAGCCTGAAACACGGTTATGAACAGTGGCACGACCCCGCGTTTCAGGCCTCGCTCACGCTTCGAATGCAGAATGCGGCGCATGCCGCCGGACGGCGATTTGCCATCGGACCCGAAGCGTTCGCTGCGCTCGCGCAAACGTCAACCACATGATCTATACCTGCTACGACATGATTCGCGACTGCCGCGACGGCAAACGCCAAGGCTGGACGGATTTCGTCTCCCGCTATGTTCCCGTAATCCGCTGGCTGATTGCGCACTATTTTCCGTCGCGCCAGGACGATTCCGCGCTGATCGAGCGCATTCTCAAGTCACTCCGCGCCTCGAGCGGCAGTCTGTTCGATTCCTTCGATCCCGCGCCGGAGCGCCACTTTCTCCTGGCCCTGCGGGCGCACGTGCTTGAGGAGGCGGAGCAGGACCGCGCCACTCCTGCGGCTGAATATCCGCTCGATCTGGAGACGCTCGCGGAAGCGCTCGCGCCTTTGACGCTCACGGAGAAACAGGCGGTCTGGCTTGAGACCATGAGCTACGGCGAGCAACCCGCGTCGCGAATGCTGAAAATGGCTCCGGACACCGCGGTCCGCGCGCGCGAACGCGCGGCGGAATTGCTTCGAGTCAAGATGAGCTCGTGGCGGCGGAGCGTCGTGGCGGACAACGCCGCGGTCCTGATAAGCGAGGCGCTCAACGCGAAAACCGCGGATTGCCTACCGGCTAAAGCTTTTCTCGACATCATCGACGGCCGCGCTACCTGGTCGAACCGGGGGCAGATGGAGCGGCACGTGAACTCCTGCTGGCACTGCATCGATCATTTCTGCCGGTTGCGGGAGGCGTCGGTGCTGCGCGACTTAGCGAATCCGCTTAGCGCGGCGGAAGGAGAGCCTTACCTGAAGGCGCTGGGGATCGAACCCGAACCGCCATCGTTCTGGAAGAAGCTGCGCCTGAAGTAAGGGTGACGGTGGGGTGGGCGATTATTTTGTGAAAGTCTACTTCGAAGTTGCGGGGAAGCTCTTCGCGCAGCGGAATCCAATGTTGGGGCTCCGCTCGGCCGCACGCGCCCAGCTCCGGTTGGCACAGGTCAGATATTTCGGCACATCGGCCCAGGATCCGCCCCGAATCACGCGATATGAGCCCTTATTTGTCCCTTTTGGGTCGTTTTGGGGCGCAGTTGCGTAGTAATCCTTTTCATAGTAATCCGAGCACCATTCCCAGACATTTCCGGCAATATCGTAGAGGCCAAAATAATTCGGCGCCGATTTTCCAACCTCGGCCGGGCCGTCCACCGCTCCGAAGCGGGCGTCCGTCTTGGCAGGATTTCTGTCGCCCCAGGGATATTTTCGGCCTTCGGCCAAGCCGCGGGCGGCGCGCTCCCATTCGGCCTCGGTGGGCAACCGCTTGCCCGCCCACTTTGCGTAGGCGGCCGCGTCCTCCCAGCTCACGTTCGCGACCGGTTTTTTCGCGTAGCCTTCCGGAATCCGCCCCTGCGGCCAATGATAGGGCGCGCGGTGGCGGGTCGACTTTACGAACTCCCCGTATTGCTCATTGGTGACCTCGTAAGTGTCTATATAGAAAGCGCTTATCGAGATTTTCCTCACGGGGCGGTCGTCCTTCATGATTTCGGGATACCACTGAAGGTCGTCGTCGGGGAGTTTGTGGGTCCGTCCGCGAAGATAGTCGCCACCCGGAATAAACGTCATGCCGGGCTCGGCCCCCAAACACACCCTCACGAGACACAGCGGGGCCAGGAAGACGAGCGCCCCGGCAAGAATCGCCCGCCTATCCGTAAATCGTGGAAATCTCATCCGTGGGTATGTAACCGTTCGGACCGAGCGGGTCCACATACGCGTAGGCGCGCTTTGATGGAGTGTTCCGGATTTCCTTGCTCCAATCGATTCCCAGCGCCGAGAGCATCGTCGCCGTGATATTCTCCATGCGCGGCTGCTCGCGGTGGTCCCAGCCCGTGTCGAGAACCTTCGCTCCGTCGGCATCGGTTCCGCCGAGAATTCTGCCGCCCTTGACGCCCGCTCCCGCGAACAGCGCCGGATAGCACTTGTTGTAATGGTCGCGGCCCGCCATATTATTGAGCGCCCCTGTGGTCCGTCCGAACTCGCTCATGCACACGACCAGGGTCTCGTCAAGCAGCGTTTTCGCGGGATCGCTCTTCGACTTGGTGGCGGCCAGATCTTCGAGCAGGCTCGAGAACGCCGGATCGAACTCCGCGCAGAGCTTGTAGTGGTTTGAGTCCGCCTGCCTATCCCAGATCTTGACGTGGTGATCCCATCCGGGATGGCAGATATGGATGTAGTGCGTGCCCGCGTCCTGGGCCAAAACATTGCGCGCCAGAATGCACGAGATGCCCACGGGATTGTTCCCGTAGCGCTTGCGGTCCTCTTCCTCAATCTTGAACGCTTCAGGCCAGCGGTTGTCGGTGAGCAGCCGGTGCGCGGTTTCGTAGTAATCTTCGTAGCCCGCCATGTCGCGCCCGAAGGAGGCCGGCCGCACCACGCGCGCCTCGCGCAAATCACGCAACAGGCGCCAGCGCTCTTCGAGCAGCTCGACTGCCTTCTGGTCCAGCGCCCCGCCCTTCACCGCCGATTCCGGATTGATGTCCACGACGGAGAATCGGGGAGGCAAAAAGCCGGTCGAAAGCGCTCCGGCCGCGCCCTTCTCCAGGTAAAACGACATATAGGTGGGGAACGTGTCGGCGGCCCGCCGGCGCTGCTCCAACTCCATCGCCACGACGGAGCCGATCGAAGGAATCTCCCGCGCGAACGCCAGGTTCAGTTGCCGGCCGGTCTGCTGATAGTACTGTCCGCGGAAGTGGACCTCTTCGTGGCTCAGCATGGAACGCAGAATCGCCACCTTATCCATCTGCTCCGCGACTCTGGGGAACAGCAGATTCGAAAGATACAAACCGTCGCGCACTTTGCGAACGTCCAGATCTTTCGGCAGGCCTTTCGACTCCTTGAAGTCGAAGCCCTCAATGTGGCTGATGGCGCCGGAGATCTCGTAGAAGAGCACGTTAAGGGCGGTTCCGCGCGGCTTCGCTTTCGATTCGGCAGCCCCCGCTTGCAGCGGCCACACGGCCTCCGCCGACGCGCCGAGCAAACCCATTCCGCCGAACTTCAGCAGGTCTCGCCGCGACTGGGTCACTTCTCCAACTGTTTTGAACGTCATCGCGCCCTCTCAGTAATTGAACACGAAACCAACCTGATTGATCAGAGCCCATTGCAGGTTCTGCGCGCCGTCGATGCGGTTCTTGCCCAAAGCTTCCAGCGCAATCTTGTTTTCCGTATCCTCCGGAGGCCTGTTCAACGTGGCGAGGAACAGCTCTTCCACCACGCGCTTATCGTCCGTCTTGTAAGTGTCGAGCAGGCGCTGCACGCGGCTGTCTTTGGCTGCTACGACGCGATCGTTCACTACCGACGACTGCATCAACAAGAGCGGCTGCAGCGGCGACCCGGTTGGATTACGCGCCGGGTTACTGCGGTTCGACTGGCCGAACGTCTGCATGAAGTAGCGCACGTCGCCCCCGCCACCAGGACCGCTCAACTGCATCGCCATGCCCATCTTTTCGCCGCCGTAAGCGAACGAACCGGGACGGCTGGTGGCCGTCGCGATAGCATCGTGGATCTCTTCCGCGCTTAACTGGCGGACGAACTTGCGGGCGTAATACTTGGTGTAAGAGTCCTTCCATTCACCGTTGTAGCGGGCCGATAGCTGGTAGGCGCTCGACTTGCAAATCGTGCCGAGCAGAGTACGCAGACTGTAGTTGTTCGCCCGGAAATCCTTGGCAAGGGCGTTCAGCAGCTCGGGATGCGATGGCTGCAAATCCCATCCGGCCGGAAGGTTCTTCGGATCCTGGCGGGCCAGATCGAACTCGTCGAACGGCTCTACAATCCCGAAACCCATCAGCCTCGCCCAGAACATGTTCGCCGTGGCGCGCGCGAACTGGGGATCGGCGGTGATCATGCGGCCGAGCTCCTCGCGCGGCTCCGCTCCCGCCCTCGGCTTTTCGCCGGTCATGATGTAAGCGGGAGCGTTCGGGCCTCCAAAACGCGGGACGCGAATCATGCTTCCGCCCTTGGTATTGTAGCCGGGGCTATTGTCGTCGATGAGGAACTCGCCCGACTGCGGCTTCCCATCCTCCCAATACATCAGGTAGCGGGAGTTACCCATAAACGCCGAATTTTGGAAGAATTGCGACCGCTTCTGCCGGCTGAGCCAGACATTGACTTTTTCGAGATGACCTTTGCCGTCATGGCACGAAATGCAGGAGAGATTCACGCCCAGGAACGTCTTGCCGTAGAGCACGTTCAACTCGTCGTGGGTGTCGAGCTGATGCACCATGCCCCAGTCTTTTCCATCGTCCGGCTGCGGCTTGCCTTGCACGTGCTCGCGGGCAATCACGTTCGACGCCGCCACGACGTGGTTGCTTTTCGCCGACGCGGCGATAATGGATTGCGCGACGTCGTCGTAGGGACGGTCGACGCGCAGATTCTCTTTCATCCAATAGTGGAACAGGTTCTGGCCACGGCCCATTTTCCCGTTGGCGCGGAACAGATCCATGAAATAGTAGGCCCACTTGTCGACGAACTCCTCGCTCTTCAGCAGCCGGTCGACCAGTTTGTCGCGCTTGGCCGGATCACGATCCGCCGTGAAGGCGCGCACCTCTTCCGCCGAAGGAATGCGGCCCGTGAGATCGAGCGAGACTCTGCGCAGGAATTCAAAGTCGGTCGATTGCGGCGCGTAGGGGACGCCCTCGCGTTCCATTTTCCCGAAGATGTATCCGTCGATGAAGTTGCGGCGAGCCGCGCGCGCCACGGGCTTCCCGTCCGGCGTGGATGGCGCCACCTTCTCGGTCAGCGCACCGGCATCCTTCGATGGCGGCGGCTGGAAGATCGGGGCATGGGCTTCGGCAAAGGCTTCGGCCGGCATGGACTCGGGCTGCGCCTTCTTGGGAGGATTCCCGGCACCCATCAGCAGGGCGGCGGAGGTAAACGTACAAATAGCGGCGGATACAACTCGGCTCATAGTTCAGAGCTCCTTCTCGGCTTGCGCTGTCAAGATTATACACCAAGGGACAAGGTCCTTCGCAAACGAGTCCCACCCGAGCCACCCGAGCAGCCGCTGGTGGTAGTCTAGGAGGCTTGCCATGCCATTGCTTGCACGCCGCAACCTGCTCTACGACAAAGCGCGATTCGCCGTCACGCTGGCCGGGATCGTGTTTGCCATCGTGCTCGTGGTGATCCAGCTTGGACTGTTCATCGGATTCACGGTCGCCACTTCCGCCGTCATCGACCACTCGGGTGCGGACCTCTGGATAGCCGCCAAGGGTGTCCAGTACTTTGAAGTCGCCTTCCCTCTTTCCGAACGCAAGCTGTATCTGGCGCTGGGCACGCCCGGCATCGTCTCCGCCGACAAACTGATTGTCCGCTTCACCGCGTGGCGGCGGCCGGACGGCGCCGAGACCAACGTGGTGGTGGTCGGATTCAATCCGGCAACGGGGGCCGGCGGGCCGTGGAACCTGATCGCGGGTTCGCTCCGGGATTTGGAAATCGCCGACACCGTGGTAGTCGACGAATTCTATCGCCAAGGCTTGGGCGTTCGGGAACTCGGCGAACAGGTGGAGATCAACAACCGGAGGGCGCGGGTGGTCGGCCTGACCCGGGGCATCCGGTCGTTCACTACCACGCCGTTTGTCTTCACGTCCTTCAAGAACGCTCTCAACTACACCTCCACGGCGGAGGACCAGACCATGTACGTCCTGGCGCGGACCGGGCCCGGCGCCGCTCCCGAAGAGGTGAAGGCTCGCCTCCGCGAGCGGCTGGGCGACGTGGACGTGTTCACCCGGCAGGAATTCAGCGAGCGCACACGGCACTATTGGCTCTTCACCACGGGCGCCGGGATCGCGCTGCTGGTTGCGGCGCTGGTGGGCCTGATGGTGGGCTGCGTCGTGGTGGCGCAGACCATCTACGCGACCACGGTCGATCACCTGCGCGAGTTCGGGACGCTCAAAGCCATCGGCGCGTCCAACTCTTACGTCTATTCCGTGATCGTGCAGCAGGCGGTCTGGAGCGCGGTGGCGGGCTACGGGCTTGGCATGGGAGCGGCTTTCGGAGTGATCCGGCTGAGCCGCGGCGCGGGTGCGGCTATCCTGGTTCCCTGGCAGCTCACGGCCGCCATTTTCGGACTCACCCTGCTGATGTGCGTGACGGCGTCGCTGGTGTCGGTCCATCGCGTAACGCGGCTCGATCCGGCCGAAGTTTTTCGGGAGTAATCGATGGAAGCGGCCGTGTCGATTCGCGGGGTGCACAAGACTTACGACGCCGGCGCGGTGGCGGTGAGCGCGCTGAACGGCGTCGACCTGGACGTGCGCCCCGGCGAAGGCGTGATGCTGATGGGACCTTCGGGAAGCGGAAAGACCACGCTGCTCTCCATCATGGGATGCATCCTGCGGCCGACAAGAGGCAGCGTGCGGATTCGGGGCCGCGAGATTACGGTACTGAGCGAACGGGAGCTTCCGCGGATCCGGCTGCGCCACGTGGGATTCGTCTTCCAAAGCTTCAACCTGTTCCGCGCGCTGACGGCGGAAGAGAATGTGGCGCTGCCGCTGGAACTGGCGGGGAAGGCCGGGCGGGAAGCGCGCGTGCGGGCCCGCTCCTTGCTGGACGCAGTAGGCCTGACGAAGCGAGCGCAGGCCCGCCCCGGGGAGATGAGCGGTGGCGAGAAGCAGCGGGTTGCGATCGCCCGCGCCCTGATCGGGGAACCGGACATTATTCTGGCCGACGAACCAACCGCCGCGCTCGATTCGGTAGCCGGGCGAGGCGTGCTGGGGGTGCTCCGCGAACTCAGCCTGGCGCAGGGCCGGGCGGTGGTGATCGTGAGCCACGACAACCGGGCTTCCGCTTTCGTCGACCGCGTGGTATACCTCGAAGACGGCCGGATCGTGGGGCCGGAGGGGACATGAGGCGGATCCTGGGGTGGCTGGCGATCATGGCGCTCGTTGGCACGGCCATAGTAGTGTGGCGGCCATGGGTGGCGGCGCCCCCGCCGGGCGTGGCCGTAGCCGCCGCTGCGGCCATCGACTCCGCGCCGGCCGCGGGGCTGGTGGCAGCGCCGGGGCGGGTGGAGCCGCTGTCCGAGGAGATTGCCCTCGCAGCCGAACTTCCGGGCCGGCTGCGCGCGGTTCTGGTGGCGGAGGGGGATTCCGTACGGGCGGGCGAGGCGGTTGCGCGGCTGGCGGACGAGGACTTCCAGGCCCGCGTGAGGTCGGCCGAAGCCGAAGTGCAAACCCGCGAGGCCGAACTGCGGCGCGTGATCGGCGGCGCCAGGGAGCAGGAGCGCCGCGAGGCCGCCGCCGCCGTCGAAACCGCCACCGCCCTGGTGGAGCGCGCACGCACCGCCTGGGAACGGCGCAAGACTTTGCACGCATCAGGCGACGTCGCGCGCGAGGAAGTGGACCGTACCATGCGCGAGATGGAAGCGGAGCAAAAGCGGCACGAAGCCGCACGCGAGCATTTCCGGCTGGTGGACGCCCCCGCTCGTGAGGAGGATCGCGCCCGCGCCGAGGCCGAGCTATCGCGTGCGCGCGCCCGGTTGGAGGAAGCCCGCGCGCTGCTGGACAAGACGTCGATCAGATCTCCCATCAACGGCGTGGTGCTGCGCCGTCATCTGCGCGCCGGGGAAACGGCGGCCGAAGGCGTCCCGATCGTCACGGTGGCTGACCTCTCGCGCCTGCGAGTGCGCGCCGACGTGGACGAGATCGACGTCGGCCGCGTGCGCCTTGGCCAGAGCGCTTACGTGACGGCGGCGGCTTACCGCGGCCGGCAGTTCGCCGGGCGCGTGGTGCGCATCGGCCAGATGCTGGGGCGGAAGAACTTCCGGACTGGTGAATCGAGCGAGCGGGTGGACACCAAGGTGCTGGAAGTGTTGATCGAGTTGGATGGGCGTCCGCCGCTCAAGACCGGTCTCCGGGTGGACGCCTTCCTGCTGCCGTGACGGCGGCGGGTTTCCGCCTGACGGCGGGGAATGGCGGTCCCTCGCGCATCTTCGACGCCGCCTCGGCGATAGCGGTCGCTCAGCACGCCGATAGTCACATGTGAGCCTGCCGGCATCGCTACTGGGCTTGTGAACGACAGTGATTAGGATGGGCTTGGTCGGGACCGAATCCCAGCAGATTGATGTCGAAAATATTCTCGATGACGAAAGTGGTGCGTGAGCTGCGCCCTATTTGCCTCGCCATCCACAAATCGAGATTGATTGCCACGCGGGTGTCCGCGGGCGCAGTCCAGACGATCGCGATGGGCTGGGAAAAGTCGGTGTGCGCCACGACATCGCCGGGAGTCCAATCATGAAGAAATTGTTCCGTGCCATTTGACTTGAATTGAAGATACCAGGCAGATCGGCGTACGACTCTTGGGGCTTGCCCAACGAATCGCTAATCCGAACGGCTGGCTGAATGAGACTAATTAAAATTAACTCGTAGTTGTTCGCCGGACTCGTGTACCAGAATGACCAGAGGCCGTTTGGGTTGTGATTGCCGGCTTGCATTGGATTTGCGCAAACCGAACCATAGGGCAACGCTGCGATAGTCGGCGGAAGCGCTCCCACCGCGGACGACGGTTTCTTGAACATCGAGGGTGTCCTCTCCTGGGAGTCCCGGTGTCCGTCAGTGTACCCTAAACGCGCTCGCCGCGGCGGCGCACGTCGATATCCAGGCGCTTGATTTTCTGATTCAGCGTGGAGAGCGGAATATGCAGGCTTCCGGCGGCTTCCGTCTGGCTCCATCCGCTCTGCTCCAGACGTTCCACGATGACACGGCGCTCGTAGTCCGCCACGATCTCAAACAGGGACGCGTCGGCCGGCAGCGGCCCTCCGCCGGGCTTGTGCACTCGAATGCCGCCTGCCTGAAGCAAATACTCGGGAAGAACGTCGACCGGCACCGACGTGTCGGAGGCCAGAACCACGGCGCGCTCGACGACATTCTCAAGCTCGCGGACATTCCCCGGCCAGAGATGGTCCATCAGGAGCTGCATCGCCTCGGGCTGGAAACTCAGGATGGATTCATTTGACGAGTCGAGAAATTTTTCATTCTCCCGGCAGTACTTCGTGAAGAAATGGGCGGAGAGAAGCGGAACGTCTTCCTTGCGGTCCCGCAGGGGCGGCAGCGCGATATTGATAACGTTCAGCCGGTAGTAGAGATCCTCGCGGAACTTTCCTTCTTCGACGAGCTTTCTGAGGTCGGCATTGGTGGCGGCGACGATGCGCACATCCACCCGAATGGTTTCCCCGGAACCGAGCGGCATGAACTCGCGCTCCTGAATCACGCGCAGGAGCTTGGTCTGCGTCTCGGCGCCAATGGTGCCGATCTCATCGAAAAAGATGGTGCCGCGGTTGGCGATCTCGAAGTAGCCCTTGCGCGACTGCGCGGCGCTGGTAAAGGCGCCTTTGACGTGTCCGAACAGGGTGGATTCCAGGAGGTCCGGGGGGAGCGAACCGCTGTTTACGGCCACAAACATCGCGTCGGCGCGCGGCGAGTTTGCGTGAATCGCCTTCGCAATCAGCTCTTTTCCCGTGCCCGTTTCGCCAGTGATAAGGATAGTGGACCGGCTCGCCGCCACCTGCGCCACCATGTCGAGCAGCCTCACCATGCGGTCGCTCTTCCCGATGATGTTGGGAAAGGCGTAACGCTGGTTGAGGGCGCGTTTCAGATGCCGATTCTCGTATTCGAGGCGGCGCCGCGCGATCATGCGATCGATCTCGATCAGCAGCTTTTCGTTATCCCACGGCTTTGAAAAGTAGTCGCTGGCCCCCGCTTTTAGCGCGGCGACGGCAGCCTCCACGGAACCGTAGGCGGTGATTAGGAAGATGGGTGTTTCGCGGTCGCGCTCGCGGACTTCTGCCAGAACTTCCATGCCGGAGCGGTCCGGCATCATCAGGTCGAGCAGGACCAGGTCGTAGCTCTTCGCCTCAAGCATGCGGAGGCCTTCGGCGCCGTTCGTGGCCAGTTCCACATGGTAGTTCTCGAGCAGGAGCAGATCCTGCAGGCTCTCCCGGATATCGGCCTCGTCGTCGATGACCAGAACCCTGCCCTTGTCCGGTTGGGGCAAGGCGGATGCAGGCTCAGGCATTCACCGCTGCCCTAACCTCTTCCTCTGATTCGGCGGGGGCTGACCCTGCGGGGGCAGGTAGACCGGCGGCAGGGAGGGCGGCCTCCGAGGATGGCGCGGCGGCGGCCGGCGGCCGACCCGGGAATTCAAGGTGGAACCGGGTTCCGCCGCCTGGCCGGCTGAAAACTTCGATTGAACCACCATGCTCATGCACAATGCCGTAGGTTACGGACAGGCCGAGGCCCGTGCCTTTCTTGCCGGCCTTAGTGGTGAAAAACGGGTCGTAGATGCGGCCGAGGGCGGCTTCGGGAATTCCGTGGCCCGTGTCGCTCACATCCACGCGGATGTCGCCCACGCGAACGTCGCCCGCCCCTCCATTTGAGGTGCGCACCGTCAACACTCCGCCGGCTTCCATGGCGTCTCTGGCGTTCAGGAACAAGTTCAGGAAGACCTGCTGGAGCTTCCCCGGATTGCCGGTCATGGGGCTCAACTGTTCGGCGAGATCGAGATCGATGCGCACACCAACCTTTTCAAGCTGGTGCTGAATCAGGGAGAGCGTCTCCTGGATCACCCGGTTCAGACTCACTTCGGCGAAATCGGTGGTTGAGGTGCGCGAAAAATTGAGCAGGGAATTGACAATCTCGCTCGCCCGAAACGTCTGCTTGGCGATCTTATCGAGCATCCGCGCCTTGTGCTCGTCTTCGCCAACCTGCTTCGTGAGCATTTGGGCATAGGTGGAAATCACGGCGAGCGGCGTATTGACTTCATGCGCCACGCCGGCCGCGAGCAGGCCGATGCTGCTGAGCTTGTCGGCTTCGACCAGACGCCTCTCCAGTTCCGCGCGAACCGTTACGTCGTCGAAGATGACCAGCCGGCCGATTTGCTCGTTGTCCTTCGAGACCAGGGGCGCAATGGCGATGTTCAACGTCGCCTCGCGAAGCGCGGGATGGCCGCCATTGCCGTTGCTTTTCCCATTGCCGGCTCCCTTGCCCCGCGCATGCCCGGCGGCCGGCCGGAGCGTGAACTTGTAGATATGGTGAATGCCCGTCTGCCCAAGGACGTTGTCGAACTGCACGGTCAACTCCGGCGGGAACAACTCCTTGAGTGTGCGCCCCATGGCTTCGTGACGCGGAATGCCGGTGAGCTGCTCGATCTGCGTATTCCAGCTTTCGACGCGGTCCTCGAGATCCGCCGCCAGAATGCCCACGTTAATCGATTCGACGATGTTCTCGCTGTATTCCTTGAGACGTTCGTATTCCCTCGCCTTGCGTTCGAGCGAACGGTACAACTGCGCATTGTCGATGGCGATTCCGACGTAGCCGGATAGCGTAACCAGGAGCTCCAGATCCACACTGGTGAGAAAATCGCCGGAGTCGGTGCGGCTCACGCCCAGGTAGGCAATGGTGCGGCCGCGCACGGAGCAGGGGAGGTAGTAGGTGAGATCCAGATCGGAAATCGTCTCGCGGACCGAGGCTGGCCATTGGCGCGAAATCGCGTCCAACTGGTAGCGGGTGCGTTCGAAGAAAATGTAAGGTTTGCCGCGTTCTTCGGAGAGGAAGCGCAAATCGAGCGGATCGCCGGGAACGATAGACCTCCCCGAGCGGTCTTCGAGCCCAACCGCGAGGCGCAGTTGAAACATCGACGGCGCAGCTTCCTCGGCCAGGAAAAACGCCACGTGATGAATGGACAGCGTGTGCATCAACCGCTCGGCCACCGATGACAGCATGGCGTCGAGATCGGTTTCCGAACTCAATTCGCGCGCGAACTCAATTAGCGTGAGACGGTAGTCGTAGCGGTCCCGGTAGAAGTACTTGTCGAGCCGTTCCTGTATCCAGGTTCTGATGGGCTGGAACAGGAACGAGGCGAGCAGCATCACGCTGATCAGGCCCAGATTGCCGAGATCCTTGAAATTCTTTTGCGCCAGGCTTCCGAGCGAGAAGACGATTCCGTAGAACGCGCCCAGAACGCATAAGGTAGCCAGCGTATACGCATAACCGCGCCGGAAAAGGACGTCGACGTCCATGAGCCGGTAGCGCACGATCGCGTAGGCGAACGTCAGCGGAATCAGCAACAGGGAGAGCACGGAAATCCGCAGGGCTGGAAAATCGGGCGCGCCCACCGTGAACGGCACAACGTAGAGCGCGGCGAAGGGCACGATTCCCCAGAAGACTCCGTTCTCGAGCCAGAGCAATTGCCGCCGTACGATGGGATCTCCGGCCCGCTTGCGTTCGCGATTGAGCGCGAAGCCGCCGGCAAGATAAAGAACGGTCCACAGCAGCAGCCAGACGCGATCAAGCGCGATCCGTAACTCGATGAGCGGAATGCCCACAATCAAGCCGCCCGAGGTGGAGCCGACGTAGATGGAGAGCAGGATGACGGCCGGAAGATAAAGGCTCATCACGGAGAATTTCGACGAAAGCCACTTGCGCCGTTCCGGGAACGTCAGGCAGAAATGCAGAAAAATAGTGGGAGCGAATAGTCCCGCGGCGACGTTGCCCCAGTAAATCGCTTTGTCGAAATTGTTCAGTTTTCCCGTGTAATGGAAAGTGAAGAATATGAAAGAAGCGAGGCAAAGAATGTAAAAATGCCTCGCCTTCAGAGCGCTCCCGCGGCGGAAATAGACGAACAAACCAATGATCAGATAGGCGATGCCGACGGCGCAGAGGTAGTAGACCGCGGCGTCAGCAGTCGCCTCGCCGACGATCACGCCGGCTTTGAACGCCACCCCGTTCCGGCGAATCTGATACTCAGCCTTGTTCCAGGTTCCGACGCCCACCAGAACCTGAGTGACGACGTTCGCCTGCTCGACAGGCGACCCGTTGATCTTCAAGAGTTGGTCGCCCACGCGCAACCCCGCCTTCGCAGCCTGGCTTCGCGGGGCCACCAGCAGCGCGGTAACCGAGCCCCCTTTGTCTATCCACGTGACGCCGTCTTCGGGAAGATGAAAACTCTGCTGCTGATGGAAGTTGATTCCAGCCGAAATGGCGGCGGCCACCGTCAGAACGGTGAGGATCGCCGTCGAAAGCTGAAATTTGAGTTCCTGAAGCATCGAATTCCGGCCGAGCCTCGCAAGACACCACGAGACGGTAGACTGTTGCACGCCGAATGCCACGACCCTGGGGATTCCCCGATCCCCAAGAGTTATTTGTTTTCTTTTACTTACAAATTCCCGTTTCGGAAACTTTACATTTTGGGAGACGCCACTACCGGGAAGTGTAGCGTGCCTGTGCGGCCGTGTGCAAATTTTGGTTCCTCGCGTTTCACGAGGCATCCCGGCTTAGCCGCCTTAAGGAATCCTCAAAGGGCGGCTCGGCGACACCGTGTTCGGTCACGATCGCCGTCACATACCGGTTGGGCGTGACGTCGAACGCGGGGTTTTCGACCGCGGTGCCTTCGGGCGCGATCGGAACGCCGAATACGTGCGTCACCTCCACCGCCGCCCGCTGTTCAATTGGTATCCCGGCGCCGGAGGCGAGCGTGAGGTCGAGCGTCGAAATCGGCGCCGCGACATAGAAAGGGACCCCGTTCTCTTTCGCCAGCACCGCCACCGAATACGTCCCGATCTTATTGGCGACGTCGCCGTTTGCCGCGATCCGGTCCGCGCCCACAACCACACAGCCAATTCGGCCGGATTTCAGAAAATGTCCGGCCATATTATCCGTTATCAGCGTCGCTGCGATCCCGTCCTGCTGCAATTCCCAAACGGTGAGGCGCGCGCCCTGCAGGAAGGGCCGTGTTTCGTCCGCGTAGACATCGATTTTCTTGCCAGCCGAAACGGCCGCGCGAATCACGCCGAGAGCGGTTCCATAGCCCGCGGTGGCGAGCGCACCCGCGTTGCAGTGCGTGAGCACGGTCTTGCCGTCCGGCACCAGGCCCGCCCCGTGGCGGCCGATCGCCTCGCAAATCGCAATGTCTTCAAGTTTGATTCGTTTCGCCTCGGCAACCATGCGCGCGCGCCGTTCCGCAATGGGAAGGCCGTCGAGCGAAAGATACAGGCCCTTCATCCGGTCTATGGCCCAGAAGAGGTTGACGGCCGTCGGGCGCGTGGCCGCGAGCGTCTCGCAGATACGAGGAAACTCCGTATCGAGCGAGACCTCGGGAGTACGGAGCACGCCAAGCGCGACGCCCATCGCCGCGGCCACGCCGATCGCCGGAGCGCCTCGAATCACCATCGAGCGGATCGCTTCCGCTACGTCCTGGTAAGTCCGGCACGTTACGTACGATTCCTCGCGCGGAAGACGCGTCTGGTCGATCATGACGACCGTATCGTCCGGGGTCCATTCAATCGTTTCTACCATAAGGCCGGAAACTCCTCGCGCTTCGACATCAGCGCCAGAAAAAAAGTGAAATTGTAGGCGGAATGCATCACCGTCGCGGCGAGCGTCGAGCGCATGGCTTGGCGGACGATCCCGAACGTGGCGCCGGCAAGCGTGATCAGCAGAGCATGTCTACAGGAGTTTCCGTACTGCGGCAGATGCATCACGCCGAACGGCAGGGCCGCGGCCAGGATCCCGGCGGCCGGGCCGGCGTTTCGCACCAGCAGCGGCTGCAGGAGCCCGCGAAAAGCGAGCTCTTCGCAAAGCGGACCGAGCGTGCTGCCGAACACGGCGAATAACACGATGGTCGTGGGCTCGGAGAGCATCCGCGCCATCGGAGAATCAAGGTCCGGAGTCTTGAGAAGAACGCCCAACCCGGAAATGCCGAACGCCAGCGCCACGCCCGCCGGAGCGATCCACCAACCCCCGGCCGCCGGGACAAACCCAAGCGACCGCCAGAACGGCCGCGCGTACTTCAGCTTGAATATCAGATAAAGACCGAGGAACAGGAAGCCGTAGAGCACAAACTGGGCGGTAAGCGCTTCGACGCCCTTCGATCGAATGTGGAGCGGCTTGATCAGAAACATCGAGGCCAGCGCCGAGACGCAGGCGAGCCCGATAAATAAGAGGATGTCTTCGAAACCCCAGAAAACCTCGCGGCCCGCGGGCTCAGCCGATTCCATTAGTTCTCGCCTTCGACAAGCGCGGCCGCGAGCAGCGGAACCATTATTTCGTGATGCCCTGTAATCGAGATCCCGCGCCCTCCGGACTTTGCATGCGGCCGCTCCACCACGTTCGCTCTGGGGCGGTAGTGCTGCAGGAAATCGAAGTTTACCGTAGTGAAATCCGCAAGCGGATGCCCGAGGTTGCGCACCGCGGACACCGCCTTGAGGAACACTTCCGGCAGAATCACGGCCGAGCCTACGTTCAAGTACACGCCGCCGCCGTTCATCTCCGCAAGAAGCGAACAGAACAGACGGAAGTCGCGAAGCGTCCCCGCTCCGAGCGCGGCGGGATCGGCGGCGGGGTGCGTGTGAATCGTATCCGTTCCCATGGCCACGTGGACCGTCACCGGCGTCGCATTTTTCCAGGCTTCGAGCAGTAGGCTGTGTCCTGCCGAGGCGGGAGCGGCAATGCGGTTCAAACACCGCCCGAGCGCTTCACCGATGCCGATGCCGTCCCGGTCGCCCTCGGCGATAGCGGTGTTCATTTCGCGGCCGGTTTCCTCGGCCGACCCGAAGCGTCCGTCCGGCAGGACGGCCTCGACGTCTTCACTCGTCTGTCCGGCGATCGCGATCTCGAAATCGTGAATCGCCGCGGATCCGTTCATCACAAAGCCCGTGGCGAAGCCCCGCCGCATCAGGTCCGCGAGCACGTCCGCCAGGCCGCACTTGATGACGTGACCGCCCATGCCCCAGAGAACTGGCTTATGGCGAGCTCGCGCCGCCGCCACCGCGTCCACGACGGCGCGAAAGGATGTGCCCGCGAGAATGGCAGGCAGCGATTCGAGCAGTCCGCCAATGCCCGATCCTTTTCTGTAAGGCGCGGCGAAGTCCTCGATGCGCACCTTACCGCCGCGCGCCTCGATGGGGATCGTCTTCAGCGCCGATAGATCCATCGGCAGGTTTCGATACTTAGTCATAGCTTAGCGTCGACTGTTTTGGGCAGGCCTGCCATGTGCACGGCGTCAAAGGCAGGCGACAAACCCCGATCGCCTGCCCCACCGGCCCACCGGCTGCCATTGAAACAGTTGTTGCATTCCAAGTCATGCCGCCTGTCCATTCCTCAGCACCTTCCCGAGCGCCTGCGCCGTATAGCTCTTCTTCGATTTCACCACTTGCTCGGGCGTGCCGGCCGCCACCACGCGGCCGCCGAACTCTCCGCCGTCGGGCCCGAGGTCGACAATCCAGTCAGCCGTCTTGATCACGTCCAGGTTGTGCTCGATCACGATCACGGAATTGCCCAGATCCACGAGCCGCGCCAGAACGTCGAGAAGTTTTCTCACGTCGTCGAAATGAAGTCCGGTGGTGGGTTCGTCAAGGACGTAGAGAGTTCGCCCGGTCTGACGCTTACTCAACTCGCGCGCAAGCTTGATTCGCTGCGCTTCGCCGCCCGAGAGCGTTGTCGAGGACTGGCCCAGGTGAATGTAGCCGAGGCCCACGTCGTTCAGGGTCTCGAGTTTCGGCCGGATGAGCGGAATATTCTCCATGAGCCCGAGAGCCTCTTCCACCGTGGCTCCGAGCAGATCCGCGATCGACTTCCCCTTGTACTTCACTTGCAGCGTTTCGCGATTATAGCGGCGTCCGCGGCAGACGTCGCAGGTGACGTAGACGGCCGGCAGGAAGTTCATTTCGATTCGCTTGAGGCCATCGCCTTGGCAGGCTTCACAGCGCCCGCCCTTGACGTTGAAGCTGAAGCGCCCGGCCTTGTAGCCGCGTTCGCGCGATTCCGGCAGCATGGCGTACAGGTCTCGAATCGGCGTGAACAGCCCCGTATAGGTGGCTGGATTCGAGCGCGGCGTGCGGCCGATCGGCGACTGGTCGATGCGGACCACTTTGTCCAGGTGCTCCAGCCCCTCGATGGAATCGTGCATCCCCGGGTCCTCGTGCGAACCGTAAATCGACTTCGCCAGAGCGCGGTACAGAATATCGTTGATGAGCGTGGACTTCCCGCTTCCGCTAACGCCGGTGACCACGGTGAGCAGCCCCAGCGGGATCTCCGTGGTGACGTCCTTGAGATTGTGCTCGCGCGCGCCCCTGATGACCAGGCGCTTCTCGCCCGCACGTCTTCGCTTGGGCGGCACGAGGATCGAAACCGCTCCCGAGAGATACTGTCCTGTAAGGGAATTAGGGTTCGCCGCAATCGCGGCCGGGGTGCCGCAGGCGACCAATTCACCGCCCAGACGACCGGCGCCCGGACCGAGGTCGATCACGTAATCGGCTCTTTCGATGGTTTCCGCGTCGTGCTCGACCACCAATACCGTATTGCCAAGGTCGCGCAGCCGGATCAGCGTCTGGAGCAGCCGTTCGTTGTCGCGCGGGTGCAAGCCGATCGAAGGCTCGTCGAGGACATAGAGCACGCCACGGAGACGGGAGCCGATTTGCGTGGCGAGACGGATGCGCTGTCCCTCTCCGCCCGAAAGCGTGGCGGCGGAACGGTCGAGACTCAGATACTGGAGGCCCACGTCGGAGAGGAACTCGACGCGGCGCAGAATCTCGTCCGCCACGCGGCCGGCAATCTGAGCTTCGCGAGCGGTGAAGCGCCAACTGCGAACGGTAAGCAGCGTCCGCGAAATGGGCATCTCAGTAAGCTCGGCGATCGAGAGGCCGTGCACGCGAACGGCCAGAGAAGCCGCCTTCAGACGCTTCCCGGCGCAGGCCTCGCAGCGGGCCGGCGACATGTAGTCCGTGAGCCATTCGCGGTAGTCCTCCGACGCCTCGTCGTAGGTTTGCTGCAACGTTTTGAGAATTCCCGCAAAACCGCTGCCGCCTTCGAGCAGGAGGGTCCGATTCTTCCGCGACAATTTCTCAAACGGCTTCGCGAGGTCGATGCCAAACCGCTTGGCGGCTTCGGAAACGCGGTGCTTCATGAAGGCCGAACCGGCCCCCGGTCCAAGCCCGCCCTCGAACAGAGGCTTGGCTTCGTCCGCAATCACTTTCGCCGGATCGAACGTCCAACGGCTGCCGAGGCCGGCGCAGGTTTCGCACGCCCCGTAAGGGCTGTTGAACGAGAACGAGCGCGGCTCAAGCTGGGGTACGCTCGAACCGCACTCCGTACACGCCAGTTTCTGGGAATAGAGGCGGTCTTCGCCATTCACGACGGCGATGATGACGAGTCCTCCCGCCAGTTTGGTTGCCGTCTCGAGGGAAGCTTCGAGCCGCCGCTCAATCCCCGGCTTCACCTGGAGGCGGTCCACGACGACTTCAATGGTGTGGTTCTTCCGCCGGTCGAGGGGAATCTCTTCGTCGAGCGAACGCAGCACGCCGTCGATTCGCGCCCGCAGAAAACCCTGCTTCAGGAACTTTTCCAGTTCCTTCTTGTACTCGCCCTTGCGTCCGCGAACCACCGGCGCGAGAACCATGATGCGGTCATCCGGACTCAAGGCGAGGACATGCTTGAGAATCTGCTCGGTGGTCTGCTGCGAAATCGGATTACCGCAGAGCGGACAGTGCGGAATTCCTATGGAGGAATAAAGGAGGCGAAGGTAGTCGTAGATCTCGGTGATCGTGCCGACGGTGGAACGCGGGCTGCGCGAGGTGGTCTTCTGCTCAATGGAGATAGCGGGACTCAGTCCATCGATGGAATCCACGTCGGGCCGCTCCATCTGATCCAGGAACTGACGCGCGTAGGTGGAGAGGGTTTCGACGTACCGCCGCTGGCCTTCGGCGTAGATCGTGTCGAAGGCGAGCGACGATTTTCCGGACCCGCTGAGACCGGTGACGACCGTGAGTGTGTTCCGAGGGATCTCGACGCTGATATTCTTCAAATTGTGCTGGCGCGCGCCATGCACGCTGATCCGCTCGATCATATCGAGATGCCGGCGCGCGCCGCGCGGCGGGAACGCAACGCCCCCCTCCTTACACCGAAAAGCCGCCGCGTCACTGCGCAGTTCGAACTATTCATGGTTGACTGAATCAGGCTGGTCTTTGAGGAAAGCCGGGCTAACTCTCCATTGTGACCGGTCCGAAGGGAGATGGCAACGGCGAGTCTTATCCATGTAGATGCTCCATAATAATGTCACCCCTTAACTGCAACGAAACTCTGTCACCCCATTTCAAAATGGAAGGGTGATCGAATTGACAGCAAACGAACTGAAACGAGTAAAGGTAGTGGAAAACGCGGTGACGGGAAAAATCACAGTGAGGGAGGCAGCGGGACTCCTGAACCTGAGCACGCGGCAGGTGAAGAGGCTGAAGAAGCGCTTCGGAGCGGAATGCGTGGAATGGGTGAAGCACGGCAACAAGGGGCAGCCGAAACC
>CAMDED010000046.1 GCA_945893365.1 Candidatus Sulfopaludibacter sp. SbA3 | reverse complement strand
TCGCCCGTTCGACGAGCCGATGTTCGCGCGTACCCGCTCTTGCCCACTGCCGTAAAGTCTGCTCTTCTTCAGCGGTCAAGGAAACCACAGCCGGTTGGCTCATAGTTCATGATTGCAGACTTCGCTGATTTCTGCAAGTAGGTACCAGCCCCATGAAAACACGAGAGCCAAAAAAAGCGAAGCTCGGGCCAAGCCTGCGTTGCCGTCTTCGGTTTTTCATGAAGTTTCGCGGGCCGTAGGCCCTCCACAACAGGCCACAAAACGACGATGGCCGGCCCCACCGGCGCTACAGTTCCATCGGCAAGTGCGGAACAGTTATTTCCCGACGAGCCCTAACGAATATGGCAGGCGGTTGTACGTTGAGCGTACTTCCGGCATGTCGACGTCGATCCGGCCGGCCGGCCGGGGGCGCTCCACCGCGCCCTGCACGAGAGGGTAAGCGAAAAAATGCCCACCCTTTCACGAGGGTGGGCACCCATCCCCAGGTTAACTGGGTGATGTTGGGAGAATCAGTCTCGACGGCTTCGCAGCCGGCAAAAACCTTGGTAATGGAATCATATTTCTACCGACGATTTCAGTCAAGGAAAAAAAAGAAGCGTTTGCTTTGTCCGTAAGGCTATCCGGATGAGTGCGTTAGCGGCGAGACCGTTTTCCACAGCTGGCGAAATAAAGGACCGAAACAGCGGTTTTTCCCTGTGGATTTCCGTCTAAGGCGAACAAAACTTTGCCGCTTATCTCCCGCCGAGGTGGAGCGTAGTGAGCGCGTCCGGATCGGTGGCGGACCGGTTCCGGCGGAAAGCGCGGATGCCGCCGAACGCGACTCCGGCCACGGTTCCGAACACCAGGAGGAACCCGATCAGTATGAAAATATTCACGATGAGGGTTCCGATGTTGTCCTTCCGGGACGGCACATATTCGCTCCAGGAAACGCTAGCCTGATAGCGAATCTGCGCCAAAAGACGCTCCGCGTCGTCAAGGTCGGGAGGAGAGAGGATCACGGCGATCAGCGGGCCGGTTCGCTTTACAACGGCGCCCTGGACCTTCTGAAACGCCTCGGCCCGCTCCCGGGCCATTGACGGGGTGGGGTAGGAAAACACTCCGAGCGTGATTTCTCCGTGGGCGGCGCGGAAACGGCCGATCTGGGCCTCAGCTCCCATATGGAACGCCGCCGTGGAAACGGCTATGCCGGGCTGAAACCTCTCGAGCGCCACCGGTCCGAGCACGTAGCGTTCGGAGCCCGGGATGCGGTTCTGGGAGGGTAAATATTCTCGCAGTATGGGCAAGGAAGACTGCTCGAGGCGGGGCAGAACTTGGTAAAGCTCCTCCAGCTCGGCCTGCTCGGGTTTTCTCCCGGAGAAGGTCAGCAAGTAGTTGCCGTGCGCGAGCATGAAGGCGCCGGGAGTCTCGACAGCCAGCAACTCCGGCCGATAAGGCTTCGGTCCAGGCCGGGTTCCCGCAGGCTGAGTACCGGAAGGCTGCGCTCCTGAGGGCTGGGTTGCCGCGGGCGTAGCGTCGGGCTGGGTCGCGGCAGGCTGCGCGCCGGATTGCGCCGGCAAAGGAACGGGCGCGGACGGGTTTGGCTGAGATGGGATGGCGCCAGCCGGGCGCTGCCACTGAAATGCCGCCATCGCTCCCGTGGAATCGTGGAGACGGATGGCCGTCGCCGTCCATCCCTTTCCGTCCTTTTCGTAACGGACCTGCTCGGCGTCTTCAAAGCCGTATTCAAGCCAGATCGAGCGGTCCGCGACGGCGAACCGCCTCGCTGACGCGCGCTCGAAGTCTCCTAACCGTTCCGGCCAGATCGCCGCCCCCGCGAGTGAGGGGAGGAGCAGTATCGCGGCGAAAAGGAGGGTAGGCGCCATACGGGCAGGCACCCGCAGCCGCCGGATCGTCCTTAAAGGGACAATTGCGGCGGGTGGCGCCTGGATGGTCCTTGAGCTCCGTGTTTCCGCCAGGCCCGGGCTAGGAGCCATGGCACTTCTTGTACTTCTTTCCGCTGCCGCAGTGACAAGGGTCGTTACGGCCGATCTTGTTCGCATGGATGACCTGTTTTTGCTCGTTCGACGAACCGTCGCCGCCCACGAACTGCAGCTGGGCGAGTTCCCGTTCCTTCTTCCGCTGGATATTGCGCGTGAAGTCTTCCATGGAATTCTGCGCCATGGCCCGCTGCTCGGCGGTCGGAAGCGCTCCCGCCGCGCGCCCGTCCGGGGTATCGTCTTCCTCATCTCCCTCGTCTTCGTCCGGGAAAGGCAGAGATGGGCGCTGCCCCTGCACCGCTTGCAGGAAATACAGGTAGCGGATGGTTTCATCCTCAATACGGTCCATCAGCGCTTCAAACAGCGCGTAGGATTCCTTCTTGTACTCGACCAGCGGGTCCTTCTGCCCATAACTTCGCAGACCGATCCCCTCTTTCAAATGGTCCATGGAAAGAAGATGGTCTTTCCACTGATCGTCGATGACCTGCAACATCACCATGCGCTCGGTTTGGCGCATGATATCGGCGCCGACCAGATCCTGCTTCTGCTGATAGAAAGACTCCAATCTGGCTAAAATTGTTTCCTCGACCTCGCCGCGTGACATCCGGGCGATGTCCCCGGTGGTGATCCTGGTCCCAAACTGGCTTAGGATATCCGTGGAAAGGCCGGTCGTATCCCACATATCCGGGTGTTCCTTCTCAGGGCAGCGCCTGTCGACGAAGGACGCCAGAATTCCGCGCACCATATCGGAAATGCGCTCTTTCTGGTCCCCGCCTTCAAGCAGGCTGCGGCGCATGCCGTAAATCGCCTGGCGCTGCTTGTTCATGACGTCGTCGTATTCCAGCAGGTGCTTGCGCGCTTCGAAGTTCTGCACTTCGACCGCTTTCTGAGCCGCCGCGATGCGCTTGGTGATGAGGCGCGACTCGATGGGCACGTCCTCTTCCATGCCGAGGCGGAGCATCAGGTTCTGAATCCGCTCGCCTCCGAAGATGCGCAGCAGGTCGTCCTGCAAAGAAAGATAGAAGCGCGAGCTGCCCGGATCGCCCTGGCGTCCGGCGCGGCCGCGAAGCTGGTTGTCGATGCGCCGCGATTCGTGACGCTCGGTTCCCAGAATATGAAGACCGCCGAGCGCGACGACTTCCTCATGCTCCGTCTGCCACGCCTCCTGAAACTTCGCGAGCACGGCCTCCCACTCGGCCTTGGACATCTCGTCGGGATTTTTCCCCTGCTTCCGCAAACTCTCCCGCGCCTGATGCTCGGCGTTTCCGCCGAGCAGGATATCCGTTCCGCGCCCGGCCATGTTGGTTGAAACCGTAACCGCGGATTTGCGGCCGGCCTGGGCGACGATCTGCGCTTCGCGGTCGTGCTGCTTGGCGTTCAGCACTTCGTGTTTCACGCCCATCTTCTTCAGGATGCCCGAGAGCCGCTCGGATTTCTCGACCGAGATTGTACCCACCAGAACCGGCCGGCCGGATTCCTGCATCGCCTTGATTTCCTTCGCGGCGTTACGGAATTTCTCGTCCTCCGTGCGGTAAACCATGTCCTGATTCTCGGCGCGGATCATCCTGCGGTGCGTGGGGATGACCGTGACGTCGAGTTTGTAGGTCTTCTGGAACTCCGCGGCTTCGGTCTCCGCCGTTCCCGTCATGCCCGACAACTTCTTGTACATGCGGAAATAATTCTGGAAAGTGACGGTCGCAAGCGTCTGGTTCTCGCGTTCGATCTTGACGCCTTCCTTGGCTTCGACGGCCTGATGGAGCCCGTCCGACCAACGCCTGCCCGGCATGAGGCGGCCCGTGAATTCGTCGACGATGATGACCTGGTCGTCCTTCACGACGTAGTCGCGGTCGCGCAGGAACATGATGTGGGCGCGCAGGCTCTGCTGCACGTGGTGGTTGATTTCGATGTTCAGCGGATCGTACAGGTTGACGACGTTGAGAAGCTTTTCCAGCTTCGAGACGCCGTCCTCGGTCAACGCCACCGACTTGTGCTTCTCGTCGACCGTGAAATCGCCCGTGGTGTATTTCTCGCCCGGCTCTTTGCCTTCGATTACTTCGCCGCGGATGAGTTTGGGGATGATGCGATTGATCTTGTAATACTTGTCGGTCGATTCCTCGCTCGGGCCCGAAATAATGAGCGGCGTGCGCGCTTCATCGACGAGGATGGAATCCACCTCGTCGACGATCGCGTAGTAATGCCCGCGCTGCACGCAATCCTCGATGCGGAACTTCATGTTGTCGCGCAGGTAGTCGAAGCCGAACTCGTTGTTGGTTCCGTAGGTGATATCGCAGTTATAGTTGTCCTGGCGCTCCTGGTCGTCGAGATCGTGGACGATGATGCCGACGGTGAGACCGAGAAACTTGTACAGGCGGCCCATCCACTCCGCGTCGCGTTTGGCGAGGTAGTCGTTGACGGTGACGACGTGGACGCCTTTGCCTTCGAGCGCGTTCAGGTAACAGGGCAGCGTGGCAACCAGCGTTTTCCCCTCGCCGGTCTTCATTTCGGCGATGCGGCCGCGGTGGAGGATCATGCCGCCGATCAACTGAACGTCGAAGTGCCGCATGTTGAGGACGCGGCGGCCGCCTTCGCGGCAGACGGCGAAGGCTTCCGGGAGGATGTCTTCGAGCGTCGCGCCCTGGGCGAGCTTTTCCTTGAACTCGATGGTTTTCGCGGCCAGGTCGATGTCGGAAAGCGATTGCAGGGCCGGCTCAAAATCGTTGATGGCGGCCAGCGTGGGCCGGAGCGCCTTAATCTCGCGCTCGGTCTTGGTACCGAAGATTTTGGCCAGAATGGCGTCGATCATAATGAATCAGGTCTCGCGAAGCAGTGGGACACCAGTTTCCATTTTAGCGTCAAATTGGGGATTCGGCGACGTGCGCTTGGCGAAGATCCCGGACGAGCCGCTTCGGGCGCCGCCTCAAGCGCTCCCAAACAGCCACAATGGCGAGGCTATCGGCGCGAAGCCGCCAACACATGGGTGGACTTGGCGATCAACGATCCTTTCATCCGCCAAACCAACATCAAACCTGGACACGACACCCACCAGCCAGTATTATTTTGCGAAGTTACGATCTGTCGCGTCCTTCGGCTCTCGCGCCGCCGATGCTCCCGGCGCGACGATCGGGACCGCTCAGTTCGGCCGGATCGGTGGGACCACGCGCGATCCACGCGACATCCAGCTTTCGTTAAAGTTTCTCCGGTAAGGGCTTGTCGGGAAATAAATGTTGCAGATTTGCCGATGGAACGTGTGGCGGTGGGGCAGGCCATCGTCGTTTGTGGCCTGCCATTTGCGCGGTAGCGCCCCACCGGCTGCCGATTGCAACGGTTGTTTCCTTCCAGGTCCTAAGTGCTGATTCGTGCGTCAGCCTTGTGCCAGGGGGGCGAGCTTCCCTCCGGAGCATCGCGGGCCCGTGCAAACTATGTCGAAAAGAGATAGATTAGTCGGTATGACGTGGCTGCGTGTATTGGTCCTGGCCTCTCTTCCATTACTCGTCCAGGCGGAACAGCCTCTCGGACGCGCGATCCTCGAAAAGCGTTGTGTCGGTTGTCACTCCGCTCAGCTAAAGAAATCGGGCCTGGATCTATCGCGTCGGGATCTCGCCATTCGAGGCGGCGACCGCGGACCCGCCATCGTGCCCGGCAACTCCAAAGCGAGCCTGTTGCTCAAAGTCGCCAAACACGACGTTGAGCCGCACATGCCTTTTCAAGCCGTCAAGCTCTCTGAGGCGGAACTCGAGGCGATCGCCAAGTGGATCGATCAAGACGCGCTCTACGAGCGGCCGATCGAGGCTTCGGCTGCGCCTGAACCTGCCGCTTCGAAGCACTGGGCTTTTGTCGTTCCCAAGCGTCCGGCGATTCCTGTCGTCAAGAATGCGGATTGGGTGCGCAATCCGATCGATGCCTTCCTCGCCGCCGAGCACGCCAAGCGGAATCTGGTCCCACAGCCCGAGACCGACAAACGGACATTGCTTCGCCGGGCTTATGTGGACCTGATCGGGGTGCCGCCCCTTCCGGCCGAGATCAACCGGTTTCTGGCCGACGGCTCACCGAACGCATATGAAACAGCCGTCGACAGGCTGCTCGCGGATCCACGCTACGGCGAGCGCTGGGCCCGCCACTGGATGGATGTCTGGCGCTACAGCGACTGGTATGGCTGGCGGAAAGGCAACGATGTTCGCAACAGTCACCGCTTCATGTGGCGCTGGCGCGACTGGATCGTCGAATCGCTCAATCGCGACAAGGGCTATGACGACATGGTCGTCGATATGCTCGCAGCCGACGAAATCTCGCCGAAAGATCCGAACTCTCTGCCCGCCACCGGTTTCCTGGCCCGCAATTACAGCAAGTATGACCGGGATGGCTGGCTGCAGGACGCGGTCGACCACACGGCGTTGGGGCTTCTCGGCCTCACCGTAAAATGCGCCCGCTGCCACGATCACAAGTACGATCCCATTTCGCAGGCCGAGTATTATAAGTTCCGCTCTTTCTTCGAACCGTACGAGGTTCGCGTGGATCGCGTGAAGGGCGAAGTCGATACCGATAAGGATGGGCTCACACGGATCTATGACGCCGCTCTCGATCGCCCCACCTATCTTCTGATTCGTGGTGATATTCAGAATCCCGACAAGGAGAACGTGCTGACGCCCGCGGTTCCCCTGTCGCTCGGGGCGCCCTTGGGCAAGATCGAATCTGTTTCGCTTCCCATCGAATCCTATTATCCGGACCACCGCTCGTTTGTACACGCCGATCTGATTGCACAGGCAAAATCCGATATCGAGCGCGCCGAAGCGGAGCTCGGCAAGAAGCGGGAAGCGTACACGGCGGTTGAGCGGGAACTGGAAAGCGTAAACCTGAAGGCGGGCTACGAGAAGTTGCGTGGCGCGTCCGACCAGCTCGCACTGGCGCAAAAAGCGCTCGCCGCCGCCAAAGAGTATTTACCCGCGCTTGAGGCCAGGATTGCCGCCGATCAGGCGAAGTACGCAGTTCCCCCGGATCTTGGGTACGAGGCGCTCGCCGACGCGGCGAAGAAGGCCGAGCGCAAAGCGGGCATATTAAAAGCGGACGAAAACGTGCTGCGAGCCCAGCTTGAGTTCACTGAAGCATTGCGGGCGGAGAAGCCGGATGAGAAGAAGATAACCGAAGCCCAGAAGCGGCTGAGCGCGGCGCAAAAGGCGCTGACTCAGGAGGCCGAATACAGCTCCATCGGCAAGGTGTATCTGAACAAGAGTACCGGCCGGCGCACGGCGCTCGCCCAATGGATTGCCTCCGCCGGCAACCCTCTCACGGCGCGGGTGGCGATCAATCATATGTGGCTGCGTCATTTCGGGAAGCCGCTGGTGAGCACTGTTTTCGATTTCGGCCTGAACGGCAAGGCTCCTTCTCATCCCGAGCTGCTCGACTGGCTCGCCACGGAGTTCGTGAAATCCGGCTGGAGTATGAAAGCCATCCACCGCTTGATGGTTACGAGCAGTGCGTACCGCATGCGCTCAACCGCCGGGGAGGCAAACCACCCAAGCGCCGCCATCGATCCTGAAAATAAATATCTGTGGCGTATGAATCCGCGGCGGATGGAAGCCGAAGTCGTGCGGGACAGCATCCTCTATCTGGCCGGTCGGATGGATTCCGCGATGGGCGGCCCGGAGATCGACGAAACGAAAGGTCTCGAATCGCGGCGCCGCAGCATCTATTTCCGGCATTCGCCCGATACGCAGATGGAATTTCTGAAGATGTTCGACGCCCCGAATCCCGCCGAGTGCTATACGCGAAACGAGAGCGTGGTCCCGCAGCAGGCGCTTGCCCTGGCCAACAGCCGGATCGGCCAGGAGCAGGCCCGCGTGCTTGCGAAGAGCATCGGCCTGGAGTCTGCGCCCGCCGCTTTCGTCAAAGCGGCCTTTGAGACCGTACTCGGACGTCTTCCATCCACCGAGGAACAATCGATCGGCGAGCGATTCCTCGTGCGGCAGCCGGAGCTGCTCGCGTCTCTAAAGGTGTCCGCGCCCACCGGGGAACGCGCGCGAGAAAGCTTTGTTCACGTCCTGCTCAACCACAATGATTTCGTGACGATCCGATGAAGGAGAGTAGCTTATGAAGACGTACCCGGCTTCGCACCCCATATTACGCCGGAACTTCCTCGCCGATCTGGGAATGGGCTTCACTGGACTTTCCCTCGGGGCGATGCTTAGCGGCGACGGCGTCGTTCGGGCGGCAACCGCGGGATGGCAGCCGCCGGACGGCAAACCGCATTTCCCCGCGAAAGCCAAGCGTGTCATTTGGCTGTTCATGATTGGCGGCGTCAGCCACGTCGAAACGTTCGATCCCAAGCCGGCTTTGACTAAGTACGGCGGTTATAGTTTGGCCGATACGCCGTACAAGGACTATCAGGAAAATCCGCTGGTCAAGAAGAACCTGCGCGAGGTGATCGCGGGGCTCCACAAGATTCATCCGAGCCTCTATCCCTTGCAGGTGGGTTTCAAGAAACACGGTCAAAGCGGAATTGAAGTCAGCGATTGGTGGCCGAACGTGGCTGAATGCATCGACGACATCGCGGTGGTGCGCTCGATGTGGACCACCGACAACAATCACGGCGCGCAAATGCAGTTTCACTCGGGCCGGCACGTGCTCGAAGGGCAATTCCCGACGATCGGATCGTGGGTCCATTACGGGTTGAGCAGTATGAACGAGAACCTTCCTCAGTTCGTCGTTCTCGGTGAACCCGTCGATACCTGCTGCGGCGGCGTTGCCTCTCATGGGGCTGCCTACCTGGGGCCGGAGCACGGCGGAGTCCAGTTGGAAGTACGCGCCGAGAATTCTCTGCCGTATTCCACGCCGACGGCCGGTGTATCGAAAGAGGAGCAGAAAAGCGAGTTCGATCTCCTCAGCGAATTCAGCCGGGTTTCGACTGTCGAGTACCCGGACGATGCGGCCATGAGAGCTCGAATCAAGTCATACGAGCTGGCTTTTCGGATGCAGACGGCCGTTCCGGAAGTGATGCGCTTCAGTGACGAAAACGAAGCGACTCGCCGGCTATACGGCCTCGATCATGATACGACTCGTCCGTTTGGAGAGATGTGCCTTGCGGCGCGGCGCTTAGCGGAATCGGGTGTGCATTTTGTGCAGGTGTTCCACGGACAGAACGGTGGGGCCGGCAGGTGGGATGCGCACAGTAATCTCAAGAAGGGGCATTCCGAACTTTGCCAACAAGTGGATAGGCCGATCGCGGGTCTCCTCAAGGACTTGAAGCAGCGCGGCCTGTTTGACGACACGATTGTGGTATTTGCGACCGAGTTTGGCCGGACGCCAGGGGCGCAAGGCTCGAACGGCCGCGACCATCATCCGTTTGGTTTCTCCGTATGGCTGGCTGGCGGCGGCATCAAGGGCGGCGTCGCGCATGGAGCGACGGATGAGATCGGTTTCCATGCCGTCGAGGACCGGCACTATGTGACCGATATCCACGCCACGGTGCTGCACCAGCTCGGACTCGACCCGCGGAAGTTGGAAGTTCCAGGCCGCAAGCGGTTGGACATCGATTTCGGACAGCCTATCCGGGAAATCATCGCCTAGTTTTTGCCTAGCGGGCATACTCGATACTATTCACTTAGAGGTCTGACAACGCCTTCCTGCAGCCCGCTCGGGAGCGCGTTCCGAGTGGTCGACCATGTGGACGGAATCGGCTCGTCGCCGATTCTGCGGGTGGGCGTAATACCTCAAGCGGAAGTGAAACTGAACGCCCCAGGCTCCCACGCTTGTGCCCCGACGGAGTTCTAGCCAGAGCGTTCCTAATACGGGATTGACTCACGCGACTGAGGCTGCAACGGCCCTTGATGTCCGAAATGAAGCCACGTCCAAGTTCCGATTCGCGGCCGGCTGAGATGTACCCAAAGTTGCATGACGATGCGAGTTTTGGGCTGCGGGAGCTTCGACGGACGCGGGACGTGTGTGCGTTAATGGACAAGGGAGTATGCTGCCGAATGTTGACGCGCCTGAAGGTGGATGGCTTCAAGAATCTAGCTCGCGTCGATGTCCGCTTTGGCCCCTTTACGTGTATTGCCGGGCCTAATGGCGTCGGGAAGTCCAATCTCTTTGATGCGATCGCTTTCCTTGCGGCGCTGGCAGGCAAGCCTCTTGTTGAAGCCGCGCTAACCGTGCGAGGTGGTGATGCACGTCGTGGTGATGTGCGGACTCTATTTCGGCGAAACGGTGGGGAGATCGCCGACACTATGAAGTTCGTTGCGGAATTGGTGATTCCCGCGGAAGGAGAGGATGCCCTCGGCCAGACAGCTACAGCGTCGATGACATTCCTCCAATACGAACTGGAACTGCGCTATCGACCTGACAAGACTATCAAGACCATGGGTGCGTTGGAAATAGTCCGCGAGCGGATGACGCACATAAATCGATCGGGAGCCAAGACTCGCCTTGGGTTTCCGCACAAGAAGGCATGGCGAGATTCGGCTGTGCTCGGCCGGCGAACGAGTCCTTACATCTCGACCGAGATTGAAAGCGATGGGACAGTTGTCTCGCTTCACGCCGACAGCGTTGGTGGTTTGGGTGGCGGCCGTCCGCGGCGCGTTCCTGCGTCGAATTTGCCACGCACAATGCTGTCATCGGTGAATAATGCCGCTGAACATCGAACGCTTGTCCTCGCGCAAGAAGAGATGGCGAGTTGGACCCAACTCCAGCTTGAGCCGTCGGCGTTGCGCGCACCTGACGGATTCACCGCCTCTCGCAGCATCGGCCCTAATGGAGCCCATTTGCCAGCCGCGCTCTACGAACTTGCCCAGACGGCTGAACGAGACCACCCCGGCGGAGCGGGAGACGTCTATGCCCGCGTCGCCAACAGACTCTCGCAGCTTGTCGAGAACGTGCGTCGAGTCTCCGTTGATGTGGACGAAAAACGCCAACTTCTCAATATTGCCATGACTGATCGCCATAATACTGAGCACATCGCCAGTGCCTTGTCCGACGGCACGTTGCGTTTTCTCGCGCTGACTGTAATGGAGGCTGATCCGAAGAGCCGACGACTACTTTGCCTCGAAGAGCCGGAGAACGGGATGCATCCCCTCCGAATCGCTGCCGTGATCGAACTGCTCGGCGATTTGGCTGTTGATGTGCAAGAGCCGGTTGACGTAGACAATCCTCTTAGGCAAGTGATCGTCAATACTCACTCACCGTCCGTTGTCGCGTGTGTGCATGATGACGCCTTGCTCTTGGCCCAAGCGGGACCCGGCATGTGGAACGGCGCGGAATCGTCTCGATTGTCAATACGCCACCTCTCGAAAACGTGGCGCGATGCGGAGGCGGTTAATGAACCCACCGTCACCCGTGGAGATCTGCTGGCCTATCTGAATCCGATCGCGAGCATGGTAAGTGAGGAACGAGAAGGGCGTGTCGGTGTCACACGGGTGATGCAACGCAAAGACATGCAGCTCGAATTGCCGCTGGTCCCCTCTAAGGCGGAGCCGGTGGAATGACATTTCGAGCTACGCTCGTAACCGACGGGTCGTCCGATGTCGTGCTCGTGCGGATTCTGGAATGGCTAATTGCGCGGCTAACATCGGCGGCAATAGAAATACGATGGGCTGATCTGAGATGGCTTCGAGAAAAACCTGAAGGACTCGGTGAACGGCTGGTTGTCGCGACGACGCTGTATCCGTGCGACATTCTTTTCGTGCACCGCGACGCCGAGAATCAAAACCCGGAAGTTCGCTACACCCAAATTTGGGCCGCCAACACAACCGGATTGCGCCACGTATGCATTGTGCCCGTGAGGATGCAGGAGGCTTGGCTCCTGCACAACGAGGCGGCTCTGCGCGAGGCAGCGGATCGTCCTTCGGGAACGGATCCTCTTGATCTACCGCCCGTCGGTAGATGGGAGCGGGTACCAGACCCCAAGGAGACGCTTTATATCGCGCTACGGACTGCAAGCGGCGCCACGGGGCGGCGCGCAAAGCGCTTCAAGCCGGCAAGGGCGGCCCACAGGTTAGCGGAATTGATTACAGACTGGTCTCCGTTGCGGCCACTACCAGCGTTCGCACGACTTGAGACGGATACGAGGGACGCCCTCAGGAACCTCGGCATTGTTGTGATCGAATGAGACCCACGCTATCGGATTCCCGGCTCTCCCCCGCCGGATGGTACTTCGGACGGGTGTGAAGGCATGCTGAGAGGATGTTCTGCCGGCCCCCATGCGCCAATTCTGCCGCGTAGGCCAGTGCTGCACTAATGTGGTCGATGCGAAGGGAGGGATAGCTCGCCAGGATCTCGTCCTTCGAGGCGCCCTCGGCAAGACTGTCGAGGATCACCGTAACGGGAATTCGGGTCCCTGTTGCACAAATCTCACCGCCGCAGACCTGCGGGCTACTACTGAGGAAATCTTGCCACGCCGCCATCTCTCGATTTTACGTTTCGCACCAGCCCGACGTCCACTCGAGTAGAATTACAGAGCACTCTGGCCGGATGACGACCCATCGGGCGCAAGTCGAACTGTAAGGCTCAAAACGATAGCCGCAGCCCGAACTGCATTCGCCGGCCGTCGATTGACGTGGCGGTGATCCTGCCATTCGTACTGCTGCCGATCGAGGCGCGCGGCGTGCTGACGTCCGGGTGGTTAAACGCGTTGAAGAAATCGGCGCGGAACTGGAGGGCGCTGTGCTCGGCGATTCGAAAGCTCTTGAAGATAGACCCGTAAAGCTGCGTTTGCCCGTCGGAGAACAGGGGATTGGTTCCCGCGTTGCCGTAGGTTTGCTCCTGCAGATACCAACGGCTCAGCGTTCGCTCATCGGGCGGCAAATTGCCGTCGCTGACTCGATCCGGGCGATTGCCTTGCCCCTTGTTCAACCGGCTCACAGGCGACGTGCGGCCGCGCCCAATCGGCAGTTCTACATTCGCGGCCGCATTGAATATTTGGGCGATGTCTTGCGCGGTCGGGCCAGGGAGCTCGGGAAAACATTGTTTCGACCGCCGCCAAGCTTGACAAGCCATGGTATTACTGTAGATAGAGTGGCGGTACTCCGAAACGCTCTCTGGGATTACCCGTCTGGCCGTTGTGTTTGTACACTGGCGTCGGTGGCCGGCTCCCGGAACACGCGGTCCTGGTGCTAGTTCATTTCCGCGATCGGACCCGGTTTGTAGCAATATCGCTTAGGTTCGTAATACGGAGGGTAGCTGATTCTAAATAACATGACTTCGTCTTTTGCCCATTGCAAAGAAATCTCTTCGTCTGCGCCACCCAGTTCGAAGCCAAACCATTACACCCGGCTCCGGTGTATAACAACGCGGCTCCTCCCCGCCCCCGATCTCTCCGGCGAGCGCCGCACCCATTGAATGCACGGCAAAACCATCTCGCACTATCGCATTCTCGACCGGCTCGGGAGCGGTGGCATGGGAGTGGTCTACCGCGCTGAGGACACGCGTCTTGGACGCGGAGTCGCGGTTAAGTTTCTTCCGCCGGACATGGCGAAGAACGCTCAGGCGCTCGAACGCTTCCAGCGAGAAGCGCGCGCCGCCTCCGCCTTGAACCATCCGCATATCTGCACCATTCACGATATCGGCGAGTTTGAGGGCGCGCCCTTCATCGTGATGGAGCTGCTCGAAGGCCGGTCGCTGCAGGACCGTCTCAAGGAGGGTCCGTTCGAAGAGATGGAACTGCTTGGCTTGGCGGTTCAAGCAGTGGACGCTCTCGAGGCTGCGCATTCGAAGGGCATTGTCCATCGGGACATCAAGCCGGCCAACTTGTTTATCACGGCGCGGGGACAGGCGAAGGTCCTCGACTTCGGTCTTGCCAAGCTGGCAACGCCCGCGGAAGGCGACGAAACACAGCTCTTTTTGACGAATCCCGGCACGATGCTCGGGACCACGACTTACATGTCTCCCGAACAAGCGAGAGGCGAGGATGTGGACGCGCGCTCGGACATTTTCAGCTTCGGCGTGGTGCTCTACGAAATGGCGCTTGGACGGCGGCCGTTTCGCGGCGAAGTGATGGCGGTGCTGTTTGACGCGATATTGAACAAGCCCCCCGAACCGATTGAGCCGGGCAGAATATCGCCCGAACTCACCAGAATCATACTCCGGACGCTCGAGAAAGACCGGGCGGCGCGATACCAAACAACGGGGGAACTGCTTGCGGATCTGAAAGCGCTCGATCGCAGCCTCCTGCTTTCCACTGTGACGATGTCCGGCGCCGCTCACTCGGTGACAGTCGCCACTCCCGCCGTTTCGAAACGCCGCATCCGCTGGGGTTGGGTGCTGATCCCCGCTGTGCTTACGCTCGTGTTCGCGGCGTGGCGCTTCGTTCCTCGCCCAAGCGCGGTAGCGAACGCGCGCAACGCATTGTTTGAGCGGCTCACGGAACAACCGGGCGAAGAGCTGTTCCCCAGCATTTCGGCGGATGGGAAATCGGTCTTCTTCGCATCGAGGGCGGCCGGTAACTGGGATATCTACCTGCAGCGCGCGGGAGGGAAGAACGCCCTTAATTTGACCGCGGATTCAAAGGCGGACGACACGCAACCGGCGCTTTCCCCGAATGGAGAGACCATCGCCTTCCGCTCCGAGCGGGATGGCGGCGGCATTTTCCTGATGGGAGCGACGGGAGAGTCGGCGAGGCGGCTGACGGACTCCTGCTATAACCCCGCGTGGGCGCCGGACGGCAAAGAGATCGCCTGCAACACGGAGAGCGTTTCTCTGCCCGAGCTGCGTTTCACGACCAGCCGGCTTTTCGCGATAGACGTGGCGTCGGGCCAGCGGCGGCTGGTTTTCGCCGGCGATGCCGTGGAGCCGCACTGGTCGCCGCACGGGCAGCGCATTGCCTATTGGGCGGCGCGCGGCGGGCAGCGCGATGTGTGGACGATTCCGGCGCGCGGAGGCGAACCGGTGGCGGTTACCCGGGACCCGCATGTCGACTGGTCGCCGAAGTGGTCCCCGGACGGGAAGTATCTCTATTTTTCGAGCGACCGGGGCGGCAGCATGAACCTGTGGCGCATCGCGATCGACGAGAAATCCGGTAAGCCCGGCGGCCCGCCCGAGCCGATTACGACGCCTTCCTCCTATACCGGGATGTTCAGCATCTCGCGCGATGGCCGGCGGATCGCTTATGTGCAGCGGAGTCTTTCGTCGAACTTGCAGAAAGTGACGCTCGATCCGTCAAAGGGCGTGGTGGCCGGGCGAATTACCCCGGTGACGCAGGGTTCGCGGCTGGCGGTGGCGCCGGATGTTTCGCCGGACGGGGAATGGCTCGTCTTTGGCGGAATCGGCAAGCGCGACGATATCTTCGTTCTCAAGACGGATGGCTCCGGTTTCCGCCAATTGACCGACGACGATTTCAAGGACCTGGTTCCCCGCTGGTCGCCGGGCGGGAAGCGGGTCATGTTTTCCTCGAACCGCAGCGGCAAATACGAACTGTGGAGTATCCACCTGGACGGTAGCGGACTCGAACAGTTTACGCGTTTCGCCGGTCCGAACGTTGCCGTACCGGTGTTGTCGTCCGATGGGACCCAAGTGCTGGCGAACATGTTGGGCGCAAGTCCGGTGCTGCTCGACGCCGCGAAGCCGTGGACCGATCAGAAACCGCACGCGCTTGAGAAAATGCAGGGGGAGGCGGAATGGTTTCTAGCGAGATCCTGGTCGCCGGACGGGAAGCGGATTGCGGGGGACAGGCGGCTGGCGGACCGCGGCCCTTCGGGAATTTTTCTCTATTCGCTCGCTGATAAAAAATACGAAAAGCTGACCGAGTCCGGAGCATACCCGGTCTGGATGAGAGACAGCCGTCACTTGCTATTCACGCACGAGGGCCGGATCTATCGTTTGGATAGCCGCACGGGAAAGCGCGAAGAGGTGCTATCGGTCGCTCCGCAGGATTTTGTCGGCGCCGTGACTCTGGCCGGCGACGACCGGTCGCTTTACTTCAGCCTGGGCGCTTCCGAAGCCGATATCTGGATACTCAAAGGTGAGTAGAATTAGAGGACCTCGCAATGGAGATTCCCGCGAAATGACGCGAGCGATTTCGTTTCTCCTGGCCGCTGCCGCCGCGGGGGCGCTTACGGGTTGTTCGAGACCGAAACCGGTCATGAAGAGTGGAACGTTCGCGCAGATCACGAGTACGCCGGGCCAGGAAACGTTTCCGAGTCTCAGTGCCGACGGCGCCACCGTGGTCTTCGTCTCGGGCGCCTCCGGCAACCTGGATATCTATTCGAGGAAGATCGGTGAGAAGCAGTCCGTAAACTTGACCTCGGCCTCCGCCGCCGACGATACGCAGCCTGCGTTTTCCCCGGATGGAAGCCAAATTGTATTTCGCTCCGAGCGCGACGGAGGAGGCATCTTCCTGATGGACGCCGCGGGCGGGGCTGCGCGTAAGCTTTCGGCGACGGGCTACAACCCATCCTGGTCGCCCGACGGAACCCAGATCCTGTACGCTACCGAGCGCGTCGCGCTTCCGGAGCTGCGCTTTTCCACCAGCCAGATCTGGTCCATCAAGGTGCAGGATGGCGGCACGAAACTGGTTTCGACGGGCGATGCCGTCCAGCCTCGGATGTCGCCCCACGGGCATCGGATCGCTTACTGGGCGAACCGCGGCGGACAGCGGGACGTCTGGACAATGCCCGCGGCCGAGACCGCGGACGGCCGCGTGGTGGCGGTAACCAACGACGCCTTCATGGACTGGAACCCGGTATGGGCGCCGGATGGCGGCTTCCTCTATTTCGGAAGCGATCGCGGCGGTAGCATGAACATCTGGGGCGTGCCGATCGACGAGAAGACGGGAATCGTGCTTGGACCGCCTGAGCCTGTCAGCACGCCGGCGCTCTACGTGGCGCAGTTCGCGATCTCGCGCGACGGACAGAAGATCGCCTACGCTCAGAGGGTGAGTACGGCCAACCTCTACAAGATCGCGTTCGATCCGGTGGCGGAGAAGATCGCCGGCGCGCCGGTTGCGATCACGCAAGGCTCGAATATGGCTCAGACGCCGGACGTTTCTCCCGATGGCAAGTGGCTCGCGTTTGTGAACATGACCCGTCAGGAGAACCTTTCGGTGATTGGGACGGACGGCGCCGGGCTGAAGCAGCTAACCGATGACGTGTTTAAGAATCGAACGCCGCGCTGGTCGCCTGACGGGAAGCGGATCATTTTTTTCTCGAATCGAAGCGGGACGTACGAAATATGGTCGGTCGATCGGGAGGGCTCGGAATTCAGGCAAATGACGAACTTCTCCGGTCCGAACGTGAATGTGCCGTTGTTCTCGCCGGATGGAAAGCGGGTTCTGGCGAACGTCATGGGAGGGAATCCCGTGATTTTCGACGCGGCGAAATCGTGGAAGGAACAGATTCCGGAAGTGATGCAGCCCATCGGAGACAGGAGCGAGTTCTTCCAGGCGTGGTCGTGGTCGCGGGATGGGACGAAGCTCGCCGGCGTTCATTTTCACACGGCCAAAGGCTTGGCCGGGAGCGCGATCTACAGGTTCGACACGCGGAAGTATGAACGGCTGTTGGACCACGGAGGCCCGCCTCAATGGCTCAAAGACGGCCGGCGCCTGCTCGGTACGCGCAACGGGCGGATCTACCTCGTGGACAGCGTGACGAAGAAACAGAAGGAACTGTTTTCGATGGCGCCGTACGATCTGGGGGCCAGAATGTCCATCCCGGACGACGAGCGGGCGATCTACTTCGGAGCGCAAACAACGGAGTCGGACATCTGGTTGATGGGGGCGAAGCAATGAAAACGGTGTCTTGCGGGGCGGCGCGTGCGCCGGGCATCCGGTTGAATTTGGGCGATGCAATGAGAAGCGTGTTTTCCAGGGTGGCGTGCGAGCCGGACATCCGGTTGATGGGGGCGAAGCAATGAAAAACGTGTCTTATCCGGTGGCGTGTCTCGCGTTCGCGGCGAACGCTTTTGCACAGGGTGCGAGCGATCCCGACTTTCTCCGGGCGCTGAGCGAGTCGAAGAATCTGACGCAGATGCTGCCGGTTTACCTAAAGGCGCGCGCCGGGAAGTTGCTCGACGAGCGGGAACGCACGGTCGCGGCGCTGACGGCGAAAGACCTCCCCGCGCGAAAGAAATATGTCCGTGAAAAAATCTGGAAGGCGGTGGGAGGAGAGCCGGCGCGCACGCCGCTCAACGCCCGCACCGTCGCCACCATCGAGCGGGACGGATACCGCATCGAAAAGGTAATATTCGAGAGCCAGCCGAAGTTCTTCGTTACCGCGAATCTTTACATCCCAACACGCGGGACCCCGCCGTACCCCGCGATTCTCTATCCGCTCGGGCACGAGAGCGGCGCAAAATCGCACCTGGCATGGCAGCAGATGCTCGGATCCTTCGCGCAGAAGGGATACGTGGCGCTTGCCTGGGACACCTTGGGGCAGGGCGAGCGCGTACAGATTTACGACGAGGATCTGGGTGGATCGAAGCTCAACGGCTCCACAACCGAGCATTCGATGCTCGGCGCGCAATGCCTGCTCGCGGGCGACGCGCTTGCGCGTTACACCATCTGGGACGGTGTGCGCGCTCTCGACTATCTGGTGTCGCGGAAGGAAGTGGATGCCGCGCGCGTCGGCTGCACGGGCAACTCGGGAGGCGGCACGCACACGGCGTACCTTTCGGCGCTTGACGACCGCATTCAGGTGGCCGCGCCGTCCTGCTACATCACCTCATGGCGGAAGCTGCTCGAGACAATCGGGCCGCAGGACGCCGAGCAGCTTCTGGGCCCGTTCCTCGCTGACGGGCTCGATCACGGCGACTTCGTCGAGGTCTTTACGGGGAAGCCTTACCTGATCCTCTCGGCGATCCGCGATTTCTTTGCGATTGGCGGCGCGCGCGCAACTTTTCATGAAGCCCAGCGCATCTACGATACCGCCGGCGCCGGTGCGAAGATTGCGATGTTCGAAGCGGACGACGGCCATGGGTTCACGAAGCCGCGCCGCCTCGCTGCTTACGATTGGTTCGGCCGCTGGCTCAAGGGTGCGCGCGACGAAGCGCCTGAACCGCTTGTCGAAATCGCCACGGAACAGGAGCTGTGGTGCACCGCGACCGGACAGGTGGCGACGTCGCTTGGCGGAGAGACGGTGTGGTCGCTCAACAAGAGGCGAGCCGAGCCGGACAGGAAGAACGTGATCGCGCGTGCGCGCGAGCTATCCGGTTACGAGCCGGCCTCCGGAGCGGTGGCGGCGCAGAGTTTCGGAGTCATCTCGCGCTCGGGCTACACGATCGAGAAGCTGACCTACCAATCGGAACCCGGAATCGCGATTCCAGCCCTGATCTTTCTTCCAGCGGCGGTTCCGCAGGCGGCCGGTAAGCGCCCCGCCGTGGTTTACGTGAATGGGCTAGGTAAGAAGGCCGATGCCGCTGAGGGCGGTCCCATCGAGCGCATGGTGCGGGAAGGCCACGTGGTTCTGGCGATCGATGCGCGGGGATTCGGAGAGACGCGCTCGGCCCTCGAAACCGGTGGCGCTTTCCCCCGCTGGTTCGGCGACTACGAAAGCGCGCAAACGGCTTTTCTGATCGGCAAGACCCTGGTCGGCATGCGGGCGCGCGACATTGTGCGCGCGGTGGATTTGCTGGCCTCGAGGGCGGAAGTGGATGCAGCCCGGATTTCAGGCTTCGGGAAACAGGCCGGCGGCGTGCCGATGCTGCATGCGGCGGCGTTCGATTCGAGGATACGGGAAGTGACGCTTGACGGCGCGCTAGTCTCGTGGCGGTCGGTGGTCGAGCGGCGGCTTCATCGCGGTATCTACGAGAGCCTCGTGCCCGGAGCGCTTAAGTCATACGACCTGCCGGATTTGGCGGCTGCCCTGGGACGCCCGCTCTTGGTCATTGACGCCGCCGATCCGGTTGGACAACTTGCGCCCTTCGATCAAGTCGGGAAGCTGTACTCCGCGGCGCGCGTTCGCTCGAGGAAAGCGGACGGCAGCGTACCGGCGAACTGAGATTTGCGCTCAATAAGGCCGCTGATTCTTGGTGCGCCCGGACTTGCCGTGCTAGACTGACGTTACATCGCGGGTTCCGGTGAATACCCATATCCGATGATTCGTCTCTTCCGAATATTCGTCCCGCTGGGAGTCCTGACCCTTCTCTTATCGGAAATCGTCATAATTACATCCGCGTATGTCGCCTCGGCCTATCTGGCCTTCGACTACGATCCTACCGTCTTCCTGCTGTACGACCGCGGCCTGCTCCGGATCGGTATCGTCGTCGCGACCATCATGATCGGGTTCCATTTCAAGGACCTCTACACCGACATCACGGTAACGTCTAAGACCCGTCTATTCCAGGAGCTTAGTGGGGTTATCGGCCTGGCGACGATTGCGCAAGGCGTTGCCAACTACCTGTTGCAGGGCATTGCGATGCCACAGCGCGTGATGCTTCTCGGAAGCGTGCTTGCGCTCGTCATCCTTTTCTTCTGGAGGCAGTTCCACAGCACTTATGTATTGCAGGTGGTGGGTGAGAGGAAGATTCTGTTCGTCGGCTGCAATCCGGTGGTGCAGGAAATCGCGTCCTACTTGCGCGATCATCGCGACCTCGGCATGCGGGTGGAAGGCTGCCTGCACAACGCCGTGCCGGCCGGCAACAGTCTTCAGGGAGTGCCCGTGCTGGGCCCGGTGGAGAACCTGAGGCACGTAGCGAACGGCCTGAAGCCCGATCTCATCGTCGTGGGACTCAGCGAAAGGCGCGACCGCATGCCGGTGGAGGATCTTCTGGAATTGCGCTTCGCCGGTTTTCGAATCGAGGAAGCGGCGGCAACGTATGAAAACGTCTGCGGCCGCATTTGCACGAAGGAGCTCCGCCCCGCGCAGCTGATCTTCACTAGGGAGTTGGGCCCTGGCGCTTATGGCCACCGGCTGCAGCCGCTCCTCGACATCCTGATTGCGGTGGTGGGAACGGTTGTTGCGGCGCCGGTCATGCTGGCCACGGCGTTGGCGGTTAAGCTCTCCTCACCGGGTCCCGTTTTCTATAAACAGATCCGCACCGGCCTCGACGGCGCGCCGTTCATGGTGTACAAGTTCCGGTCCATGTTTACGGATGCCGAAGCGCGGACCGGAGCGGTGTGGGCAAGCAAGGACGATCCGCGAATTACACCGGTGGGAAAATGGCTGCGCCGCCTGCGTCTCGACGAGCTGCCGCAGTTTTTCAACGTGCTTCGCGGAGAGATGTCGATCATCGGACCGCGGCCGGAGCGTCCGGAATTCGTGCAGATGCTGACGCAAAAGATCCCTTACTACCGCCAGCGTCACTGCGTGAGGCCCGGAGTGTCCGGTTGGGCTCAGATCAACCACAAGTATGGCGACACGGTTGAAGACACGATCATCAAGCTCGAATACGATCTGTACTACATCAAGCATATGTCGTTCAGTCTGGACCTGTACATCCTTTTTCATACGCTGAAGACGATGTTATTGTCGCGAGGCGCGCAGTAAGATGCCCCGGACGAGGATAGCGCCTTCGACAGCGCCTTCAACCGGGACCGGGACGAGTGAATCTCCGGCGCCGCTCTATCATGTCGTGCTGCTCGACGACAACGATCACACCTACGACTACGTGATCGAGATGCTTCAGAAGCTATTCATCCTATCCGCCGAGCAAGCCTACCGGAACGCGGAAGAAGTGGACACGAAGGGACGCACGATCGTCCTGACATGCGAGCTGGAGCAGGCGGAATTCGGCAGGGAGCAGATTCATGGGTATGGGCCGGACTGGCGCATGCCGCGCTCGAAGGGATCGATGTCGGCGGTGGTCGAGCCCGCTGCCGGGTAGAGGGCGGGAGTTCGGGCGTCCCGGAGCGATCCTCCCGCCTTCCATGCTACATTCTGGGTAGCTGTCACCTGCAAGGAGGTTTCGATGTCCTCGACTTTCACACGCCGCGACGCCATGCGCTGGGCTTCCGGCGCGAGCATGGCTACAACCTTTCTTCCCATGAGCGGGCGTAACGCTCTCTGGGCCCATCCGGCGGAAAGCAAACTGCTCACGCGTCCCCTTGGCCGCACGGGCCGCGAAGTCACGACGTTCGGCTTGGCCGGCGGCAACAAGGTCATGTGGGACCTGCCTGGCGGCGAGGGAGTTGAAATCGTCGTCAAAGCCGTTCGCATGGGCTTGACTTACCTCGAGACCGCAAATAATTACCAGCTCAGCCAGCGGAACTATCACAAGGCCTTTCGCATCCTCAACCTGATTCCGGGCGAACCGGGCTACGACGCATCGCTGCGCGCAAGGCTTTTCCTCGCGACCAAGACCGGCCTGCGGTCGGCGGCGATTCGCGACGGATCGAAGCCCGCCGGACGCTCGGCGGGGGGCGGCGCCACTTGCGTCGAAGATCTGATGCGTTCGCTTAGCCAATTCTTTGGAGACGGCAAAGGCCAAATCCCGGAGGGCGCCTACATCGACCTCATGCAGATCCACTCGCTGACACAGGAGAGCGAAGTCGACGTCATTTACGAGGGACTCGAGAATCCGGGCGACAAGTCGCTGCCGCGCATCGGCGCCATCGCAGGTCTGGTCGATTTCCGCGACGGCACGAACCTCACCGGGCTCAACCCCGGGCACAAGAAATACATCCGCCACATCGGCATAACAGGCCATGAGAACCCAACGGTCCACATGGCGGCGATCCGGCGCGATTCGCGCAACAATCTCGAAACGCTGCTCGTCGCCATCAACCCCAACGACAGGCATTATTTCTGCCACCAGACAAACTCGGTGCCCGTCGCGGCGGCGAAGGGCATGGGCATCATTGGGATGAAGATCTTCGCCGACGGCGTAATGTATGGCCTCGAGAAGAAGTTCGCTGGAACGCCGGGGCAGAGCGTTCTATCCGTCGGCAAGCCGGGCAAGGCGCCGTATGAAGATTTCCTGCAGTACTCGCTTTCGGTCGCGGGCGTAAGCACGGTGATCGCGGGAATCGGCCTGATAGACAAGGCCGGCGACCCGGGGCGCGACCAACTCGTTGCGGACCTGAGCGCCTGCCAGTTGCGGGACCCGATGCCGCAGTCGCGGCGAAGCGGCATCGAAGCGCGGGTTGCGGCCTTGCACGGCACGGACACCAACTTTTTCCAGCGCACGTCGAGCGGTTTCCTGCCGCCGCGATCGGTGACGGTGGAGCGCGCTCCTTCGGGCGGCCCGGTCAGGGTCATGTGGTCGACGGCCTTCGCCGCGGGCGATCCGATCGTGAGGTACGAGATCTACCGCCGCGACGAGAAGATCGCGTCCGTGCCGTTCGCTCCTCAGATCAGCGAAGCGCCGTTCTCTATTTCGGACGACGCGGCTCCCGCGGGATTCCCCGGCGGTTTGTATTACAAGGTTCGAGCCGTTGACGCGGCGGGCAACTTCGTGGATTCCATTTCCGTGAAACCCGCCTGATATAATGGACGTAAGTTTAGATGTAAAGGACCGTCCCCAAACTATGAGCAGCCGCACGAAGTTGATGGTCGTACTTTCCTCCACCGGACTGGTGGTGTTTCTGTTGCTTGGTGCGATGCTTGGCAAGAGCGCGGCTCCGGAAGGGGCGTATCGCCATCTGGCGGTTTACACCGAAGTGCTCTCTCGAATCAAGAGCGAGTACGTGGAAGAGCCCGATCTCAAGAGCGTCACGCTGGGCGCGCTGAACGGCCTTCTGGAATCGATCGATCCTTTTTCAAGCTACCTGAACGCGGACCAGTATAAGGAATATCAGAAGAAAAAGGATTCGCAGAAAGGCGACGTGGGCCTGGTGCTCTCGAAGCGATTCGGATACGTGGGCGTGGTCGCGGCAGTGCCCGGAACTCCCGCGGGGAAGCTCGGCCTTTCGACCGGTGACATGCTCGAGACCATCAAGGGCGTTGCCACGCGCGACATGCCGCTTGCCTACGCTGAAATCCTGCTGCGCGGCGAACCCGGCACGAGCATCGAGATTTCGGTGCTGCGGGTTCGCAAGCCGGAGCCGCAGAAGATCACCCTGACGCGGTCGGCCGTGGTTTATCCGGCGGTTGACTCGAAGATGCTGGCGGATGGCATTGGGTACATTCGTTCCGAGACGCTCGAAACCGGCAAGCTCAAGGAGGTCGCGGCGGCTGTAACCGGCCTTGAGAGCAAGGGTGCGAAGAAACTGGTTTTGGACCTTCGGAATTGCGCCGTGGGCGCCGCAGGGGATGGCGTCGAGCTGGCGAACCTCTTCATGGCGAAGGGAAAGATCGGCTATTTACTCGGGCAGCGTTTTGCGCGGCAGGATTTCGAAGCCGACCCGGCGAAGGCGATAACGAAATTGCCGCTCGCGGTGATCACGAATCGTGGGACCGCCGGGGCGGCCGAAGTAGCGGCTGCCGCCCTTCAAGACAGCAAGCGCGCCGACCTGGTGGGCGAGCGCACGTACGGCGACGCGGCGGTCCGGAAACCCGTGACGATGGAAGATGGCGGCGCGGTCATCCTGTCCGTTGCGAAATACCATTCCCCTTCGGGGAAGGCTATCCAGGACACCGCCGGTGGAGTCGCCCCGCAGACTCTGATTCAGGAGCCCGATTCGCAGATCGAACTGGACGAGGACGGGGAGCCCGTGGTGAAGGACGAGGCGGAAAAGAAACCCGCCGAGGATGTGCTGCTGAAGAAGGCAGTGGAACTTCTGGGCAAAAAGGCTTAGTGGACCAGGCCTCCAGGCCGCAGGCGCTAACTTAACATCTCGGAAACGTAAGACCCGGGAGAAACCGGCGCGAGACCCCCTTTCCGGTCTTCACGCCTCCGTCAAATCCTTCTGGAGACGCAGCGCCTGATCCACGCCGTCCTTGCGGGCGTAGGAGAGGAAGATGCGTCGATATCCGGCCTTCGCCATCGGCGAAGCGACCTTAATGATCCAGGATCGGACCGCCGGGACCTCGCCGCGTAGCGTACCTCGGATTCGCCGGTCCCAACCGCCCTGGGGCGTCAGGCCCTTGCTCTCGCCTTGGCTCCGCGCGCGCCGGACTCCTCTAGCGAAAGGGTATACACGCGGCCGCCGTCGTCGCCGGCAACGATACGCACTTCATTGACGAATACCCCGCGAGGCGCCGGGACGCACGCGGAGCAAAGCGCCGGCGCGGCGCAATGGAATGTGACGACCGGCATGCCGCTTTCCAGATCCCACACTTTCAGCGTCTTGTCGTCGGACGCGGAAACCGCCCGCTTCCCGTCCGGCGTCACCGCTACGCCGAAGACAGATTCAGAGTGGCCTTCGAGCGTGCGCAGAGCGCAGCCGCTTTCCAGGTCCCACATCTTCAACGTCTTGTCCCCAGACGCGGAAACCGCCCGCTTCCCATCCGGCGTGACCGCCACGCCAAAGACGGATTCAGAGTGGCCCTCCAGCGTGCGCAGAGCGCAGCCGGTTTCCAGGTCCCACACCTTTAGCGTTCTGTCGCTAGACGCGGAAACCGCCCGCTTCCCGTCCGGCGTCACCGCCACGCCACGGACGGAAGCAAAGTGGCCTTCCAGCGTGCGCAGAGCGCGCCAGGTTTTCAGGTCCCACTGCTTCCTTTCCAGGTCCCACACCTTCAACGTCTTGTCCTCGGACGCGGAAACCGCCCGCTTCCCGTCCGGCGTCACCGCCACGCCGTGGACAAAGGAAGAGTGGCCTTCCAGTGTGCGCAGAGCGCAGCCGCTTTCCAGGTCCCACACCTTCAGCGTCTTGTCCAAAGACGCGGAAACCGCCCACTTCCCGTCCAGCGTCACCGCCACGCCGGAGACGGAAGAAGAGTGGCCTTCGAGCGTGCGCAGAGCTCCGCCGCCTTCCACCTCCCACACCTTCAGCGTCCTGTCCCCGGAAGCGGAAACCATCCGTTTCCCGTCCGGCGTCACCGCCACTCCGTTGACTTGAGGAGAGTGGCCTTCCAGCGTCGGCAGAGCGCGGCCGCTTTCCAGGTCCCACACCTTCAGCGTCTTGTCCAAAGACGCGGAAACCGCGCGCTTCCCATCCGGCGTCACCGCCACCCCAGTGACATGAGCCGAGTGGCCTTCGAGCGTGCGTGGAGCGTCGCCGCTTTCCAGGTCCCATGCCTTCATCGTATTGTCCAAAGACGCGGAAACCGCCCATTTCCCGTCCGGCGTCACCGCCACGGCGCCGACCCGATCGGTGTGGCCTTCCAGCGTGCGCAGCGCGCTGCCGCTTTCCAGATCCCACACCTTCAGCGTATGGTCCGCCGACGCGGAAACCGCCCGCTTCCCATCCGGCGTCATCGCCACTCCGTTGACGTATGACGAGTGGCCTTCCAGCGTGCGCGGAGCGCTGCCGCCTCCCAAGTCCCACACCTTCAGCGTATGGTCCGCCGACGCGGAAACCACCCACTTCCCGTCCGGCGTCACCGCCACCCCAGTGACGTAAGACGAGTGGCCTTCCAGCGTGCGGAGAACGCGGCCGCTTCCCAGGTCCCACACCTTCAGCGTCCTGTCGTCGGACGCGGAAACCGCCCGCCTCCCGTCCGGCGTCACCGCCACGCCATTGACATGAGAAGAGTGGCCTTCGAGAGTGCGCGGAGCACGGCCGCTTTCCAGGTCCCACACCTTCAGCGTTTTATCCCAGGACGCGGAGACCGCCCGTCTCCCGTCCCGCGTCACCGCCACGGCGTCGACCCAATCGGAGTGGCCTTCCAGCGTGCGCAGAGCGCGGCCGCTTTCCAGATCCCACACCGTCAACGTGTTGCCCCAGGACGCGGAAATCGCCCGCTTCCCGTCCGGCGTCACCGCCACGCCGTTGACACGAGCGGAGTGGCCTTCCGGAATGCGCGGCAGCAGCGTGCCTGAAGCGTGAAGCGCCTCGTGTACCGGCCGTAACCACGGCGTGGGCGCTCCGGCCGCGATTCCGTCGAGGAACCGCTGAATCGCCGGAGTATCCCGATGCGGCAGCAGCCGCCCCACTACCTGCGATGCGAACTGGCGCGGATCCCTCTCGATCACGTCCGCCGACAACCGGACCGCCTCGTGGATCGACTCCAGCGCTTCCCGGTCCTCGTACTTCGCCCGCACGTAATCCAGTTGCAGGTCGTGCAGGCGCAGGCCGCTCTCGCCATCGCGCTGAGCGTCGCGCTGAGCCAGCGATCGGTCCGCCAGCCGCCGGCCGATGCGCCGGGCTTCGGCTTCGTCGCAATTCCAGAGAGTTTCCAGAACCGGCAGCGGCGGCGGCATATCTTCCAGCAGAACGGCCAAACTTCCGTACTGCCGCTGCATCTCCGGCGGCAGAGCTTTCACGCTGACGTCGATCGCGCGGAAGAAACTCTGCTGACCTCGCGGAAGCTGGTCTTCGATGGCGGCCAGATCCGTGTTGCGCAGACGCTCGGCCGTATCGGCCCACTCGGCGAGCGACGCCCCGCGCAGCAACGCGCCCACAGTGGACAACGCCAGCGGCAAACCGCCGCACTCGCCAAGGATGGTATCGGCCGCCGGCGGAAGTTGGGCCGTCTCCAGATCCGCCCAAAGCGCCAGCAGCTCCCGCGATTGCGCCTCGTCCAGCGGATCCACCCTGTGCGCGCGCGCGCCGCAGAGCCCCGCTATTGCGGCGTCGCGCGTGGTGAACAGAAAGCGCGAGCGGGACGACTCGGCGAGAAAGGGGTCGAGGTCGGCCTTGCTCCGGATGTCGTCGATCACGATGAGCGCGGCTTTACCGGCGATGGCGGTCCGGTACAAAGTCTCAGGCGCAACCGTTTCGTCGCTTGCGCCTCCGAGCGCCCTCGTGATCTCGCGCAGCCTCGCGGTCAGCCGGTGCGTGGGTTCCCGGCCCACCATGATCCAAACAAGGCCGTCGGGAAACGCCTGCCGGACCACTTCGTCCTTGAACAGCGCTTGCGCCAGGACGGTTTTACCTATGCCGCCCATGCCTTCGAGCGCCGTCAAGCCGATCCCGCGATGTCCATCCGCCCCGAACAACGCATCCCGCAGCGCCCTCACCGCTTCCGGCCGGTCGATGTAATTCGCCACCGTGGGCGGCGCGGTGATGTAGGCGGCCGGCGTCGTGCGGTAGCTTGGGGACAGAGTGGCGCCGTTGTGCTCCTCAATATCGTCGAGCAGGGACCGGAAGCTGTCGGCGTAGGCCCGTTTGGCGGTGAAGTCGCGATAGTTCCTTGGTTCGAAATGCGGCGGAATGTCGGTTTCCGGCGAGGCCAGCAGGGGAATGACGCATTTGCCTTTGCGGAGGGAACGAAGTTGCTCGGCGCGGCAAATCCCGGAAGCGTAAGAACCTGGTGTGAGCAGGGCGAGAACCACCTGAGCCCGGTCAATCTCCTCTTCGATCTCCGCAGTCCAACTCGAGCCGCCAGTGTTCTCGGTGTCGAGCCAGACGTAGAAGCCCGCCGCCGTCAAATGTTCCTGGAGACGCAGCGCCAGTTCCGCGCCGTCCCGGCGGGCGTAGGAGACGAAGATGCGCAGGTATCCGGCGCTTGCTATCGGCGAAGCGGGCTTCATGATGCCGCCAGCCGTCCACAGCTTTCCAAGAATATTTCACCCAATTCCTTCAAGCACTTACGCCTCCCCCCCACCCATTTCGCCATCCGCGCCGTGTTACTCCCTTGGTCATGGACAAGTACACCGCTCCCCGCTACGCCTCCCCGGTCCACACCCCGCGCTTTCCCGCGCCCGGCGACCACGCAACCGAACTCCTCTGCCTCGCCGCCGACTATCCCGCCTTCCGCTCCCCCGAGGGCCAGGCTTTCGTCTCCATCCCTTTCGGTCCCACCGGCCGGCAGATCGTCGCCCTCCACTCCCCCAACCTCCGCGACCATCTCACCAGCCGCTTCCACGAAACCTTCAACGTGTTCCCAAAACCCCGCGCGCTCGCCGAAGCCATCCGCCGTCTCTCCGCCGAAGCCTTCGGTCCCGGCAACTCCATGTATCCCGCCGAGCGCCCCGTCTTCCTCCGCCTCGCCGCACTCCCCTCCCAAATCGTCCTCGACCTCCTCGACAACGGCCAAACCGTCGAAATCGGCCCGTCCTCCTGGTCCGTCGCCGACTCCAACCCAGCCTGCTTTCAGCGCACCCGCTCCCACGCGCCCCTTCCTCATCCCGTCCAAACTGAAACCCCGGATTTCGAACCCCTCGCCCGCTGTCTCCGTCTTTCCCACGACCGCCCTGCCTTCCTCCGCATCCTCACCTGGCTCCTCACCGCCATGCGCCCCGGTACCGGACCCTATCCCATCCTCCTGCTGCGCGGCCCTTCGGGCTCAGGCAAGTCCACCACTGCCCGTATCCTCAAGTCACTCATCGATCCCAGCCACGCCCCTCTCCTGCCCGCGCCCACCAGCCGCCGTTCCCTTATGCGCGACGCCTCCAACAATTGGGTCCTCGCCTTCGACCACGTCTCCAAACTCCCTACGCAGGTTTCCGATACGCTCTGCACTCTCACCTCCGGCATCGCCCACACCTTCCGCGACGGCGGCCGGACCGTAACCCAAAACCTCCTCCGCCCCATAATCCTCGTCGCGACCGACCGCCTCAAGTTGCACCCGGACCTCGCCGCCCGCTGTCTTATTGTAGATCTGGAGCCGCCCGAGCCAACCGAAGAGCCCGCCCGGGAGAATCCCGCGGACGCCTTCGACGGGCTCCGTTCCGCGATCCTCGGATCGCTCTGTACCGCCGTCAGCCAAGCCATGAGCGGGAAATTCATTTACGCCACGCCGGAGGAACTGGCCGAAGCTCTCAAACCGGTCCCGTCGCGCCTCGTCCAAAGCCTCCACAAACTCGGCGGCTTCAAGGGTTCCGCCACGGACTTGGCGCGCGCGTTGGACTGGCGTTCGACGCCCCGTCACATCTCCCAGCATCTGCGCGATGTCACCGATCCCGCCTTCACGATCCGCTTCTTCCACCGCCGCGGCGAACGAAAAATCGAAATCTCACTTTCTGCGTCACCCCCTGGTCCCGCTCCGGAAGGCCCAATTCCAGAAGCGCCCCGCCCCGGAGGCGCATAATGAGGACGCGCCCCGTACCTCGGCGTCATTGCCTCGCCGCACTGCTCCGTCCCGCTCTGTCCCGAGTCGCGCTGCTTCTGTCCCGCTGCGCCTCTGTTCCCTCCGCGTTGCGCTACTCCGTGCCCCTGCCCCGGCGCGCCGCCCGGCTCTCGCACAGTGCTGCACTTCTGTTCCGCGTGCGCCGCGCTGCTCCGTCCCGCTCCGTCTCTATCCCGCCCGTGTTGCGCTGCTCTGTCCCCCCGCCACGGCGCGCTGCCCGTTCCCGCACTGTCCCGCGTCGCGCTGCTCCGTCCACCCGCCCCGCCGCGCTCCCCGGACCCCTCCGCCCAACCGCTTTGTCCCGCTCTGCGCCGCACTGTCCCCCCGGCCCCGCCGCGGCGCCCGTTCTGCTGCTCTCCCCGCGCCGCACTGTCCCGTGTCGCGCCGCTTTTCCCGTCCAGGTGGCGCTGTTTCTTTTCCCGCTCCCTGCCGCTCTGTCTGGTTGCGTCTCTGCCACGCCCGTGTTGCGCTGCTCTGTCCCCCCCGGCCCCGCCGCGGCGCCCGTTCTGCTGCTCTCCCCGCGCCGCTCTGCTCCGTCCCGTGCCGCGCGCCGCACTGTCCCGTGTCGCGCCGCTTTTCCCGTCCACGTGGCGCTGTTTCTTCCCGCTCCGTGGCGCGTTGCTCTGTCCCGCGACCGCAGCATCCATGAGTTATAATAGTGCCACAAATTCAGGAGGTTTTGTTACAAATGTCTCGAAAATCTACGTTGATTGTTGGGATTCTATTCACCGCCGTCCCTGCCTTGTGTCAGAACGGCGTTATTCAAGGCGCGCTCGCCGACTCTCAGGGAGGAGCCATCGCGAACGCAAAGATTGTCGCGTTTGACGAAGCCAAGGACTTGGTCGCCCGCGAGACCGTAACCGCCGCCGACGGCGGCTTCAGTCTCCGCCCTCTGGCCCGCGGAACTTACACCATCAAGGCCGAAGTTGCCGGTTTCAAAATGGTGGAACGCAAGGGGCTTGTCCTCGACCCGAACCAAGTCATGGATCTCGGCAGACTGAACATGGAGGTTGGCGCGGTCTCCGAATCCGTGACCGTTGAAGCGGCCACCCCGCTCGTCGAAACCGCGACGTCTCAAAAATCCTTCACGCTAAGCTCGCGCCAGGTTACGGAAATTCCGCTCAACGGCCGCGATTTCCAATCCCTCATGCGCACCTTGCCCGGCGTCGTGTCGAACGACCGCTCGGACTTCCGCCTCGCCTTCAACAACACCGACGCGTTCAATACGAACGGCCTCCGCGGCAGCATGAACAACGTGTATCTCGATGGCGCGATTAACACCGACGTGGGCGCGAACGACGGCCAATATACGCAGATTTCGCTCGACTCCGTCGGAGAATTCAAGGTCCAGACCAGCACGTTCAACGCCGAGTATGGCCGCAATCCGGGCGTGCTGATCAATATCAGCACCAAAAGCGGCGGCGCGGATTTTCACGGAACGGCCTACGAATTCCTCCGCAACGACGCGCTCGACGCGAACGATTTCTTCCGCAATTTCCAGGGTTTGAAGAAAGCCAAGCTCCGCTTCAACCAGTTCGGCGGCAACTTAAGCGGGCCCATCTACCTCCCGCGCATCTCCACCCTGAAAGATAAGAGGCTGTTCTTCTTCTTCAATTACGAAGGCACGCGGGCCAGCCGTCCGACCGGCGGCACCTTCACCGACGTACAGCATCCCGACCTCTTGAATGGCGATTTCCGCCGCCTGCTCCGATTCAATCCCGACGGCAGCCCCGTGAATATTTCGGGAACAAGCTTTAATGTCGGCACCGTCTTCCAGCCCGGTACCGTCGTCCGCGATAACGGCGGGCGAATCATCGGCGGGCAGCCCTTTCCGAACAACACCATTCCGAGGAGCCAGTTCAGCAGGAACGCGCCCGGATTCCTCAACATTCTGGGCCGCATCGACCGCTCTACGGGCGTGCAGGTTCCGAACACGCCGGAGTCGCTCCGCATTCCTTACCAGGACACTTACACTTTCCACAAGGATCAAAAGGTCGCCCGCGTGGACTGGAACATCAGCTCGCGGACGAACTTCTTCTTCCGCTGGGCGGACGACTCGCAGAACGAGAGCCAGCAGTTGGGCATATTCGCTTCCACCTCGTTTGCGGTTTTCCCGCAGTTCCGCGCCAAGCCCGGCGCGAGCTGGTCGTGGAACCTGGTTAACGTGATTTCGCCTCGCACCACCAACGAGTTCATCTTCAACTACAACCACCTTACCCAGATCGTCGATGTCACGAGCGATACTCCGGCGGATAGCTACGACCGCTCGAAGCTCGGCTTCACGTTCCAGGAGTTGTATCCGAACTCGAATCTTCGCAGCAAGTTCCCCCGCTTTACCTGCGGCACGGGCTGCAACTTCGGCGGCTTCCCGACAGGCTGGCTCAGCGAAGGAAAAACCTACGCCTGGACAGACAATTTCACCACGATTCGCGGCTCCCACACGCTCAAACTGGGAACCCTTATCAACATGAACGACAACGGTCAGCAGCCGAGCTGGACGGATGCCTCAAACTTCAACTTCAATCCCAGCGCCGACAACCCGAACGATTCCGGTAACGGCATGGCCAATCTGCTTCTCGGCAATTACACCAGTCTCTCCCAGACCAACGGGCGCTTTTTCGGCGCATTCCGCTTCTTCGGCATGGAATTCTTTGCCCAGGATAGTTGGAAGGTGAATCGCAAACTCACCCTCGAGTACGGCGGCCGATACGTCTACATGGGACCCACCTACACCCGCGGTCCTTTCCTTCAGAACTACTTCGACCCGCAGCGATACGACCCGGCGAAGGCGGTCAGCATCGACACCCGCGCCGGCATCCGTAACGGCAGTATCATTCCGGGTTCGGGAGATCCGTTCAACGGCATGATCGAAGAAAACCAGCCGGGCTGGCCTTCGGGCGGTCTGAAGCATCGCAAGAATCAAGTGTCCCCGCGCTTCGGCTTTGCCTACGATCCGTTTGGAGACGGCAAGACGTCCATCCGCGGCGGCATCGGCACCTTCTTCGAGCGCATTCGCCAGAATGCCAACAACTTTGATGGATTGGGCAATCCGCCGCTCGCCTATACGCCCAACATTTACGGCGGCAATGTCGATAACGTGTCTCCGGCTCTGATTGCGAGCGGCACCCGTTTTCCGGTTGGCATTCGCGCTATCAATAAGGAAGGCCAGGTTCCGACCATCTATACCTGGAGCTTCGGCGTGCAGCGGGAACTGGGACGCCGCACCTCGATCGACGCCGCCTATGTCGGCAACACCACGCGCCACCTGCAATATACCGCCGACATCAACCAGTTGCCCCTCGGCGCGACCACCAGCACGTCGATTCTGCGCGACGCCAACAACACCGCGAACGCGATCCGTCCGTACAAGGGTTACACCAACGTCAACATGACGGAGTTCGGAGCGAACAGCAACTACCACGCTCTCCAAACGCGCGTCAGCCGCCGCTTTGCCTCGAACCTCACCGCCAATTTCAGCTACACCTGGTCGAAGGCGATGAGCATCGTGGATGGCGATACAACCGGTCTCGGATACTATCTCGACCGGAAGCGCGAGTATGGCCCTGCCGGATTCGACCGCACCAACGTCGCAACCATCGACTATGTCTATCTGCTTCCCGCATTTGGAACGAAGATGGGCAGTGGATTCGCGAAGACGGTGCTCGATGGCTGGCAGGTCTCGGGCATCACTCGCTTCTGGAGCGGTTCCCCGCTCGGCGTCACGATGGCGGCCAATAATGGTAACCCCGGAACTCTCGGCGCCGGCGTCCGGGCCGATTACCTCGGCGGACAAATCATTCCCGCGAACCGCACCCGCTTCAACTTCTTCGACCCGCTCGTGTTCGGACGCCCGCTCGACGGATCGCTCGGCAACACCGGAAAGGTGGTGCTTCGCGGACCCGGCATCCATCAGTGGGACTTCTCGATCTTCAAGAACACGAAGATCACCGAGCGCGTCACGACTCAGTTCCGCTTCGAGACGTTTAACACGTTCAACCATACGCAATGGTCGGGGATCAACACAACGGTCTCGGGCGCAAACCCGGGATCTGCCGTGAGCGCCGCAACCATCGGCGCGAGCGGACAGGTCAGCTCGACACGCGATCCGCGCAATGTCCAGTTCGGCTTCAAGCTGTTGTTTTAGGACGTGTCGCGTTCTCTTGGCGCTGTCGGCTGCGATTCTGTGCGCGGCCGACAGCCCACAATCCCTGTTCGAGCGGGCGGCGGCCGCGCTTGCCGCCCGCGACTATTCCGCGGCCGAGAAGGGCTTCCAGGCCGTGCTACAAGCGGTCCCGGGCCACATCGGTGCGCTCGGCAATCTCGGCGTCGTGTATTCCCGGACCCATCGTTACGCCCACGCGATCGAGGTCTACCGGCGCGCTTTGAAGTACGCGCCGCAAGATCCGGGTCTGCTCCTTAACCTGGGGCTAGCCTACGTGAATCAACAGCAGTACGCGCTGGCGCTTCCCGTTTTTCAAAAGCTGCCGGCCACCGAACAGACCCGGGAGTTGCTCGCAACCTGCCTGATCTACAACGGAGATCCCGAGACTGCGGCCAAGCTTCTCGAAACGTTGCCGCGTAGTCCGGGGACTCTTTACCTGCTAGGACTCGCCTACTCGAGAACGAAGCAACCGGAGAAAGCCAAAACGGCGCTCGCGGAAATGATGGCCGCCGCGAGCCCGGCGCAGGCGAATTTCCTGATGGGCAAGGCGGAGTACGAAGACGGCCGGTTCGAGGCGGCCGCGGAAGCGTTTCTGAAGACCCTTGCGGCGGATCCGGCATTTCCGGGCGCGCATCTGGAGTTGGGCAAGACGTACCTCAGCATGCGCCGGAACCCGGAGGCGGAACGAGAGCTCAAACTCGCCCTCGCCCAGGATTCTTCAGGCGGCGATGCGCACTATTTTCTGGGCGGCCTGCTCACTCTCGGCGGCCGCTATCGGGAAGCGATCCCGCATCTTGAGGCGTCGCGGGCGCGGAGTCCGGACGCCTGGGGAGCCTACTTCTATTTGGGCCGCATTGAGCTCAGCGAGCGCAAGCCGGCCGCCGCGGTACCGCTGCTCGAGCGGGCGGCGAAGCTGAACCCGGAGGAGCCGGCCGTGTTCTATCAGCTTTCGCAGGCGTTGAAGCAGACGGGCCGCGGCGAGGAGGCGCGGAAGGCTCTCGAAAAAGTCCGCTCGCTGAAGAGCGGCAAGCTCACCGACGAGATCGAACAGCTCACCGGGAAGGCACGCTGATCGACTGATTCGCCTTCGGCGGCGGCAGCCGGTCTCGCCGGCCATCGAGCCATTCGACGGTCAGCCCCTGAATTACCGGGTTCTTCCCAAGTCCGAAATGGACGCGCGGATCGTTGGCGCTGAGATAGCTTGAGTCCGTGCGCGCCTGCCGCCACAGGGTCTTCTCGCCGGCTCGCTCGACGCCCACCCGAGTCCCAGGCTTCACCTTCACCGTGAGCCACGGCTGCTTCGAGCCGGCCTCGTTGAGCATCAGCCGCGCCGGACCGTTGTTGTTCGTCACGACGATGTCGATATCGCCGTCGTTATCGATATCGCCGAACGCCGCGCCCCGGCTCACTTCGGAAAGCTGCATCGTCGGCCCGGCCGCGGACGATACGTCGCGGAAACGTCCGCCCGCCTCATTGCGAAGGAGCAGATTCTTCTGATGGAACGGGTACGGCGTGCCGCGGAGCGCCTCGACTATCGTCACCGCGCCGTTGGCCATGAAGACGTCGAGCCAGCCGTCGTTGTCGTAATCGATCCAGCCGGCGCCGAAGCCCGTAAAGGCGAACGTGAGCGGGCGGATTCCCGTGCGGAGCGACACATCCTCGAAGCTCCTGCCCGCGCTGCGAAACAGCGTCGCTCCCTCGCGTGTGAGGTTCAGGACCAGCAGGTCGTCGCGGCCGTCGTTGTCGTAATCGCCCGCCGCCACGCCCATGCCGGCCTTCGCGATGCCGTCCTCGCTGTACGCCGCTCCGAGCGTGAGTGCCTGCTCCAGAAACGTGCCGTCCTTCCGGTTGATCCAGAGCAGATTGGCGGAGCTGTCGTTTGCCACGAACAGATCGGGCCAACCGTCGCTGTTGACGTCCGCCGCGACAACTCCGAGGCCCGGGCCGGCAGAGGAGCCGATCTTCGATGCCACGGTAACGTCGGTAAACCTGCCGCCGCCGTCGTTGCGGAACAAGCGCGAGGCCACCGGCTCGTAAGCTTTCGGCGTGCAGTAGTCGCGCTCGCCCGACGGCGCGTAGCACTTCTTGTTGTTCGCGGGCGTGAAGTCGATGTAGTTGAGCACGAAGAGATCGAGGTCGCCGTCCCTGTCGTAATCGACGAAGGACGCGCTGGTTGACCAGCGGCCCACCGCGACTCCGGCCCGCGCGGTCACGCCGGTGAACGTGCCGTCGCCGTTGTTGTGGTAGAGCACGTTACCGCCGAAGTTCGTCACGTAGAGATCGGTGAAGCCGTCGCCGTCATAGTCGCCCGTGGCCGCGCCCATGCCGACGCCGGCGTGACCCACGTTCGCCTGCGCCGTCACGTCCGCGAAGCGAAGCCGTCCCGCCGGAATCAGCTCGTTGCGGAAAAGCTTGTTGCCGCCGCCCGCGCCCTGGATCAGGTAGACGTCGAGGTCTCCGTCGTTATCGTAGTCGAAGAGGGCGGCGCCGGAGCCCATGATCTCCGTCATGTGGAACTCCCCGCCGGCGCCGGAGTTGTGACGGAAATCGAGCCCCGTCGCGGCCGCGGCTTCGCGGAAGATCTCGGCGGCCTCCGGCGGCGCTTTCGTGGTTCGTTGGCAGCCGCAGCAGAGCGCGAACAACAGCGCCAGAGCGGTTCGCTTCACTCGACGCTCTCTCCGAGCGTTCGGAGGTCCTTTTGAATCGTCCCGGCGATCTCACTCTGGCCGCGCGAGATTGCCTCGGCGCGCGCCTGCCGCAGCATCGGCACGCCCCGCGCCCGGTTTCCCGACCGCACGCAGGCGACGGCCAACGCATAGCGGTAGCGCGGTGTGCTGTCGTCTTCGGGCGTCAGCGTTTTCTCGAAATGCGCGATCGACTCCGCGTATTGGCGCTGATTAACCAGGATCCGTCCAAGGTGGAAGTGCGCCAGACGATAGCCCGGCTGATTGTCGATGGCTTTTCGATAGTGGTCCACGGCGTCCTTGACCTTGCCCTCCGTTTCGAGCAGGAAGCCCAGATTCGAGTGCGCCTCGGCGTAGTTGGCGTTGATCTTGAGCGCTTGCGCGAACGCCTCCCGGGCCCCGTCGTAGCGCTTGAGCGAGAACTGCAGGACGCCGAAGTTGTAGTAGCACTCCGCGCGGCTGGGATTGAGCGCGACCGCCGCCCGGTAGTGCTGCGCGGCCTTCTCCGGTTCGCCGAGCCGGCCGTAAAGCGAGATCAGGTTGATGTGCGCCTGCTCCATCCTCGGGTCGGCTTCGAGAGCTTTCAGGTGCGCCTGGGCAGCTTCCGCCAGTTTTCCTTGAGCCTCCAGATCCGCGCCTTCACGGACGTACGCGGTCGCCGCGACGTTGAGCTTCTTCACTTCGGCCAGCAGCGCGTCGCCGGAGGGAGGGACGGTGAGTTTATGCTCCTCGTAGCGGGTAAAGTGCGGCTGCGCTTCGGCGTCCCTGCCTTGCTTGCGAAGCGCGAGGGCCAGCGCATAATGCGCCGCGCCGTATTCCGGGAACTGAGCGCACGCCTTCTCGAAGGACTCGATCGCAGCGGCGGTCTCGCCCTTCGCGGCATGCACGCGGCCAGCCCCGTAACTGGCTTCGGCGGACGAGAGCTTCCGGTACCGCTCGCCGCTTTCGCCCAGCCGGCCCGCCTCCAGCAACAACTCCGCCATGCGAAGCTGCGCGGGTGCATAGGAGGGATCGAGCTTCAATGCGCGGCCCATGGCGTCGAGCGCCGCGAGATTGTTGCCCTCCTGCGCATAGACCGCCGAGAGGTAATAGGGCCACGCCGGCCGTTTCGGATCAAGCGCTTCGGCCCGGCGGTAGCAAACTTCCGCCGCGCCGTATTGCTGATGGGCGTGGAGAATCATGCCGAGCTTTCCGGCCGCGGCTCCGTCCGCCGGATTCGCGCGCGCGGCTTCGAGAGCCTTCGCTGCCTCGGTCCTTACCGCCGGCAGAAAGGCATCCAGCGCAAGCTGCGGAAGCTCCGGCGCTTTCGGACGATTCGTGCATGAGACGCAGCAGAGAATAGCCGCCGCGGCCCAAAGCCTCACCGTTTCTCCAGCGAGACCCGGATGATCTCCTCGTCGTTGCGCGCCACGATGTGCCGGTTCGCATAAGCCGGGTGCGACCACTGCACCGCGCCCAATTCGCGGCGGACGCCGACCGCCGAGGTGGCCTTGATCAGCCGCGTCCGGCTGATCTCGTTATAGCCCTGCGGTGAAAGCTTGGCAATGATGAGATCGCCGCGGTCGTTGTTGATGTAGTAACGGTCGGCGTGGCGGACAATGAATCCGCTCGCCCAGCGAGCCTTCTCGAGCGTCAGATCGAGGGTCTCCCACACGCGTTCTCCGGTCTTCGCGTTCAGGCAGCGGAGTTGGCCGTAGCTGCAGATTCCGTAGATGTAGTCGCCGTCGATGACGGGGGTATTGATCACCGTGTGAAGGCCGTCGGTGTCGATTTCGCTCGAGCTCTTTCCTTTCCAGAGCGTCTTCGCGGCAGGCTCGGCGGGGTCGAGCTCCATCATCATGGAACCGTTGTAGAAGGACGTCACGAGGAGCCTCAACCCGCTCCGAACCGGCGTCGCGAGGTTCACCGACATATGCGTCTTATATGGCTGCTCCCAGTAAACCTTCCCTGTAACGGGATTCAGCGACGCCACCGCGGTGGGGTGCCAGATGATCAACTGCTTCACGCGGCCCGCTTCGATCATGAAGGGCGGAGCGTAGCCGGGCTCGGAATCCGATGGAAGCGCGCGCCAGATCTCCCTGCCTGTGTTCTTATCGAACGCCACGATCTTGGCCCCGTTCTCTCCCCCAACCAGCGCGATCAACCGGTCGCCGTCCACAAGCGGCGCGCCCGTCATCCCCCAGGTGGGAACGTTGGTTTTGTAGTCGGCGACAAAGTCTTTCTTCCAGACCGGTTTGCCCGTCGTCGTATCCAGGGCAAGCAGCGCGCCTTTCGCGCCGAGCACGTAAACGCGGTTGCCGTCCACGGTAGGAGTGGCGCGCGGGCCGATTGCGTAAGTGGCCATTAGTCCCGTGTAATCGGCTTCCCACTCATGCACCCAGATCACGCGGCCGGTCTTCTCGTCGAGACACACGGCGCGCTCGGTCCCCTTGCGTTTATCGGTCTGCGAGACTGGCGCGAAGTCGGTGATGAAGATGCGCCCGTTCGATACGGCGGGACCGGAGTAACCTCCGCGCAACGGGGTGCGCCACTCGGCTTTCAGCCCGCCGGCGGGAAACGTGTCGTAAACACCGGTCTCGTTCCAAACGCCGGTGCGGCCTTTGCCGCGCCATTCCGGCCAATCCTCGGCGGCCGCGGCAATCGGGAGAAGCAGACATAGGGCAGTGTGGAGTCTCATTGCTAGATTATGCCGCAGTCCCGGCATCGAATGGCTATGACTGCCGGGCGGCCCATTTCCGGTGGTCCTTCAAGATGCAGCGGTCCATGACGACGAACAGCCCCGCCGCGCGCGCTTTCGCCGCGGACTCCTCGTCAACCACGCCTTCCTGCATCCAGACGGCCTTAGCGCCGATGCGGATGGCGGCGTCGACGATGTCCGGCACGTTTTCCGGGCGGCGGAAAATGTCGACGATATCGATGGGCTCGGGGACCGCGTCCAGGTTGGGGTAACTGACACCTCCGAGGACGGAAGTCTCGTTCGGATTGACTGGAATAATACGGTATCCGGCGCGCTGCATGTACTCGGACACGCCGTAGCTTGCCCGGGAGCGGCGGCTCGAAAGACCGACTACGGCGATGGTTCGGGCCGATTCAAACAATTCGGCGATGCCGGAGATCATCTGGCCTCTTTCGACCCTCTTGGTTTGCGAATCGGCGGTTTGTTGAGGACGGCGATTTCGCGCGGCGTCAGGTGGCGGAATTCGCCAGGTTTGAGGCGTCCAAGCTCGAGCGAGCCTATGCGCACCCGCTTCAGCTTTTCGACCAGTTTTCCGAAGTTCTTGAACATCATGCGGATCTGGTTCTTGCGGCCTTCCGTGATCCGTACTTCGTACCAGGGATTCTCGGCGCGCCGCACGATCTTCAAGTAAGCGGGCGCGGTGCGCCTGCCCTCGAGCACGATTCCGGCGCGGAACTGCTCTTCCTGGGCCGCTTCGAGCGTTCCCGTAACTTTGACGAGGTACGACTTTTCGATATGCGTCGCCATGATGCGGTTGGCGAAGTCGCCGTCGTTGGTCAGCAGGAGGAGCCCTTCGCTGTGGTAGTCGAGGCGGCCTACCGGGTAGACGCGCTGCTTGAGGCCGTGGATAAGATCCATGACGGTGCTTCGGCCTTCGGGATCGCTGACGGTGGTGACGCAGTTGATCGGTTTGTTGATCGCGATGTAGACCAGGTGCGAGGGGGCGCGGACCAGTTTGCCGTCGAGCTTGATGTGATCGGTGTCAAGATCGGCCTTGCTGCCAAGTTCCGTTACGGCAACGCCGTTCACGGTGACGCGGCCTTCGGCGATCAGGACTTCGGCCTTGCGGCGGGAGGCCACTCCGGCGCGGGAGAGAATCTTTTGAAGGCGCTCTTCGGGCATCAGGCGTTGTCTTCCGCCGGTGGTTCGGCGATGGGAGCGGGTTGGGGCTCGACGGTCTCCGGCGGTTCGACGGCCGGGTGCACAACTGCCGGCGGTTCGGCCGCGGCTGGCTCGGATTCGCGCTCAGGAGGCGGGCCGGACGGCTCGATGTCCGGCACCGACATGCGCCGGATCTCTTCGAACTCCTTCAGGGTGGGCAATTCGGAAAGGTCCTTCAAGCCGAACTGAACCAGGAAATCCCGCGTCGTCTTGTACAGAATCGGCTTGCCCACAACCTGCTTCCGGCCGGAGGTCGCGATCAACTTACGGTCGAGCAGCGTCTTCAAGACTCCAGCGCCCTGCACGCCGCGAACGTCCATAACTTCGGGCGCCGTGATAGGTTGCTTATAAGCGATGACCGCGAGCGTTTCGAGCGCGGCGAGCGAGAGCTTGGCAGGCGGCGTCAGGTTCTTCACGAACGCACGCACGGCTTCGTGATGCTCGGGCTTCGTCGCCATCTTGTAGCCGCCCGCTACCTCGCGTATCATCACGCCATGATCCGGACGGTCGTATTCAGCGGCCAACCCCGCGAGGAGTTTCTCCACGCGGTCCTTCGGTTCCGCGAGCGCGGCGGCAATCTGATCGAGCGTAAGCGGTTCGTCGGTGACGTAGACGATCGCTTCAAGCACCGCCTTCAGCCGGAAGTCTTCGGTTACGATAGCGGAGTCGTGAGTCTCTCCCAGAAACTCTTCCGGGGGTTGAGCCGAAATGGCGGGGGCGGGGTCGATTGGGGCGGGGTCGACCGGGGCAGGATCGACGGGCGAGCCGTCGATTGGGGCGGTGTTGATTGGGGCGGTGTTTACGGGGGTAGCGTGGATTGGGGCAGGGTCAACGGGGGCAGGGTCGACGGGAGCAGTGCCACCGGGGGAGGCATCGATTGGGGCGGCGTTGGCGAGGGTAGGGTCAACGGGCGAGCCGCCGATTGGGGCGGTGTTGACGGGGGCAGCATCGATTGGGGCAGGGTCAACGGGGGCAGGGTCGACGGGAGCAGTGCCACCGGGGGAGGCATCGATTGGGGCGGCGGCGTCGGCGAGGGTAGGGTCCACGTGCGAGGCGTCGATCGGGGCGTCGACGGGGGCATCGCCGTCGGGTAGGGCGGAGGTCTCCGGCACAACGAGCGACAGGCCCTGCTCCTGTTCGGACTGAGGCGTTGCGTCCACCTGAAGCTCCGGGGATACCGATTCCAATTGTTCCATTCCGATCAGGTGTATTCCTTCTCCACTTCCTCGAGCGGCTCGGTGAACGCGCCGGCGAACTTTTCATGTCTCATCAGCGCGATTTCGCCGAACATGTCCTTCTGCGTAATCACGACCGCCTGGCGTTTGACCATTTCGAGCACCGCCAGGAAAAGGGCGATCATGGCGCGCACCGTCCGCTGCCGTTCGAACAGTTTCAGTATGTAGACCGGCTCGCCATCCTTGACGGCATCAAGACGAGTCCGCAGGAACTGGATCATGTCGGGAATCCCCGCATCTTCACCGCTGACTTCGTACGCGGGCCGGTTCTTCGCGCGCTCCAGAATCTCGCCAAACGATTTCACCAGGTCGAACAGCGTCACGGCGAGGCCTGGATCGTCATCGGCGTTTACATACTCCTTGATTTGCGGATTCGACCAGACGTTTTCTTCGATCAGCCGCTTCTGCTGCAACATTTCGGCGGCGTTCTTGAACCGCTCGTGCTCAAGAAGCTTCTCGACGAGCTCGGTACGCGGGTCCTCGTCGGGCGAGTCTTTTTCAAGTTCGGGATCGCGCGGCAGGAGCATCTTCGACTTAATTTGGATCAGCGTGGCGGCCATGTAGACGAATTCCGCGCCCAAATCGATATCCATCTCACGCGCCTTCGACATATAGGCGAGGTACTGCTTCGTGATGGTCGCGATCGGGATGTCCTTGATATCGATCTGTTGTTTCCGGATCAGATCGAGCAGAAGATCGAGAGGCCCCTGGTACTGTTCCAGTTGAATGTTAAGCGGAGACGACACTATCCTTCACGATAACACGCGGCGGTGCGGCGTTTCGCCCGATACAGGCGCGATGCGTCGAACAATGATATATTTTGCAGACAGGTGGGATGCCATGAAAAAGCTTACGATAGCCGTACTTTCCCTGATCGCCGCGGTTTGCCTGGGGCAGACCAACTTCGGCCGTATCTCGGGAACCGCCCAGGATAGCTCCGGCGCCGTTGTGCCCGGATGCACGGTGACCGCGACCAATCCGGCCACCGGTCAAAAGAGCGCCACGGTTACCGACGCCGCGGGCGTATTCGTGTTCCCGAGCCTCCCGGCCGGAACGTACAACATTCGCGTGGAGCACGCCGGATTCAAGAGCACCGAACAAAGCGGACTGGTGCTCGACGCAGCGTCGAACCGGACGCTGACGCTGACGCTCGACGTAGGCCAGGTGACGGAGTCGGTCATGGTGTCCGCGGCCGCGGCGCAGGTGGAGACGAGCTCGGGGAGCGTGGGCCGCGTCATCAACGAACAACAGTTGAACCAGATTGCGCTGAACGGACGCCAGTACACGCAACTGTTGCGGCTCGCCCCCGGAGTGGTGTCGACAACGCTGAGCGTCTTCAACCCGCAGCTCGCGCTCAATCAGCAAAGCGTAAACGGCATCCGCACGCAGTCGAGCTATTTTCTGGTCGACGGCGCGGAGAATCACGACAACGGCGCGAACAGCAACGGACTGGTCGATCCCAATATCGATGCGATCGCGGAAGTGAAGCTCGACACCTCCAGCTATGCGGCGGAGTTTGGCGGCCGCGCCGGGGCGACGATCAACCTTGTGACGAAGAGCGGCACGCGAGAATTTCACGGCGTGTTGTTCGAGTTCGTGAGGAACGACGCGTTCGACGCCAGGTCGTTCTTCGCCCCGAAGGTGGACCCGCTGCGATTCAACGATTTCGGCGGCACGATCGGCGGCCCCATCTACGTACCCGGGAAGTTCAACACGGCCAAGGACAAGCTGTTCTTCTTTTATAGCGAAGAATGGAAGTATATCCGGCAGGGGCAGAACATGGTGAACGTGGTGCCGACGGCGCTCGAAAGGGCGGGCGACTACCGCGGCTCGTCCCTGCCGGCGCCGGTCGATCCCACGAACGGAGTTGCATTCGCCGACCGCGTGGTGCCGCAGTCGCGATGGTCGAAAAACGGCGCGGCGCTGCTGAAGCCGTATCCGCTGCCGAATTTTCTGGGACCGGGGGGCAACTATGTCGCCAACGGCACGGCGATCACGGATTTCCGCGAGGAATTACTGCGGCTCGACTACAATATTTCGACCAAGTCGCAGCTTACCTACCGGCTGACGAAGGACAAATGGGACCTCGTGTTTCCGTTCCGCAACAACACGCTCGACTTCGTTCCCAATCCGCGGCCGCGGCCGGGTTTTCTGACGTCGATTGCGCTACAGCATTCGTTCTCACCGACGGCGCTGAATTATTTCAGCTTCAGCATCGGCAAGAACAAGATTCAAGGCTCGCCGGATTTTTCGAAGATCACGCGCCCCGCTCTTGGCCTGACCTTCCCTGAGATCTATCCCGCGAACCGGTCAAACGCCGGTCCGCAGGTTACGATCGCCGGGTTCACGGGTTATAACTCGGGGGACCGAATTTCGACGGCCAACGGCACCTTCACGTGGCGCGACGATTTCACGAAGGTGTTAGGGTCGCACACATTGAAATTCGGGACGCAAATCACACGCGCGCGCAAGAACGAAGACACGAACGTCCGCGACGAGGGCGTGGTGACGTTCAATACGTCGGCCGTGAACACGTCGAGAAACGTGCTGGCGGACGTGCTGCTGGGAAATTTTCAAAACTACACGGAACCGGAGGCCGACACCTTCTGGTGGGCGCGATTCAGCCAGTACGAATTCTACGTGCAAGACAAATGGAAGGCGACGCGGCGGCTGACCTTCGATCTAGGTTTGAGGTATAACATCATCCCGCCGTATTACAATGCGCAAGGCAATGCCTCGACATGGCTCGCGCGCTTGTTCGATCCCTCGAAGGCGCCGCAGGTGAGCCCGCGGGACGGATCGATCGTGCCCGGTCCGGGCGACCTGTACAACGGCATTGCGATTTACGGAAGCTCGTTCCCGGACGCCGCGCGCGGGCGATTGCCGCAGTTTGACGATCCGGCGGTTAGACGCCTGTTTGTGGGTCTTCCGAACGGCGCGTCGGCAACGAGCTGGAACGACTGGGGCCCGCGAATCGGCGCCGCATACGACGTGTTCGGCAACGGCAAGACGGCGATTCGCAGCGGCTTTGGGATATTCTACGATCGCGTGGGGTCCAATCAGCTAAGCGGACAGTCGCAGAATCCGCCGTTCATCAATGTGGCGAACATCTTCGACGGCAATATCGACAACCCGGCGGGCGGCGCGGCGCGCGCTTTTCCATCGAACCTGAATGCGTGGCCGGAAAAGCTGCCGACGCCGAGCGTGGTGTCCTACAATTTCGGCATCCAGCAGGAGCTGCCCAAGTCGACGATCCTCGAAGTCAACTACGTCGGCAACGTGGCGCGGCACTTCACGTATTTCCGAAATGTGAACCAGCTGCAGGCGGGCACGCGCCTGAACGCGCCGAATTCCGGGATCAACGTCAACGCGCTGAGGCCTTACCTGGGATGGGGCAACATCAGCGTGCGGGACAACAGCGACAATTCGAACTACAACAGTCTGCAGGTGAGCGCAAGCAGGCGCATGAGCCGCGGATTCTCCTACGGGTTAAGCTACACGTTCTCGAAAACCATGGACAGTTTCGGCGGCAGCACGCCGCAGGACAGCTTCAATCCCAAGGCGGATATCGGACTCTCCACGGTGCATCGCGCCAACGTGCTCACGGTGAACTACATTTACTCGCTGCCGTTTTTCGAAAAGAGCCAGAACCGCCCCCTGCGCGCCGCGCTCGGAGGCTGGGAGGTTTCGGGCGTGACGTCGCTGCAAAGCGGCGCGCCTGTCAGCGTCACGGTTCCCTCGGACGTTGCGCGCATCGGCGGCGCTTCCGTCAGAGCAAGCGTGATAGGGGATCCGAAGCTCTCGGGCGGCGAGCGCACGCCGGCCAGATGGTTCCGCACCGAAGCGTTCCTGAACCCGGCGCTGATGACGCCCGGGGTGTTCGGCAACGGCGGGAGAAATAACCTGATCGGGCCTGGATTCCATACCTGGGACGTCAGCCTGCTGAAAACGTTTGCGGTAAACGAGCGGACGAAGCTTCAGTTCCGCGCCGAATCGTTCAACCTCTTCAATCACACGAATTTTACGGGCATCGGAACCACGGTGCGGCTGGACGCTGCTGGGAATCCGACAGGCGGGTTCGGGTCGGTAAACGCCGCCGGTCCGGGGCGCGTGCTGTCGCTCGGATTGAAGCTGGTGTATTGACCGGTTTACGGTAATTCAAGAATCGGATCGGGCCCGGATTCCTTGGGCGTATCGAAGACCTGAAGAATTTCCCGTTTGGGGACGGAGGCAACGACGATCTTGTCGCTGTCCTGAATCCCCAGGTACGCCCGCTGGCCGTCGGCCGACAAAGTTAGCGACAGTGGGTGTCCGGGCAACACCACTTCTTTGGTCTGCTTTTTCGCCGCCACGTCCGCGAAGCCGAGGCGTTCGCCGAGTTGCATGTTGTAAACGAGCGTCTTCTCATCCTGCGTGAGGGCGACGCGTCCGGGTCCTTTACCTGTGGCGATCCGGCCGGCAAGCGTCTGTTTCTCAGCATCGATAATGGCGATTGAGTTGCCGGTCGAGACGGCCACGTAAATCCGCTTGCCATCGCGCGTCATGACGGCGCCCTGCGGATTCTCGCCTACCGGAATGGTCTTGACCTTGCCTGACTCGAGGTGCAGCGCCGCAACCGTTCCCGTGCCGGAGTTGCTGACGTACGCCCACTCGGCCTTGTGGTCGAGCAGGACCATGTGCGGTTTCGTGCCCTGCGTGTCGTAACGCCGGACGACTTTTCGCGCGGCGGGGTCGACCAGCAGGAGTCCACTGGGGTTCTCGACGGTTACGACGATCCAGCCGCTTTTCGGGATCACGTCCATTCCGTGCGGGCGGCGGTTGGGACCGAGATCGATTGAGCCGGTCTTGCGGCGGGAGGCGACGTCGATGATGGAAATCGTGTTGCCGCCCTCGCCGGTTTCGGTCATCCAAAGGATGCCGTTGTCCGAGACGTAGAGGGTACGGCGGTCGGGAGAGAACACGATTTCGTGCGGAGTGCGGCCGACAGCGGTCCCGCCGGTTCGTTTGCCGTCCTTCGTGTAGAAACCCACCGCGGAGGCCTTCTTCTCTACCACGACGAGATCGGGTTGCTGGCAAGAGGCGATCCAGGCGAGGCCGAGAGCGGCTGCGCAGGCGGCGGCGAATGTCTTCATTGGAATATCATAATCCGAGCGCGGCTGACGGCGCTATCCGATTTCGACCGGCTCCTCAAGCGATTGTCGTGTGCAATTCGAGGGCATACACGCTCCAGATGGCCCTTCCAACCCATCAAACAAATACGATTTGTCCGGTCCCTCGTCTCGATGTCCTGTGTTTATTGAGTTACCCGCCGGAAAACCTTGCCGGGATTTCTGCGGGGTGTGGTCCGCGGCGACGATTTCCGCGAGTCGATAAAGGAGCCTACCTCGGTTCCGGGACCGGCATTCGGCGCCCAGCCGAATGCCGCCTTCTTCGTTGCAGCATTTCAGTTTCTCATGGTATAGTGCCGGACTGGGCCGATTCAGCGCTCTCCGTGGCTAGCTTAGGCAGGTAGTAAGTAATTACTTAGTACGATCATCTCAATTGTATAGACTCACTCAAGGTTTGCTTGACGCGCGTCGATCTAACCTACATGCATCTACTTTTAAGTATTCTTAGACGCAGTGGACGAACGCGGCCGGCGCTAATACCCCTGTTACTCGCGGCCGCGTGCTCGCTCCGGGGAGTGCAGCCTACCCTATCCGACCTGTCGCTTAGCGACATCACGCATACTAGCGTGCGGGTTACTTTTACGGCGAGCATGCAATCGTACGTTCAGATCAAGTTCGGGACGTCGAGCGGGAATTATCAGTACCGTTCGTACACCCAGGCGCCGCAGGAGAAGAAAAGCGCTTTGGCGATCAACGCGTTAGCGCCCTCGACGACGTTTTTTCTGCGGGTGGCGTCGCGGCCGAATTTTAACGACGACACGGATATTTGCGAGAGCGACGCCTGCGGATCGACCGAGCTGAGTTTCACCACGCTGCCGGAGCCGGCGCAGCATCCGGAGCTACCTGTTCTACCATCGGCATTCGACGCCAATCCGCCGGATACCAGTGGCTACGTCACGTTGAGCGTTTCGCAGCTTTCCGGCGGCACGTGCAATATTCAGCAGTTGATCGACAACGCTTCTTACGGCACCGTTATCGAACTGCCTCAGGGGATGGTTTGCAAAGTGGAACATCTTGGCGACAACGATGGACAAGGGTACCGCCTTAGGGCGAAACCGCTGGATCCCAATGCTGGAGGGGACATCGATTCGCCGAATCACCGGTGGATCGTTATCCGCACGGCGAATGGTCCGGTCGAACTGACGCCGCCAGGGGTGCGGGTCACGCCGCAGGCGGCGGCGCCCTTCGCAAGACTGGAAGCGCAGAAACAGGTGGGCCAAGGCGGGGAAGTGTTCTATTCGGACCAATACAAGGCGACGGCGCATCATTACCGGATCGAGAAACTGGAGATTACCCACACCGACTCCCCCGTTCTATTTCCGCCCGACGGCCTCGACCCTAGGCCGTTCAACCTTCTCATCAGGCTGGAAGCCCACAGACCCCCGGTCATCCCGTCCCACATTGTTTTCGACCGGCTTTACATCCATGGGCTGGGATTCCCGGCGAGGTTGAAGATAGCGATCGCGTTGAACGGAAAGTATATAGCGATGACGAACAGTTAC
>CAMDED010000045.1 GCA_945893365.1 Candidatus Sulfopaludibacter sp. SbA3 | reverse complement strand
GGATTTCCCGCTCTCTCCTCCGTGGTCACCGCGTCGTCCACCACTCGAAGCGTTCCTTCATTCGAGACGCCGCGCGGCGTGATCACGCGGAATCGGTGCGCGCCGGGCACGGTCCCCGACCCGATGCTCACGTCCACATGCAGAGCGGCGGGCTCCGATTCCACCTTCACGCCTTCCACCCGCACGACGCTCGCGCGAATCGACGGTTCCGTAAACAACACAGCGCGGGCGCCCTCGAGACCTGCGCCGCGAATGATCGCCTGATAGGAAGAGTTCCGCTGTCCCGCGAAGGGATAGATGGTTGACACGCGCGGCTCGGCAGTCGGCTCCGCCGTCTCCGCGCGCGCCGCCGCGAGGATCGCCACCGCCGCGAGTGAGAACGGACGCCGCATCGCCTCTCTCGATTGTAGAGTCTACGGAGCCCCGGCAGGAAGCCTGTCCACCGCGCCGGACGAAATTCCTCTCGCGGCGCGCGGATAAATCCCGTACAGCCCGCTGAACGACAGAGGCCCTTGCGCGGGACGCTCCTTGACTTCGCCGCGTCGAAATTCTCAGAATCGGGATAACGTTTGGAGTTTTGTGTTCTCGCTCGATCGCCCCTGTCGCCGTCCCGAATGGTAGATGGTTTCCGGTCGGAAAGCCGGAGTGCAGTCATATCAAATTGGAGGTTTCAGATGAGACAGTCAATTCAGGTTCTTACCTTCCTGGCCGCTTCGGCGGCCGTGGTGTGGGGTCAGCCGACGGCCACGATCGTAGGCCGGATTTCGGACCCGACGGGCGCGGTGATGGCGGGCGCGAAGGTGACGGCCCGCAACACCTCGACGGGCCTCGAACGCTCGACCGCCGCCACGGAGTCCGGCGATTATGAGCTGCCGCTGCTGCCGATCAGCGGCGTGTACACGGTCAGCGTCTCGAAAGATGGTTTTCAAACCCAGGAGCTGACCGGCATCGTGCTTCAAGTCGACCAGCGCGCCCGATTCGATATCGCGCTGAAGGTCGGAAGCGTCTCCGAGCGCGTGACCGTCCAAGAGCTCGCGCCCATCGTGAACACCGAAAGCGGCGCAATCGGGCAAGTCGTGGGAAACAAGAAAATCGTGGACTTGCCGCTGAACGGACGGAATTTCGTCCAGTTGGCCACCCTCCTGCCGAACGCCATCATCGGAACGTCGGGCACGGTGGGCGGCACTATGGTCACGGTCAGCGGCGGACGCCAGAGCAAGACGGAGTTTCTGCTTGACGGGGTCAGCATCAACGAACAGCTCTTCGATGGCGTCATTCTGCGGCCCTCGGTTGACGCGATTCTCGAATTCAAGGTGCAGGCCAACTCGTTCTCCGCCGAATATGGGCGCGGCAACGCCGTGCTGAACGCCACCATCAAGTCGGGTACGAACGAGCTTCACGGGACCCTGTTCGAGTTCCTGCGCAACAACAAGCTCGACGCGCGGAACTTCTTCATCGCGCAAAAGGCGCCGTACCGCCAGAACCAGTTTGGTTTCGCGGTTGGCGGACCGGTCATCCTGCCCAAGTTCAACGGGAAGGACAAGAGCTTTTTCTTTCTAAATTACGAAGGTACGCGTATCCGCCAGGGGCGGACGTTCAACCCCATCGTTCCGTCGGCGGCGTTCCGCGCCGGGAACTTCAGCGCGGTTGCGCCGATCCGCGATCCGCTCACCGGCGATCCGTTTCCCGGAAACGTAATCCCGCAAATCCGCATCAACCCGGCCACGGCGTATTACCTGCAGTTCATTCCCGATCAGAACACCGCCACCGGAACCTTTTCCTACGCGGCTCCCTTTCGCAACGACCAGAACCAGGGCAACGCCCGCTACGATCACATCTTCAGCGAAAAAGATTCGCTCGCGTTCCGCTACAGCGTCAACCATCTGGAAGCTTTCAATCCGGGCTCATATCCCCAGAACGGCGGAAGCAATCAGCGCCAGCGCGCCCAGAATATGGTCCTTACCGAGACGCACATTTTCTCGCCGGCCGTCCTCAACGAGCTGCGCCTCGGCTATACGCGCATGCACAACGGAAACTTCAATCAGGGCCTTGGAACCAATCACACGCTGCAGTCCGGCATACGCGGATTCGAGGAAACCAGTCTGAACTTTCCAGGCTTTCCGCAGCTTTCGATCACGGGCTTCCAGGGAGTCGCCGGGAACGCGTTTCAGCCGCTGGTCAACCCGACGAACATGTACCAGATCATCGACAACGTCTCGATGATCAAGGGCGCGCATTCCCTGCGGTTCGGCGCCGATCTGCGCAACTACCGGCTGACCTCGACGAACTCCGCGAACTCCCGTGGCAGCTTCTCGTTTACGGGCAACTACAGCGGCCAGGCGTTTGCGGACTTCCTTACGGGCTATCCGACTTCGGGAGCTCGCGCGTTTCCGCGCAACATGTTCGGCCAGTACGAGACGCGCTACCACTTCTACGTGCAGGACGATTGGAAAGTGTCGCGCAGCCTGACCGTCAACGTCGGGCTTCGATATGAGCTCAACATTCAGCCGACCGCCATGCTCGGCCAGTCCGCGCGGTTCAATTTCGAAACCGGCCGCTGGGCCGTGTCGACATTCAACGGCCAGATCAATACCACGACGCAGCAGGTAGCCAAGTTTGCGCTGCCGCGGTTCCAGAATCTGGTGGACCTCGCGACCAGCGTGGGGCTGCCGAACAAGCTGCTCTACAACGACTACAACGACTTCGCTCCGCGAGTCGGCATCGCATGGCGTCCGTTCGCCGACAACAAAACCGTGGTTCGGGCGGGAGGCGGCATGTTCTATCTGCTCACGAGCGGGAACAACGCGGTGAGCACGCCGATCATCAACGTCCCCTTCATCGTCGATGAATCGAAGCAGCAGCCCGTGGTCAACACCCGGCCCACGCTCGACGTGCGGAATTTCTTCGAGCCGTTCAGCTCCAACGCGAATTTCACCACGCCTCTTACGTTCGGCTACAACCCGTCGATGAAGACGCCGAACATGTGGCAGTGGAATCTGGCGATTCAGCGTGAGCTGACGAAAGATATCTCGCTCGAAGTCGCCTATGTGGGTAATAAGGGAAGTAACCTCGAGCGATACCTTCCGACGAATCTCCCGCGGATTACCAATACGACGGCGGCTTTCCAGCAGCGGCGTCCGCGGCCGGAGTTCGGCACCGGCACCTACTACGACACGCGCGATAACTCCAACTACCACGCCCTTGAAGCGAAACTCGAGCGGCGCTTTTCGCAGGGTCTGAGCTTCTTGACCGCTTACTCGTGGAGCAAGTCGATTGACGGATCGACCAACGATCAGGGCGGCGGAGAAGGCGCGGACGATCCGTTCAACCTGCGCACCATGCGTGGACGGTCGGGCCTCGATGTCGGTCAGCGGCTAGTCTTCAGCTTCGGATGGGAACTGCCTTTCGGCAAGGGACGGATGCACATGACCAGCCTGCCGAAGGCCGGCGAATTCATCCTCGGCGGCTGGCAGATCGGCGGCATCCTGACGTTCCAGGGTGGCTTTCCCTTCACGCCGGTCATCGCGAGCGACCCGCACAACATTGGCTTCGCCTACGCGCGGCGGGCCGACGTGATCGGCACCGGGAAGGTGGACGAGTGCCGGCCGGAACAGTGCTTTAACATCGCCGACTTCCGCGTGCCCCAGCCGTTCGTTCCCGGCAACGCCGGGCGTAATATTCTTCGCGGACCCGGCCCCAACAACTGGGACTTCTCGATCTTCAAGAACTTCGCGTTCACCGACCGGGTCTCGCTCCAGTTCCGGGCGGAGGCCTTCAACCTCTGGAACCACACGCAGTTCAACAATCCGAACAACAACATCGAGCTGACTACGCAGGGAGGCCGCATCTTCTCGGCCAGAGATCCCCGCATCGGGCAGTTCGGGTTGAAGCTGTACTTTTAGCGAAGGCGGTTTGCTAGACTAGCCGGTACCGTGCCGCAATCCATCGCCGAGCAGGCCGAGCTACCGCGGAAACTGGGCCTGCTCGACGCCACTTCGATCGTTGCCGGCACCATGATCGGAGCGGGGATTTTCCTTGTCCCCTCGTTGATCGCCCGCAGCGTTCCGTCAGGACCGCACATTCTGGCGATCTGGGCGCTGGCGGGCGTGGCGTCTTTCTGCGGTGCGCTCGGCTACGCGGAGCTTGGCGCCATGTTTCCGCGGTCGGGAGGGCAATACGTCTACCTGCGCGAGGCCTACGGGCGGTTGCCGGCGTTTTTGGCGGGTTGGGCATTTTTGCTCATCATTCAATCGGGGGCGATTGCCGCGGTCGCTACCGGATTCGGCATCTATTTGGCCTACCTGTTCCCGAAGGTCTCCGTGCCTGCCGCGGCGGCGGTTCTCATCGCGGTGCTGTCGGCGATCAATTATCTGGGCGTACGGCAAGGCGCCCGCGTGCAAGTCGTGTTCATGGCGGCCAAGCTTGCGGGAATCGGAGTCCTGATATCGAGCGCCTTTTCCGGCCTTCCACCCGTTCCGCTCCAGACATTGCCGCACGTGCCGTTGCCCGCCCTCGGCTCGGCGCTCCTGGCCGCATTTGTCGCTTTCGAAGGCTGGCACGTGGTCGCGTTCGTCGCCGGGGAGGTCAAAGCCCCGAAGCGAAATCTCCCGCTCGCGCTCGCCCTCGGTGTAAGCGGCGTGATGATTGTGTATCTTCTGACCAACTGGGCTTTTCTGCGCGTGTTAACGCTGCCCGAGATCGCCGCGTCAACCCGCGTGGCCGCGGATACGGCTTCGCGGGTCTGGGGTCCCGGGGGCGCGGCGTTGGTTACCTGGATCATTCTTCTCTCGTCGATCGGTTGCGCCAACGGATCGATCCTCACGGCTCCGCGCGTGTATTTTGCGCAGGCGCGCGACGGCCTGTTTTTCCGGCAGTTCGCGGCGATTCATCCGCGCTTTGAGACGCCGGCGCGGTCGATCGTTCTCCAGGGAGTGTGGGCTTGCGCGCTCACCTCCACGGGGTCTTACGAAGTAATCGCTTCATACGTGATCTTCATCTCCTGGGCGATCCATGCCGCTACCGTGTCGGCCGTGCTGGTGCTGCGCCGCACGCGCCCCGATTTGCCGCGTCCATACAAGATGTGGGGTTATACGGTCACTCCGTTGTTGTTTCTCGCATTTTCAATCTGGTTCACCGGCAACACGCTTCTCGAACGGCCCGGCTCGTCCCTGGCCGGATGTCTGATTCTGGCTTCCGGCATTCCAGCTTATTACTTCCTGCGCAGGGAGCCGACCGCATGAACCGCCGCGATTTTCTTGCCGCCTCCACGGGCGTGGCACTGTCGGCCGCCGCCGCACCAGCCGCGTCCCCTGAGGGCTTCCGCTATCGCGGCTATCTCGGATGGATCACCGACCTCGCGACCGAACCCGATCCGCGCGCCCCATGGCCGTCCATGCGACTGGACGGCGGATTGATGAAAGATTACCGCCAGACCTACCGCCTGATGAAAGAATTGGGGCTTCAGGACCTATGCGTTTGGGGATTGTACGTCTCGAGAGCCTGGCCGGTGGATATCAAGAGCTCGGTCCCGGCGGATCGCGGACGTCTGGTCGAGCGGCTCATCGATGACGCCCACGCCGAGGGAGTGCGCGTCGTGTCCGGCCTGGGGATTTACTCCTGGGGCTTCGACGAGATCCTCAAGCACAAGCCGCACCTGATGAAGGGCAACCGCAGCGCCATGTGCGGAAGCGAAGAAGAATCCTGGGACTGGATGCGCAAGGTGATCGACTTCGTGTTCGAACGCTTTCCCATCGACGGCGTAAGCATGCAGTCCGCCGACCAGGGCCGCTGCACCTGCGAAAAATGCAAACGCTTCACCGAGACCGAGTACCACGCGCAACTGAATATCCGCTGCGCGGACTACATCCGGTCGCGCTGGCCGAAGAAGGTTGTGGCCGTCAGCGGCTGGGGCATGCGGTTCGAGGACGAGGCCAACCTGCCGCACCTCGTCGAATTGAGTAAGCACATCGACTATCTTATCGACGTGCGCGATTCTTCACGCCGCCGCGACCGCACGCTCCGCAAGAAAATCATCGGCTCGCTCCAATGCGCCTTCGGCACGCTCGGCGGACCACAGGTCGAGCCGCCGCAGCATTGGGCGCGCGACCGCTGGTTCCTGCCGTCCATCCGCCGCGTGGGCGAGCATCTGGAAGAGCTGTACGGCGAAGGCGGTCGCGCCTGCGAGTGGTTCTACCACATCCTGGCGAATCCGGGATGTGAGATTTCCACCTGGGTCGCGGCGAAGACGCTGGCGGATCCTTCGACGCCTTGGCGCAGGCACCTGGAGTCGAGCGTCGAGCGAATTTACCGCGTGAGGAACACCGCTGTTCGCGACGGGCTGTGTGAGGCGTTCCTGGCGGCGGAAGATGCCTACCTGCGGCACGTCCCGGATTTCTGCGGAACCATTTCGATGGAGCCTCTCCTGTCGAGCGAACCGGGACCGCCTGTCTATCTCACAAAACGTCTGAATGCGATCCAGCGGGCGGCTTACGCAGCAGATCTGAAGCCGGTCCGCGCCCGTTTCGAGAAACTTCTGGCCGATGTCCCGGAGAAGCGGCGCCTGCGCTTCATCCTGCGCTCGATCGGCAACGTAGAAAAGGATCTTTCCGCATGACGAAGCATCTTTACAGGACGCTGACCTGGCCCGAAGTCCGGACGCGCGCCGAGCAGGGCGCAGGTGATCGTGATCGGCGTCGCGGCGATTGAGCAACACGGTCCGCACCTTCCGATCGATGTGGATTACGTGCTCGTCGAGTATGTGACCGAGGAGGCGGCGAGGCGGTCGGACGGACTGATTCTCACCGCCCCCCTCATCCACTACGGCTTTAACGAACACAACATGGGCTTTCCGGGAACCATCACGATCCGCGAAACGGTGTTCATCGATTTTGTCTACGACGTGGCGCACTCTTTCGTGCGGCAGGGGTTCGACCGCATCGTGCTGATCAACGGACACGGCAGCAACCAGATGTTGATCTCGTGGCGCGGCGGATCGTAAGCAACACGGAGGCATTTTGCGCGGCCGCGGCGCGCTGGTGGCTTGCGAAGCCCGCGGTCGACCGCCTGCGCGAATCGGTTTTTCCGGGCGGCATGGCGCACGCGTGCGAATTCGAGACGGCGGAGTACATGCACATCCGCCCCGAGCTGGTCGAGTCCGGAAAGATCGGCGGACGGGAAGCGCCCTCGTCGATCGACGGCTGTATCTATGACGATTTGTTTGGCTCGGGGCCGCTGCATTTCGTAAATCGCTGGAGCCGGATCAGCGAAAGCGGCGTCGAGTGCGATCCGAACCTGGCAACGACGGAGAAGGGCCGCGCGTTTTCTAGCGTTGCAGACTAGCGTAACAGGTCCTCGAGCTGAATTCGCGCGTCCGTCTTCGAATCGCGGTATTTCACGATTACCGGCGTGTAGAGAGAGATGCCCCACTCCTTGCCAGGGCCGCTCGAAACCGCGCGCGACCCCGCAACCACCACCGCTTCTTCGGGGATAACCAGCGGCTGCGATTCCGTCGCTTTGTACACCGTGCCGCGTACCAGGTCGTAGACGGGCGTCGAAGCGTTCAGAATCGTGCCGGTGCCGAGTACCGCGCGCTTCTTTACCACCACACCTTCGTACAGGCCGCAGTTGCCGCCGATCAGTACGTCGTCTTCCACAATGACCGGAAGCGCGCCCACCGGTTCGAGTACGCCGCCGATCTGCGACGCCGCCGAGATGTGACAGTTCCGGCCGATTTGCGCGCAGCTTCCCACTAAGGCGTGCGAGTCCACCATGGTGCCGTCGCCTACGTACGCGCCTGCGTTGATGTACATCGGGGGCATGCAAGTCACGCCCCGCCCGATGAAGCAGCCGTCGCGGACACTCGAACCGCCGGGTACGATGCGCACGCCGCTCTCCGCGGTGAAAGCCCTCACGGGATACGTAGCCTTGTCGAAAAACGGCTGCCGCGAAACATTCACGGACATATCAACTACGCCGCCCATGCGGAAGCCGAGCAGGATGCCCTTCTTGACCCAGCCATTCACGCGCCACCCGCTCGCACTCTCCGCATCGGGTTCAGCCGCGCGGACTTCCCCCGCGTTGAGCGCCGCCTTGAATTTCTGAAACAGGCGGAAATGCTCCTCCGTATAGGCCGGGGGCTTGTTCTCAAAAAGAGCTTCGATGTCGTTTTGCATTGTTTGCGGGATCTACGCAGCCGCCGCGGCCGGAATCAAGCTCACATTTCGCAGAACGGCTTCAATTCTTGCCATGTTCTCAGGCTTCGGCGCGACCATCGGTAAGCGGTAATTCAGTTCGAGCAATCCCATCAGCGCCATGGCCGCTTTTACGGGACCCGGATTCGATTCGATGAAGTTCACATCCATCAAATCGAGATGCTGCTCATGAACTTTGCGCGCTTCCGTGAAGCGTCCCGCGGCGCACAACCGCGCAAGATTCGTCATCATCGCGGGCGCCTCGTTTGAAACCACGGAGATAATTCCGCGTCCGCCCAGCGCCATGACCGGCAGCGTAATCGAATCGTCGCCCGAGAGGACCAGGAAGCTTTCGGGGAGTTGCTTGATCAGGCGCCCGATCTGCGTGACGCTGCCCGACGCCTCTTTTACTCCCACGATATTCGGCAGCGCCGCGAGCCGCTCGAGTGTCGCCACCTCGACGTTCACGCCGGTGCGGCCAAGCACGCTGTAGACTACGATCGGCAGCTTTGTCGCAGCCGCGACCGCCTTGTAGTGCTGATACAGTCCTTCCTGGGTAGGCTTGTTGTAGTAAGGCGTTACCGACAAGATGCCGTCCGCGCCCAGCGCTTCAACCTCGCGCGCGAGTTCAATCACTTCCCGGGTGTTATAGCCACCCGCGCCCGCGAGCACGGGAACCTTTCGTCCGCCTGCCTTCGCGGCATCGACCGTCATCTCAATCACGCGCAGATGCTCTTCTTTCGAAAGTGTCGGGCTCTCGCCCGTGGTTCCGCAGGGAACCAGAAAATCGATGCCCGCCCCAACCTGCCTCTCGACGAGTTTGCGAAGCGCCGCCTCGTCAAGTGAGAGGTCGGAACGGAATGGAGTGACTAGCGCGGTGCCGCAACCTGTGAACATAGGACCCTTACCTACCGGAATAAAATATCGGCGAATTCATGAAAACCCGTCTTCTCCGCCACCCACTGCGCCGCCTTGAGCGCGCCCCTCGCGAAGCCTTCGCGGCCGCGGGCGGTGTGCCGCAGGGTGATCGTGTCCGCCGCTGAATCGAACCCGATTTCATGCGTTCCGGGGTGCGCGCCCGCGCGATTGGAATTTACGTCTATGGTGCGCGCGTATCCGGCCTGCTTCATTTCTTCGATCAATTTTAGCAGGGTGCCGGACGGCGCGTCCTTCTTTGTCGAGTGGTGAATCTCCCAAGCCCAGGAGCCGTAAGACGGCTCGTCCTTCAGGAGCCGCGCGGCTTCGGCCACGATCCGGAAAAAAGCGTTGACGCCTATCGAGTAGTTCGGACTCCACACAAGCCCGGTATTGTTCTTAGCGATCGCAGCCTTCACGCGATCGGCCTGGTCGAGCCATCCTGTCGTGCCCACCACAAGCGGCACTCCCAGGGCGGAAACACGTTCCGCGTTCTCGGCCACGGCTCCCGGAATCGAGAAGTCGATCGCGACATCGACTCCTCTAAAGTTCTCCGCCGTGATCCCCTCGAAGCTCGCGTTGTTGAACTCGTCTAGCTTTAAGGAAACCTTGAAATCGTATTCGGGCGCGAGTTGTTCGATCGTCTTGCCCATTTTGCCGTAGCCAAGTAGCGCGAGATTCATCATGATGAGTAATAACCGGCGTTAGGATGTAAGTCTTGTTTCATCTGTGCTCACCTGCTCTTATCGGCGGCCGGTCGTTAGTCGAAAACTGCAGGGTCGAGTTCGGAGAAAAATTCGTCGTGCAGCGCTCCCACGGCCCTTTCCAGATCGGTCTCCGCCACAACCACGCTAAGGTTCAATAGCGAGGCGCCTTGCGAAATCATCCTGATGTTCACGGCGCTGAGCGCATTGAAGACGCGCGAAGCCACACCCGGCGTGAAGCGGATGTTATCGCCCACCAAACATACGATCGCTTGCGCCTCTTCGATCGAGACTTCGGAAAAATGCCGCAGCTCCTCGCAGACGTCACCTAGCCGCGCGGGATCGTCGATCGTGAGCGACACACTCACTTCCGATGTAGCTACCATGTCGACGGAAGTCTCGTGCTTGTCGAAGACTTCGAAAATGCTCTTCAGAAAACCGTGCGCCATCAGCATCCGCGTCGAGTGAATATTGACGAGAATAATTCTCCGCTTGCAGGCGATCGACTTCACCGCGTTCGCGCAGGGCACGGCGTCCGCGACAATCCGCGTGCCTGGAACCTCGGGCCTTCGCGAATTCAATATCAGCACGGGAATGTTCTTCTCGATCGCCGGCAGGACGGTCGCCGGGTGCAGAACCTTCGCGCCAAAATACGCCAGCTCTGCGGCTTCGGCGAAGGAAATCGTCTTGACGCGATGACCTTTGCCCCGAAGAATTGTGGGATCGGCGGTCAGCATGCCGTCCACGTCCGTCCAGATTTGAATCTCCTCCGCTCCGATGCCCGCGCCCACGATCGAAGCCGTTAAATCGGACCCACCCCGGCCGAGCGTGCTGGTAACGCCTTCGAGCGTCGAGGCAATGAATCCGCCCATCACGACAACTTTGTCCTGGGCCATTGCGGGAACCGCCGCCGCCAGGCGCGCATAGGTTTCCGCAAACAGAGGCAAGGCCCGCGTGTGGCGCTTGTCGGTGACGATCGCGCGGCGCGCGTCGAGATGTTCCGTTTCCATTCCGCAGCGGCGGAACGCGAGCGCGACGATGTGGCTCGACATCCGCTCGCCATAGCTCGATATCGCATCGACCGAACGCGGGGTCAACTCTCCCATGACCGCCAGACCTTTCGCCAGCTCCGAAAGCTCGGTAAAGTGATCCTCGAGCGTGCTTTCGAGCGCCGCATGATCTTCGGGACGGACCGCGAGCCGCGCTTCGAGCATCGTATAGTCGCGCAATTCCTGGATCTGGCGGAGCGATCCTTCGCGGTCCCCCGCTACCGCGGCGTTGGCGATCGCGAGCAGTTTGTTCGTCGTCTTCCCCATCGCCGAAACGACGACAACCGGCTTCCGATCCACGCGCGCCTTGACGATCCGCGCGACCCGCTCGATGGCTTCCGCCGACTCGACGGAGGTGCCGCCGAACTTCATCACAATCATCGGTACACAAATCCCTTTGGGTGTTTTGGCGGAAAATACGGTTTTCCGCGATCCTTCCAGGATATCCGAACTGGGGAATCGCGTGCGAAGGCTTTGCTGCATTTGCTCCGGGCCGCCTACCGCGCTGGAGCAGACGTTACTACGTGTTTGACAGGGGCCTGTGGAAGCTCTACGCTGAGAACGATGGAAGTGCACTTTTCAGCGGATAAGAGGCGCGTTTGCGGCAGTTCGCCAGCCGCACCGGCAGGGATGCCGAGCAGGTAGTGGAGGAAGCTGTGGACCGTAGGTTGGAGTATGACGCCCGGTTTGTCGAGGGCGTCGAGGAAGGCCGCGCATCCGCCCGCCGCGGCGACTTACTGGAGCCTGACGAGGTTGCCGAAAACATCGAGCGGATATTCCGCTCCTGAGTCGTATCCGCTGGACGACCAACGCCGCCGCCGGCCTGACCTACATCTGCATCCGCGAAGACAACCCCGACAGCGCCCGCCGTGTTGCCAAGACCATTGTTGACGGCGTTGACGTTCCGGATGCCGCGCGAAACGAGTACGGAAAGAGCTATTTGGCGCCGCGGACGAATGCGTACGTCTCCATGATCGCGCGCCGAGCCTCCTCGTCAAACACGTCCGCATTCTTGCCGCGGCAGCGCGTATTCGTGAACACGCCGCGCTGCTGTAGGAGATACTTCAGCGACGGCAATCCGTACGCCTGGACCTGCGTGATCAGCAACCCAACACGGCCGAACGCATCCATCGCCTGCGGCCGTTTCCCTGCCTTCCAGAGGTCCCAGACCTGCACGTAAAGATCGGCGAAACCGGCTGCGGGCATCGTTCCAGCCGACCCGCGCGCCATCTCGTCGAGCATCGAGCGTCCGTGCCCGCCGGTGAAGATCGAGATTGACTTGTCGATCTTTCGATACGCGGAGATCCGTGAGAGTGTGTGGCCGGCTTCATCCTTCACGAAACGCAGGGACGGAATTTCGCGCGCAAGCTTGAGGATAAACTCGACGGACATGTTGCCGATCGCCTGAACGAAAAGCGGACGGGCGCACACTCTGGCGATGGCGCGGTAATAGGCGGCGAGCGCATCGAGATTCTTCTGGTCCGGGAGGGGCAAAGCAATGATCCCATCCGGGCCGAGCTTGTCCGCATGGCGCGCGTACTGCACTGCGCCGTCCACATCGGGAGCCTGAACGCCGAGAATTACCTTCGGCTTCAGACCCTTCGCCGCGGCCACGATGGTTTCCGCGCCGGTAATCCGCTCGTCGCGCGACAGTTCGGACCACTCGCTCGCCAGTTGCGGCCAGACCATCCCATGCACGCCGCAGCGGTCGAGGAACTTCACTTGTTTCGCGAGCGCTTCGAGATCGAGCGCATTCGACTCGCTGAACGGCGTCTGCATGATCGGGTATATTCCCGCCAGACGCTTCGTCTCCTCGGCCCGCGCCAGGGCGGAAGCTGTCAATGTAAAGAGGAATCGCCGTCGATCCATGGTTCACCTCAGGGCCGGGCTTTACGCATTGAAACTGCGCCTATTGAAACATGCGCTCGTTGATATCGACGCCAAAGCCGGGCTTGTCCGAAGGATAATAATACCCTTTCTCGAACCTCGACGTCATGGCCGCCATCACCGGATTCATCCGCTCTAGAATGCCGAAGCTCTCGGCCATGGGACAGTTGGGAGACGTCAAAATGACGGCCAACCCATAGGGGCTCCCACCGCGGTGGGGAATCATCCGGAGCGACTCCGCCGCGGCCAAAGCGCCGATGCGGCGCAGCTCCGTCACGCCTCCGCACCACGTCGTATCGGGCTGAAGCACTTGAATGGCGCGGTTGCGAAGCAGATCGGCGAATCCGAAGCGCGTATACTCGTGCTCGCCGTGCGCGATCAACGGTCCTTTCACTTCCCGGCAGAGCCTGGCATAACCTTCGACGTTGTCCGGCGACAGCGGCTCTTCAATGAAGTGCAGCCGAAACTCGCGCAGGCGATCGGCCATTTCAAGCGTGTAAGGGACATCCCACTGGCAGAGGCAGTCGATCATCAGCTCAAGTGAGGGGCCGATCTTCTTTCGCGCGTCCCGGATCTGATCGACGATCGCGTCCATCCCCTCGCGCCCCTGCGCAAGGCCGTGGCGAATGGGCAATTTGAATGCGCGGAAGCCGAGTTCGAGGGCCTTCTCGACTTCGAAGCCTGTGTAATAGGCGAGCACCTTGTCCTTGGTCGGGCCGCCCAGGAGCGCGTGAACCGGTTGTGCCGCCTGTTTTCCCCGGATGTCCCAAAGCGCGTTGTCGATGCCGCTCATGGCCATGATCGGGAGGCCTTTGCGGCCGTAGAAGAGCGTGGAGTTGTAGAGTTGTTCCCAGAGAAGCTCGACCTGCGATGCATTCGCGCCAACCAGGAGACCCGCCAGGTGATGCTCAATGATGTAGGCTGCCGCGCCGCCGCCACCGCCGAGTCCATAACCGGTAAGGCCCCGGCTCGTCTTGATCTCAACGGCGATCGCGCCGGCAAGCTGTGCGAACGGTCCGAACCATCGCGAACGGGCGGGATCGAAATCGGAGGTGAACTTCGGCGCCTCGCGCTGGAACAGACCGCCGACGTTGACCGGAAAGGCGCGAACCGACGTGATCGTCAGTTTTTCGGCGGGCGCCGCGAATGCCGGTGCGGCGGCGGCGAAAACGAAATCGCGTCTCGAAGGGGGCATTGAGGGCTACTCCCGAGGGTCACTCCCACTCAATCGTGCCGGGCGGCTTGTGAGTCAGATCGTATAATACCGCTGCCACGCCGTCAACCGCCAGGAGCTCTTCCGCTAACTTGCGCAGTTCCCGTTCTTCCATCAAGACCGACTGCGCGGTCATCCCGTCGACGGAATCGACTGGGCGCAGCACGATGGAATCGGGCAAATCCGCGGTACCGAGCGGAATCAGAATTACGGGAAACTGCCATACCCGCTTTTCGAACCCCGTTCGATCGCACGCGGAGCGTACAATGTGGTCCGCGCGACGCAACCGGGCGAGACGCACCGCGGTCAAACTACTCGCCGAAACCTGCATCTCACTGAGCGGTGAACGGCTCGCAACCAGGGCCGCAACTCGATTGACGCCATCCGTTCCGTTGATCAGTTCGGTGGCCGTGGCGTGGAGTCCGGCCGCCGCGATTGGAAATTCATCGACTATGTGAACCGGCGCGTAGCTGCGCGAATCGCCCTGAACGCCTACGGAATTTATGGGCGTGGACGGCCACGGACCCGATTCACTCGAGCACAGGCAGCGAATGGCGAGACCGGGGCCAGGGAAAGGATGCCGGTCCAATAGTTCCGCGGGCAATCCCAGTTCACGCCCGATCTCGCGCACTTCGTCCTTGTAGAACGAACTCAGAGGCTCGACGATCAGGTTGAGCTCGAGCAGCCGCTGGACGCCCTCGACGCGGTTGTGGTGCGTTTTGATGAGCGCGGCTTTCGCCGTTCCACCCGATTCGATGGTATCCGGATAGATAGTTCCCTGGCCGAGAATCCAGTGGCCGTCGAGAAGGCCGTATTGCTCCGCCACGCGCTCCTGCACCTTCAGGAACTGCTCTCCGATGATCTGGCGCTTCCGCTCCGGATCGCACACGCCTTCGAGCGCCAGGAGAAACTCGTCTTGCGCGGATTCAATCGACACCGTAGGCATGGCGCGTTTCACGAATTCCGACTCGCCCTCCCGCATCAGACCGGTGTCGACGTAGACGCCGCGAACCCGGTCCGCGCCCAGCGCGTGCCGGCACAGGGTGTAGGCTACGGTAGAATCCACGCCGCCGCTCGTGAAGAAAAATACATTGCGGCTGCCCACGGTTTCACGGATGGACTCCTCCACCATCGGAATGCGCCGGCCCGGGTCCCAGTCCTGCGCGCAGCCGCAAACGTTGAACAGGAAATTCGAAAGCAGCCTCTTTCCGTGCGTCGTGTGGACCACTTCGGGATGAAACTGGACGCCGTAGAGCCCGCGCGCCACGTCGCCCGCCGCCGCGACCGGACAAGTAACGGTCCGCCCCAGATTCCGGAAGCCCTCGGGGAGGCCGGTGACCAGATCCCGATGGCTCATCCACACTTGCTGCATTGGCGGGAGCCCGTCGAATAGGGGATTCGAAGGATTCTCCAACTCGAGCGTCGCGATTCCAAACTCGCCTTTGACGCCCCTGGTAACCGTCCCGCCGAGCAGGTGCGCGGCAAGATGCAATCCATAGCAAATACCCAGCACGGGGTGGAGGGCCGAAAAGATCGCGGGATCGACGGTGGGGCTGCCGGCATCGTAGACGCTGCTGGGACCGCCCGATATAATCAGGCCCTTCGCGCCGCTGAGCGCGTGCGCGGGCGTCTCACTGGGGTACACGGCCGCATAAACGCCGAATTCGCGGACCTTGCGTGCAATCAGATGGCAGTACTGCCCGCCGGCGTCGAGTACCGCGATCTGAGGCGTAGGCGCGACCTGCAATTCGTTACCGGGCCATTCGCTGAACGACCATTCGCTTGGCGGTGTCGAGCAGGGCCTTTGCCTTTGGCAGCGACTCGATAGCCTTTTCCACCACGGGATCGGTTTCAATCGCCAGACGCCGCCCCTCGTCCACGCTAAACGCCGTGACGAACATTTCACGCTTCAGGAAACGCTTGATCCAGTCGAGGCTTTCCACGTACTCGGACTCGGCGAATTTGAAGCCTTCTTTAAGCAGGAAGGAGTGAAATTCTTCCAGGATGTTCTTATCCGGCTCCCAGTTTTTAGGCAGCTTAGCGTCGCTTGAACCGAAGTGGCGCTTGGTGAAATTAAAGAAAGCGAACTTGCGGTAGAGCTCCGTCTGAAGACGCGTCAGCTTGGGGGGCGTGTATTTCTCGTCGGGCGCGATACCGCCGCCGCCATAGACCGTCCGGCCGCCATCGGTCATCTTGACGTCCAACGGATTCTTCGTTTCCAGATCTTTCCGGTAGTAATAGTCGAAGAACGAAGTGTTGGAATAGTCGCGCTGGATGAGCCGTCCGCTCGGCGTGTAGTATTTGGCCGTCGTGAGAGCGAGACCGGTGTTCTCCGCCATCGGGTAGACTGTCTGCACCAGTCCCTTGCCGAAGGAGTTTTCGCCGAAAACCCATGCCCGGTCATGATCCTGGAGGGCGCCTGCGACAATCTCCGCGGCGGATGCCGAAAAGCGGTTCATGAGGACCACGATCGGATAGTCGTGCCCGCCGTTGCCGTTACGCGCGGTGTAAGGCTTCTCCGGCGAAGAACGTCCGCGGTGGGAAACGATGGTCTGACCCTTATGCAGAAATTTATCCGAAACCGCAACGCCTTCGTTCAGCAATCCGCCTGGATTCTCGCGCAAATCGAGAATCAGCCCCTTGATATTGCTCTCACCCAGGCGCTTCAGATTCTCTTCGACTTCCCGGCTGGTGGTTTCGTTGAACGATTCGATATCGAGATACGCGATGCCGGGCTTTAGCCAAAACGCGTCCTGCACGCTCTTGCGCGAGATCTCACCGCGCGTCACGTTGAATATGAGAGGTTTGTCGTTCCCCTCGCGGAGGATCTTGATCTGAACCTGCGTGCCTCTGGGTCCCTTCAGAAGGTCCGCGACTTCGGTTGTGTTCAGGTTATCCGTAGGCTTGTCGTTGACTTCGGCGATCAGGTCGCCCGGCCGGATGCCCGCTTTGTACGCCGGCGAGCCGCTGAAGGGCGCGATTACGACAGTCTTCCCGTTGCGCGGCGCAACCGTCATGCCCACACCGAAGTAATGCCCGCGCTGGTCGTCGCGGAGCGTTTGATAGTCGCGCGGATCGAAGAAGTTCGAGTGCGGATCGAGCGTCCGGAGCATGCCGGGTATCGCGCCTTTGTAGATCGACTTGTCGGGACTGACGGGATCGGCGAAATTCTCCTCGACGAGGTTATATATTCTCGTGAAGGACTTCAGTCCGTTCTTAATGTCGTCCTCGGAAGCTGCCGAAGCGACTTCAACGCGCGGACCGAAGAACCCGCCGGCAAGCGAAAAAATCGCGATCACCAGCGGAATGAGAAAAAACGAACGCCGAGTTTTTGGCATGAAGGACCCTGTCAGTATTATAACGCCACGGGGAGCCGCGGGGTTTCATCGTCCGTGCGTCCCGCGCCCGTGCGTCCCGCGCCCGTGCGTCCCCCGCGCCCCGGATGCCCCAATGAACGCGGCGATTCGGTTATTTCTTCTTCGCCGCGGCCTTCTTGGCCGCGCTCGCGGGACGCTTTGCCGGCGCCGCAGCCTTGCCTGTCCAGCCGCTGAGCTTATCCGCCTCGACCTCCATCGTGACCATAAACGGGTCTTTCGTGAATTCGGCGGGAACACCCTCGAATTCCACTACCGTGTTCTCTTCGAACTTGCCCGGAAGCGGCTTTTCGAGCTTCAACGTCACCTCTGGATGCGCGGCGTTCTCGATTCCGATCACGAGCTCCTTGGCGTTGGCGGCGGGCTTTTGCGAAATGACCGTGCCTTTCAACTTCGGGAGCGCCGCGCCCTTCATGTTGGACTCCCAAACGGACGCGCTGTTCTCGCCAACCAGTTCCTTCTTCAGACCAAGCCAAAGGGCAAGCTGGGGATTCGACGCCTTAAACTTTTCTTCATTTTCCGCCGCAATTTCGTGAATGTTCTTGATCTTGAAACCAGCCGGCGGCATAGCGCCGGCCTTTGCCATGGTTCGGATCTCCGCGGCGCCGGCGTCGTCCTTGCCGTGAAAGCTGGTATACAGCTTAAGCCAGTAGTCGTCGATCTGTTTTCGCCCTTGCGGCGTCGGCAGCCCCCCGGGACCGTCCGATGCGGCGCGCGCGAAGTGGAAGAACGCCTCCGCGTATCGATCGGTCTTTTTCTGCTGCAGAATCACGGTCCCCAGCCAGTAGCTCACCTCGCCCTGGTTCGGATTGAGTTCCAGGGCCTTCGCGAACTCTTTCTCGGCCGCAACGGGATCCTTGCGCTGCATGGGAATCCACCCAAGCGTCTTGTGCGCTAAAACATCCATGCCGGCCTTCGCGGTTTTCCACGCCGCGTCATCCGTCGTGGCTGGCTTCTCCGCGCCGAGCAACCCCTCGGCGGCCTTCTGGCCCAGATCGAGAGCGTCGGCCGCGGCGTTGTTCATCTGAGGCGTCAGGAAGGTGATCCAATAAAGCCCCTGAATGTCTTTCGGATCGAGCGCGAGCATTTCCTTCGCCGTCTCGATCATCTTTGCCGGCTGCCCGAGCCCCTGATATGTCGTGAGGTACAGTTGCAGGCGCTCCTGCTTATAATCCGTATTCTCGTACTTGGTCTTCCAGGTGTTGAGGAGCGACAGCTTCTTGTTGTTGTCGGTCTCTTTCGTGATGCCGGTGAACAGGTCGTACTCCGCCTGATCCTTCATCTGCTTCTTCGGCGCCTGGCTCAGCGCGCAGGACGCGGCCAGTATCCCAGCCACCGTCAGTCCCAATATGTTTTTCGAAATACCATTCAACAAGGTGCGCCTCCAAAATTCCCTTTTTGACGTGATGAGTGCCGTCTGTTCCACGAGGAACTTCCCGATCTCCCTACCCGACCGGGCAAATGCGGAGTATAACGGAACGCCGGGTCTACTGCAACATCGAGCTTTCCTAGCCCTTCCCGATCTTGGACACCGCGAACACGCATCCGGTTCCAAAGATTGTAGCAGGGTGTCCAGTAGGTTTGCTCGAACCCCATTCCACCGAAGAAGCGCAACAAACGGCCAAGCCGTTCGGTTGGCGAAGCGCGATGTCGAGGGCAGCCAAGTGGGGGCTCGTCTCGACGCCCCATACCAGGCGGCGCGGCCCATTATCCATGCGGCCGCCGCCTCGTCACCCCGCCCGGCGCGGCGTACGCCTATGCGAAGGTATAGAGGAGCGTTCCGGGAGCCGGCGGGTTCTCGTTCACGCTGTCCGTGCCGCCGCCGACCGTGACCGGCGCGAGCTCAGTCAGTACCGGCCGGTAGTAGATGCCGGTGTCGCCCAGGTACACTTCGAGATCGCCCGGTTGCGGCAGCAAACCCTGAATCAACGCTTCCGATAGCGGATCTTCGATGTACTTCTGCAGAGCCCGCCGCAAGGGCCGCGCGCCATAGCTGCGGTCGCCGCACGTCTTCGCGAGAATGTATTTCATCGCGTCCTGGTTGAGCCGCAACCTGATCTGCTTCGAGACCAGATTCCCGTTGATCTGCTCGACCAGCAAAGCCATGATCTTCATCAGGTCCTCTTCGGTGAGCGAAGTGAACAGGATCACTTCATCCAGGCGATTGAGGAATTCCGGATTGAAAGCGCGTTTAACTTCGGCCCGCACCTGGTCCTCGATCTTCGAGGGCATCCCCTCGACCTGCGGCGCCGAAAAGCCCAGGTTACCGCGCTTTTCAAGGAATCGCGCGCCCAGGTTGGACGTCATAATGATGATCGTGTTCTTGAAGTCCACCGTGTTGCCCAGCCCATCGGTCAACTGGCCGTCTTCAAAGACCTGCAGCAGAATGTTGTAGACGTCCGGGTGCGCTTTCTCGATCTCGTCGAGAAGGATGATTGAATAGGGAGCCCGCTTCACGCGCTCCGTCAACTGGCCGCCTTCTTCGTAGCCTACGTATCCCGGAGGCGATCCAATCAACTTCGAGACGGAATGCTTCTCCATGAACTCGGACATGTCGAACCGCACCAGCGATTTCTCGCTGCCGAAAAGGAACGCGGCGAGAGCGCGCGCGACCTCCGTCTTTCCCACGCCCGTCGGCCCCAGGAACAGGAACGAACCCGCCGGACGGCTGCTCGACTTCAAGCCCGCGCGCGAACGGCGAATCGACCGCGCCAACGCGGAAATGGCCTTCTCCTGGCTGATCACGCGTTTGTGCAGCTCTTCCTCGATGCGCAACAGCTTGGCGATTTCCTGCTCCTTGATGGCAGTCATCGGAACGCCCGTCCAGCGCGCCACCACGTCTTCGATATCGTCCTTCGTCACGATGCCCGTCGACGATTCGTCCATGTTGTACTTCTCGCGCAGCTGGCGCATGTTCTCGCGCTCTTTGCGTTCTTCGTCCGAGTAGAAACGCGCCTTTTCAAATTCGTGATTCGCGATCGCGTTCTCCATCCGGTGCACGATGAACTTGATGCGCTTCTGGATATCGGCAAGGTCGGCCGGAAGCGTGGTCTGGCGCAGCTTGACGCGGGCGCCCGCTTCGTCGATCAGGTCGATCGCCTTGTCCGGCAGGAAGCGGTCGGGAATGTAGCGGCTCGAGGTGTAGACGGCGGCTTCGATCGATTCGTCCGTGTATCCGACGGCGTGGAATTTTTCGTAGCGGTCTTTGATGCCGAACAGGATCTTGATGGCGTCGGCGTCGTTCGGCGGCGGCACTTTCACGGCCTGGAACCGGCGTTCGAGCGAGCGGTCCTTCTCGATCGACTTGCGGAACTCGGCGGGAGTGGTCGCGCCGATGCACTGGATCTCGCCGCGCGAAAGCGCCGGCTTGAGGATGTTCGCGGCGTCGAGCGATCCTTCGGCCGACCCGGCGCCCACGAGGGTATGCAGCTCGTCGATAAAGATGATGGCGTTCTGATTTTCCATCAGCTCTTTCATGATGGTCTTGAGCCGCTCCTCAAACTGGCCGCGATACTTGGTTCCGGCGACAATCAGCGAAAGATCGAGCGCGAGGATTCGCTTGTCGGCCAGGAAAGAGGGCACTTCGCCGTCGGAAATGCGTTGCGCGAGGCCTTCCACGATAGCGGTCTTGCCCACGCCCGGCTCTCCGATGAGCACGGGGTTGTTCTTTGTCCGGCGGCACAGGATTTGAACCACGCGTTCAAGTTCATGGTCGCGCCCGATCAGCGGGTCGAGCGATCCGTCCATGGCCGCCTGCGTGAGGTCGCGGCTGAATTCGGAAAGAAGCGAGCTCTCCTTCGGCCGGTTTGCGGAAACCTTTTCGTGCTGGGCGCGCTGCAATTCCTCCCGTATCGTCGAGAGGCGCAACCCGCGCTCGTGCAATATTTCCGCGGCGAGACACTTCTCCTCGCGCAACAGGCCAAGCAGGAGATGCTCCGTGCCGATGTGCTTGTGGCTCAGACGCTCGGCTTCCTCCGCTCCATAGGCAAGTACCCGCTTGCACTCATGGCTGAGCGGCAGGTCGACCGAAGTCGAGACCTTCTCCCGTATCGTGGTCTGTCCTTCAATCTGCTTGCGAATGGATTCCACGGCCGCGTGCGAGCGAAGAAAACGGTTTGCCAACGCCTTATCCTCGCGCAGCAAGCCCAGGAGTAGGTGCTCGGTCTCAATGTACGGGCTGCCGAACTGACTCGCCTCGTACCGGGCGAAGAATATCACCCGGCGTGCCTTTTCCGTATAACGTTCGAACATTAGGCCCCCAAGCTATCCACGTCGGGATGGCTAACCGGCCGCGTCCGGACCGGCGCCGCGGACAAACCACCATCCTCTATCACTAGTATACGATCACATCGGCCGGCAAGAGAGCGGCTGTGCGTCACGAAGACGGATGTGAACCCGTGCGAATCGTGCAATTCCCCGAGCAGACTGAAAATCGCTTCTCCGGTTTTATGGTCCAGATTGCCGGTCGGCTCGTCGAGCAACAGCACCGTGGGGTTCGCCACGAGCGCCCGGGCCAACACCACCCGTTGCCGCTCCCCGCCCGAGAGTTCCCCCGAGCGATGCCCGGCGCGCCGTGCGAGACCAACTTCAGCAAGCGTCGCGCGGGCGGCAAACTCCGCCTCGCTCCGCGCCGCGCCCCGAATCAACAGCGGCATCATCGCGTTTTCGAGAGCCGTAAACTCGGGCAGCAGGTAGTGAATCTGCCAGACGAACCCGATCGTGCGATTGCGAAAATCCGCCAGCTCCGGAGCGGAAAGGCTGGAGATTTCTCTTTCTCCAAAATAAATCCTCCCGCCTGTTGGACGCTCCAGTCCACCCAAAAGATGCAACAGCGTCGATTTGCCGGACCCGGATTCGCCAACCAGAGCCACGCGCTCTCCCGATTCAACCTCCAGGTTGAGCCCGCTGAAGACCACGAGCTTCTCGCCGCCGGAATGGAAAACGCGAGAAAGGTTCTCGGTCCGTATCTTCAAGCCACACCCGCGCGCCGCATAATCGGGTCGGACTGCCGGCGTATCCGCGAGGCCACCTCGTACGGATCGCCCTTCTGCAATTGGGGATAGAACAACTCGACCGAAATCGGACCCCGGTACCCTTTGCGGTCGAGCGCCCGCAGGATTTTTTCGAGCGGGCAGACGCCGTCGCCCGGAACGTCCCGCGTGCCGTTGTCTAGCATCTCGCGAGGAATATTGGGCACATCCTGGAAATGGACGTGATGGATCTCGCCTTCGCGGATCAGTTCGATGTCCTCGAAGCGGCTGAGACCGGCCCAGAAATGATAGAAATCGAACATCGGCTTAACGAATGGATGAGCGGCGCGGCGCGTCATATCGAGCGCCGTGGGCAGAGTTCCGATGAACGTGGACCCGCGCATGAACTCGAGCATCAAGGCCACGCCGTGGGGCTTTGCGATGTCTCCGGCTTCCCTCAGATTCTCAACTCCCCGTTTGTAGTCGTCGAGCGTGTACTTCTCGGTCGTGCCGCACGGACACACCATGCGGTCGACGCCGAGTTCCGCGCAGATGGCCACGCGCGCTTTCAGTTGCTCGATCGCCTCCGCGCGCTTGGGATTCGGCTCCGCCAGGCCGCGCACGCCCCCGCTCGACGCAGCCTTGATTCCCAGGTCTGCCAGGAGCCTTCGGGCAGCCGGCATGCCCTCCTGTTTTACGAACTCGTCGACATGCGCGGGGATCGCCTCCACATACCGGATGCCCGCCTTGGCATACCCCTCGAGCGATTTCCTGTACCCCGCCGCGGCGGAGGTGGTCTGATGAATACATAGGTGCATCTTCGGCGTTCCCGGCGGCGCTTGCGCTTGAACGGCCAGGGCGGCGGATGCTGGTAAGGTCAGCAGAGTTCTTCGCGGTAGCATAAGACGATACTGACACTTCCCGGCGTGCGTTGCATCACCACCAATTATTGAGGAAGAAGCCGGATGTGCGAGAAGGGGCGTCCGCCGTTCCAACGGACGCCCTCCCGGGTCTAATGCTTGAGTCTGCTGCAGGCGGTTGCGGCGCCCGTGATATCGACGGCCGAGCTGCCTTCTTCTAGGAACGTAATCTTGCCCTCTTTATCGATCACGAACGTCGTGCGGCTGGAGATGCCGCGGTCGGCAATCAACACGCCGTAGTCGGTGGATACTTTCCGGTTTACGAAATCGCTGAGGATGGGGAAACTCAATTTCAACTGCTCCGCGAACACCTTTTGCGAGGGGGTGTTATCGGTGCTGACTCCGAACACTTCGGTTTCGGTGTCGGCAAATTTTTGGATACCAGCCTGGTATCCCGCCATTTCCTTGGTTCAGCCACCGGTGAATGCGGCGGGGAAGAACGCGAGGACCACGTTCCTTTTGCCCTTGAAGTCGGAAAGCTTCACGGGCTTGCCGGCTGTCGAGGGAAGTGTGAAATCGGGGGCGGTGTCGCCCACCTTCAGGTGCGTCGCGGCTTGCAGGCCGAACGCGGTAAACAACAGTAGCAGAGAGGTGTTTCGCATAGAGTCTCCTGCGTCCGAGGGTACCACCGCCGGGGACCGATGGCAGCGCCCCGGCAACCGGCCACCGGAACCCGCCGGAGCTTCCGCTCGGAAAACCGGAGAGCCGCCCTGCGCCGTCGGGTAGAATCGAGGGAAGCATGCGGGACTGGCTCAACCTTCCGAACATTGTCACGATGGTCCGTGTCATCGCGGCGCCATTCGTTTCACACGCCATCCTTCGCGGCGAGCATGTGTTGGCGGCGGCTATCTTCGCCGCCGCGGCCGCCACCGATTCCATCGACGGCATGGTCGCCCGGCGTTTCGGCGGAGTGACGGCGGCCGGCGCATATCTCGACCCCATCGCGGACAAGATCTTCCTCGGCGTCGTTTTCCTTACCCTAGCCGTTGCCGGCAGCCTGCCGAAGTGGTTCGTGGGGATTGTTTTCGGCCGCGACATTCTGATTCTCGCCGCGTCCGGGGCCGCCCGGCGGCTTTCCGGTCGCAAGAAGTTCCCTCCGAGCGTGTGGGGAAAGCTGAGCACCTTCCTCCAGATTGTGTGCGTCGTGACTGTTCTCGCGGCCAACGCCGCGCCCGAAATCGCCGGGCCTCTCGCCATGCCGTCCGTCTGGTTGTCCGCGGCCGCAACCCTCTGGAGCGGCTTCCACTACGGCTGGACCGGCGCCGCGCTTTGGCGTACCGGAGAGGAGAAGCTTGACACGCTCCGCCTTGGTTAGCGGAGTTCGTCGTTGAGGCAGTGAAGCCGGAGAACGGCCTCCTCCAGCAGCTATTGCGTTCATGCCCACCTCTAGTCGGCGGCAAGCCCACAGGCAGCGCTTGGCGCCGTTGGTCCGCCAGCCCGTTCAAGAGGCGGGTCTCCAGGCTGGACGTGCTTACCGGCTTTCGCTTGACCAAGCCGGCCGCGGCGCTGCCAGTTTCGCGTTCGCTTCGCTCACAATCATGAGCAGCAGACAGCCGTTCCCTGTGTAGCTCGTGACGTGATCCGTCTCGCCGGACGCCCATTGATAATCGCCCGGCCCCATGACCAGATCGCCGAAATGAATATCCCCCTCAAGCACGTAGCAATGCTCTCCGTGCCTGTGAGGGTGGCCGGGGAACTTCGCGCCGCGTTCCATGCGAATCAGCATCGTGATGTCGCCGCCCCGGTTGTGATGGAGCCGCTTCACCGTAACACCGGGAAACGGAAGGGCGTGCCAGTCCCCTTCCCCTTCGCGGACCACCTTAAAAGGGGGCGTACCGGCGCTGCCGATCCTTTCGAACAGCTTCTCGCGAACCGCGGCGCCGGGCCGGGCGGTGTCGAGGCCCATCGGGATGAGCGCCGCCGTCTCTTGCATGGCGCGCACCTCGGCGGCGCACGCCGCGCAACCGGCGATCAAATGCTCGCTGAACTCACGCGCCTCGGCCTCGTCGAGCGCACCAAGCGCATACAGACTCACGCGCTCAACGATCTCGACGGTCGCCGTCTCGTGCTTCGTCATCTGCTCCAGTTCTCCCCGGGTTCGAGCGGCGCAAGCAGAGCCCTCAACCTGATCATCCCCAGCCGAATGCGTGTCTTGACCGTTCCCAGCGGCTCCCCCAGTTTCAAGGCCAGCTCCGAATGGCTGAATCCGGAAAAATAGGCCATCTCAATCGCCTGCCTCTGCTCGGGCGCAAGCTCCGACAGAGCCGACTGGACCCTGCGCTCCATGTCGAACGACACGGAGTGGTCCCCGGCGGGCGACGGGAATTCATAGGTCTTGAGGTCGAGCGGTTCTTCGCGGTTGTTTCTGGTCGCGCGGGAACGGCGCTTATCCATCGAACGCGTGCGCGCAATCGTCATCAGCCAGGCGATCGCGGTGCCGCGGCTCATCTGGTAGGACGCCGCCGTCCTCCACACTTGCGAATACGCGTCGAGCGTGGCTTCCTCGGCGTCGGCCGTGTTTCCCAGTATCCGAAGGGCGACGCTGTACACCAGATGATTGGTCTGGTCGTAGAGGTCTCCGAGCGCTTCCTGTTGGCCCGTCGCGATGCGGTGAATCAATTCGACCCAGCGCGAATCTACGCCGCCCCGGGCAGGCATCGGAATGCAGGAACCCGGCTTTGCGGAAGGTGGTGCGGCAGGCGCCATCGCCGAGGATACGGCCGGACCCGTGCTTTCGGATTCATCCATGTCACGGCTTGTCCTTGACCACCTCTCCTTTCCGGCGCAGCGTGGGGGCCTTCTTCTTTCCGCTCTCCGCGGCGGCCGCCTTCTTTTCGGCCGCCCTTCTTTCCTCTAAGTCCTTGGGCTGCATCAGTTCCTCAAGTGCCTTTTTGTCCTTCTCCTGTTTCGTCTGAACCTCCGCTGAACGCGCCGCAATATCCGACAACGAAAGCTCCAGGCTGTCTTCGGTGGTCTCGATCGCCTGCTTCAGAACGAACTCGTAGCGGCCGATGTCCTTCGGGCGGGTCTCGTCGATCTTCTTCAGCGACTCGAGCATTTCCTTTTCCGCCGCGGCAACGGCCGTCATTCCCTCCGAGATGGCAAGCTTTCGCCTGAGCGCGTCGTCGGCCACGGTGTCGATAGCGTCGATAATCTTCTGGTAGTCTTCGAGCGAATCGTGCACCAGAAGCGAACGGCCGGCCTTTTCCTTCGCCAGCAGGCTCTTGACGATGTCGATCCGCTGCTTTGCGAAGTGCGTATAGAGCTTGAGGCGCTCGCTCGGGTCCTGAACCAGGCGGACCTGGTCCGCTTCGTCGGCCGTAAGAAAGTCGCGCTGCGCCAGAGCCGGAAGGCTTGCAAAGAGCAAGAACGGAAGTAGCTTGAACCTCATTTCTTCTTTCCCATGATGCCTTGAAGCATCTCGTCCTGAATGTGCTGCACCCGAGCCTTTGCCCGCAGGACCATCTCCCGGTCGGCTACGTCCACATCCTGGGCGAAATGCTCAAGCTTCCGCGCGAGGTCGCGCGTCGTGATTTCAGCATGCTTGAAATGCTTCGGATTGCGGCTCGGATTCTTGCCGGTCGCGCGAAGCGCCGCCCCGGAGACTTCAACCGACTCCGCCGCTTCCTCGATGAAGACTGCCGCCTTCTCCGTATCGGTGGCGTAGACTTCCTTCGCACGGCGCAACGCATGGTTGGCGTTCTCAAGCGCCGCGCGGGATCGCTTTTCGAGGTTCGGCTCCGCTTTCGCGGCGGCAAGATCGGCGCGCACAGGCGACGCGATCGAAACGGCCAGGGCGAACGCCGTCAATAAAGCGGCCTTCATCGCTTGCTGAGCTCCTTTCGTATGATCCGAACCCGCTGCCTGGCCTTGAACTCCTCGTCCGGACGCTGGCCCTGGCTTGCGGAGAGAAAGCTTTGGTAACTCTCTAGCGCCGGCTCATAGAGCTTCAACTTGTCGAGCGTGATGGCGCGAAAATAATGGTTGGCCGCAGTCTCGCCGCCCAGCGCTTTCACACGATCGAGCGCGGTGAGCGCGCGCTGATAGTCTTCGACTAGAAGCAGCATGCCGGCAAGCTCGTTCCATGCCTCCTTCGATTCCGGCTTCTTTTGGGCCGCGCCGTAGAATTGCTGCGCGGCCGCGGCGTACTTCTTCTCGTCCCGCAAAACGCGCCCAAGCATCATCCGGACGTCGAAGTTGGCGGGGTCGGCGGCGATCGTGGCTTCAAGAAGGGGAATCGCCTTGTCCACCTGTTTATCGAGCCGGTAGGCCGTCGCGAGCGCCAGACGATTCGCGGGCGTGGGATCTCGAGCCACGGCATTTTCAAGCACCGGAATCGCATCGCGCTCCTGTTTCGATTCGATCAACAATTCGCCCAGACGCTCCTGTGCGCCCGGGTTGTCTGGGAACTGGCGGTAAATCGCCATCGCGTCGACCGGTTGGCCGTTTTTTTCATGAAGAGACGCCAGCTCGAGAAGAGCGTCTTTATACGACGGATCGAGTTCGGCCGCCTTCTCAAAATGCCCTGCGCCTTCCGCGAGGCGCTTCTGCGCGGCCTGCGCGCGTCCGAGACCCAGCTGCGCGCCCGCCGAATTGGGATCGAGCTCCGCCGCAAGTTTGTAGTGCTCCTCGGCCTTAACCGCGTCGCCTGCGGCGTAGAGCGCTTCGGCAAAATAGAACCGGGGACGGAATTCCTTCGGCTTCGTATCGACTGCAGAGCTCAGGTAGGGCACTGCTTCCGCGGCATTTTTTCCCCGCAGCAGGAGAATCGCAAGATTGAGGCTCGCTTCGTAGAGGCCGGGTTTGAGCTCGAGAACCTTCCGATACCCGGCGATCGCCTCCGGGTCGCGGTTGAGCAGGCTCAGAGACAACGCCAACTGGAAGTGCGTAGCGTAATCCTTGGGATCGGCTTCCGCCGCTTTGGCGAAGAAACCCGCGGCGTCTTCATACTTCCGGGCTTCGAGCGCCTTCAAGCCTTCGGCCTGGAAATCGGTGCTCTGAAGCAGGAGGAGCGACAGCAACGTGGAGCCCAACACCATAGTCTCATTCTAGCCGCTACAATCGACCAATGCGAACACTTCTCCTCTCGATCGCTCTGGTTGGCATGGCGCCGCTCGCCGGCCAGGATCGTTTCGTTCAATGGATGGACCGGATCGCCCAGAAACAACTGGACGCACGCGAGGCGGCCGTGGCGAAGATCCGGACGGTGGAAGAAGCGGAGGCGCGAAAGAAAGTCGTGCGCGCCACGCTGCTTGAACTGCTGGGCGGGTTACCGGATTACAGCGGTCCTCTGAACGCGAAGACCACGGGGCGGCTGGAAAGGCCTGGCTTCGCAATCGAAAAAGTGATTTTCGAGAGCCTGCCGCAACTTTACGTGACCGCCAACCTCTATCTTCCCAAGGACGGCGGCAAGCATCCCGGCGTTCTCTTTCCGTTGGGCCACTGGGACAACGGGAAACCGGCCGTGCAGCGCATGGCGGCGAATCTGGCGCTCAAGGGATTCGTCGTTCTGGTCTACGATCCGCTTGGCCAAGGCGAGCGCCAGCAGGCGTACGACCGGCGGGTCGGCGCTTCGATCGTGGGCGGTAGCGTCGAGCAGCACCTGATGGCGGGCGGGCAGTCCGTACTCGCGGGCGAGAATTTCGCCCGGTACCGCATTTGGGACGCCAAGCGCGCGCTCGACTATCTGGTAAGCCGTCCGGAGGTAGCAGTCGATAAGATCGGATGCACCGGGTGCTCCGGCGGCGGTACCGTCGCGACCTACATTTCAGCGCTCGATGCCCGAATCAAGGTGGCTGCGCCTGCCTGCTATATAAGCACCTTCCGCCTGTTGTTCACGGGGCCGGTAGGCGATTCGGAACAGACCTGGCCCGGCTTTCTTTCTTCCGGTCTCGACCTGACGGACTACGCCGAGCTGTTCGCTCCGAAGCCATGGCTGATCGGCTCGACAGTGGGAGATTTCTTTCCTATCGAAGGCGCGCGGCATTTCTACGACGAGGCGCGGAATTGGTACGGGCTCTATGGGGCGCGCGAGAAAATCCAGTGGGCAATCGGGCCCGGCGGGCACGGAACGCCGGTCGAGGTGAGGGAAGCCATCTACGAATGGATGATTCGCTGGCTGAAAGACGGCAAGGGTGATCGAAAGGGAGAGGTTTCGAAGGCAGAGCTTTGGAAGGAAGAGGAAGTGGCGTTCGAACCGGATTTTCGCCTGTTCGCCGCGGAGGGTGGACAAGTCGGAGGCCGGGAAATTTTCTCGGTCATCAAGGAAGAGTTCGCCAAGCGCAGGAAAACTGGCGCGAAGGAAGAAATGCTGGCGGAACTGCGGCGAATTGCGCCGTCGGCCGACCAGAGGCCGCCGGTGGTGAAGGTTGGTTCCGAGACGGCTGGAGTGGATTTCAGAACGCAGCAGATCACTTTCGAAACGGAGCCCGGACTTGAGATTGAAGGAACGCTGTATGTTCCGCCGGGACGCGGACGAAAGCCGGCTGTGCTACTCCTTGGCGCGAAGGCAGCGACCGCCGTCAAGCTTGCCTCGGCAGGCAGCGTCACGCTGGCGCTTTCGCCGCGCGGTTCGAAAGAGCCGGTCAATGCGGCGTACCGCTTCTCGGGCGACTGGATCACGAACACGCAAGCCTGGATGATCGGACGAAATCTGCCGGGGATGCGGGCCGCGGATATCATGCGAGGCGTGGACTTGCTTGTGGCTCGCGGAGACGTCAACGCGGCGTCGGTGCGCGTGGGCGCTCGCGGCGTGTCGGGCGTCTGGGCGCTGATCGCGGCGGCTCTCGATCCCCGAATTTCGAAGGTGTCGCTCGATCGGACTCCCAACAGTTGGCGATCCGCGCTCGATCAGCCCCTGCATCGCGATTTGCATGCGGCGCTGATTCCGGGCTTCGCGTTACGTTGGGACCTGGAAGACGTCCTAAAGGCGATTTCACCACGTCCGGTAGCCTGGACCGATCCCACCAACTGGATGGGCAAGGTGAATGGCGGACTAGCGGGATTCCACTATCGTACTTTCGAAGATGCGGATGAGGAGTGGTTTTTAGCCGATAGGAGGTAGTGGGTCAGTTTGAAAAATACTACCCGTGAGACAATTTTCCTGTTCCGTTACAAAAAGAACAAGGCCCTGGGTTGGTCCTCTCATCAGGATGGAATTCTTTGATGGCTCCCGAACCGTTGCATATCGGGCAATCGGGTGCGTGTTCCGGGCAAAACACCGTCGCCGCACGATAGTCGTCGAGTGCAACGTCGTAACAGCCGCGAGGCTGATAGTTGCCAGTCGCCATATATGAGAGCTCCTCTCAACAAAAGGCTGCATGCGTCATAGTCGTAGCATGCCTACACGCTCAAGCAAAGACCATGATTTTACAGCCGTCGCCAAACGCGTGGTGGAACGGGCCATCGGCGAACAGTGGGACGGATCGCCACTTCCAGACAAGGACGCAGGTAAGAACCCGGCTGCGGTAGCGCTGGGGAAGCTCGACGGCGCTAAGGGCGGCGCGGCAAGGGCGGCTGCGCTTTCTCCCGCCAAGAGAAAAGCCATCGCGAAGCTGGCGGCGGCTAGGTGGGCTGCTCAGACGTCTGCTTCTGAGTCGGAACCTGTGGATTGGGCGTAGCGTGTTTAACTAAAGCTATCCCGTTGTGGTTCTCGATGATCTTGTAAGCAGCGGTGTTCATCAATAAATTCATATAGCAATGATGTACGGTTAGTACCAAATCCTGCATGGTACTGTCGGTTTCTAAGTGCTTTATGACCAGTCCAATGTTTTTACAATCATCCGAATCAAAATGCCTATCATGGGTTTTGTTGCGCGGATAGTTTGAGAGTGCCTTTGTCACCCTTTTTGCTCTCCTCTTTCGATCCGACAAGTCTTTGAACATTCCGTCCGAAAGCTGTTGCTCAACAAAGGCATTCGACCATTTTATAGCGTTCTCACACTGACCTAAAAACGTCGGTTTATATTGGCCAATTATCTGTTGCCATATCACAATTCTGCTCGCGTCCTGTTTCACTTCCTTCAACGCGCGATTGAACTCCTGGACCACCCCGTGGGCTGGTATTCCCCTTAGCTGCGGGTCGATCGGCCCGAGATTAGATTGTTTTCCCATCCAAATCTCTTTGCAGCAGCAGGCCATTATCGTCCCTGCCGACATCGCAATTTGTGGGACTATCGCGCGAATGTTTTCGCCAAACATCTTTTGAAGATAGTTTACAATCGACTGCGTAGCGGCTATCCCGCCACCCGGAGTATGCAAGATCAAATCTAAGCCTAAGCTCCTATCCATATTATGAATCGTCGTCATGAAGCCGTTCTTGTCTTCATCGTTGATCTCAGATAAGAAGATGCTTCCTTTGGAAAGCCAGCCAGAGTAGTATGCAATTACATTTCTACCGGTATGCTTGTGCAGATCGTGCAAATATTTATGTCGAACTATATTAGACGCATTAGATCCTTGGCCTAATGATCTGTTCTGTAAGGTCTGGATCTCAACAAATACGTCGTGCCAATTTGGCATTACGCACCGACGTTCGGAGTGGTGGTTGACGGAACGTATTTTAAAGCGGATGGTTGTTCAAGGCTATCCTCGTCCGTATAAACACCCTGATACGGTAGCGGGAGAGGGGTGAAAAGTTTTAGGTAGTCCACCTCTAGGGCCTTTTGGGCCTTCTGTGCACCCTTTTTGGGAGGGCTGCTTTTCTTCATTTGGCACCTCGAATGTGGTGAATGATATCACTATTTTTACATTGTAGCAAACAAAAAAACAGCTTGATTGTTCTTGCCCGTTCAAGCGTGATGGTCAGTATAAACCGTTTAGATGCAACCCGCCGACCTGGTAGTGGAGCTTGGCACGGCTTGCACGCGGTTCATGAGCGAAGCGATGGTCAACCTGCCGTGCAAGCGGATTCAGTGTGATGAGATTTGGCCTTTCGTCCACGCCAAGGAGAAGAACGTTACCTAGGAGATCGCCGAAAAGCAGGTTGCTGGAAGCGTTTGGACGTGGAGGGCCATCAATGCCGATACCAAACTGATTCCGTGCTGGCTGATCGGCGAGCGCGATGCCGGATGCGCTACCGAGTTCATGCAAGACCTAGCAGGTCGTCTCGCGAATCGCGTGCAGCTGACGACCGATGGCCTGAAGGTTTACCTGAATGCGGTGATCGACGCTTTTTCGGACGATATCGACTACGCGGTCCTTCATAAGATCTACGGCGCGGATCGCCCCGACGCCGCCCGCTACAGCCCCGCAACGTGCATCGGATGCGAGAAGCGTGAAGTCCTCGGCAATCCCGATGCGAAGCACGTTTCCACGTCTTACGTTGAGCAGTGCGAATCTCTCAATGAGGATGTCGATGCGCCGATTCACGCGGCTGACAAATGCCTTTTCCAAGAACTTGAGAACCACGCTGCCTCGGTGGCGATTTACTTCACTTGGTACAATTTTGGTTGGGTTCATCAGACGCTCAAGACGACGCCCGCAATGATAGCCGGTGTTGCCGATCACGTTTGGAGCGTCGATGAGATGGTGGAACTTTTGTCGAAGGTCGAGCCGAAGTCCACACGTCCAGCAGTTTCAAACTGACCCGCTACCGGATAGGACGTCAGGAGCGTCAGAACGTCAGCGAATTGACATTGTTGCGATGACGCTCGCCGCTCCCTGCACGGTGAACACGATCGGAACAGTTGGGCCCGACGGCGCGCCTGCCGGGACGATAGCGTTTATTTGAGTGAGGCCGGTAAAACCGGGCGCGGGTCCGTCGAACTGGACTTCGGCCGGCGCGCCGCCGATGGTCAGAGTCACGTTGCTCGCGCGGCTAAGCGTGGTCGACGACGCAGCCCTGCCAGTCGCGACCGGCGGATCCACGACGCCGGAGCCGGTTGCATAAAGCTGAATCACAGCGCCCTTCGCGGCCGCATTCGATTCGCTGTTGGAGCTCCCGTCGAGATGCACCACAATGGCCCGGGTACTACCAGCCGGGCAGAAAATTCCGGGCTTCGCCGCAAGCACGGGAAGCGTGACGGCAGTCGTCAAATCGCGGTACCGGATCGAAGCCCGCGTGGTCGACTTTCCCGCCAATTCGTAGGGGACCTGGACGTTGAGCTGTCCCGCGGAAGCGAAGAAAGCCGGCGCGGGGATTCCGTCGAACGTCACGCGAACGCCCGCGAGCGCGCCCGGAAGCCGGCCGCTCGACGGGTCGTATCCTCCGTTCTCAACCGCTTTCGTTGGGCCGATGTTCGACCCGAAAATCGCCACGATCTCACCCGCCGACACGCCACCGGTCTGATAGCTTGCGACGTTGCCGACTCCCCCCGAGGGGAAGCTGGACGCAGGAGTTACGACGAGGCTCCCGGACCAGGACATCGTCGACACGCCCTTCGAAATGACGATGCTCGAAACTGCCGCTTCCGTCCGCGAAATGATGTCCAGCGTGAGGCGCAGGGGATTCAATCCACCCAAGGTAAAGCGTCGTTCGATCCGGAGCGATCCAGGGCGAAGCGCGATGCCGCCCCCCAGGAACCTGATGTCACTCTCGGCAATCGTGTCGTCGAGACCGGTTCCAACGATCAGCAGGTCCGACGCCTCCCCGGCGCGCAACGCGGTTCTCGGGAGGAATAAAAAAGACGAGTCTCCAGTTCCCCCAGCCGCTCCGGCGCTTAGAGACCGCACTCCGATCGGTGCAACGCCGGTCGTAACGGCGATATCCGCGCGCGCGGTGGCCCCCGCCGCTACATCGAGGAGCGCCGGAGCGGTCCGTGTTCCGAAAAAAGTGGTCTGGAATTCCGTATTCGCCTGCTGCGAGTTCAGGTTGACGTTGGCCGGGGTTACCGCGCCGCCCAGTGGCTCCGCGTAGACTTGGTAGCGGCCCCGCGGCGCCCTGATCGAGAACGTCCCTGTGTTCTGCGCCGACAACCCGCCGACGGTCACGCCCGAAGCCGCATCGACGGCCACGATGAGCGCTCCGCCGAGAGGGCCGGTGCCGGTCATCTCCACCGTGCCCGCCAGAGTCCCAAACGTTGAGGCGGCCGCGGGAGCCGGATACGCATCCGTAACGAATGCGACGTCGTCGCTTGAGAGCTGAGACTGAAACGACGAGGCGGGGGGCGTTGAAGCGAACATCGCCGCGCCGATAATGCCCGAGTGGCCGGCGCCGAGCGCGTGACCGAGTTCATGCGTGGCGACGGACTGCAGATCGTAAGTTCCGTCCGCGAGCGTTGTGGAGAACGGAGCCCGTCCGCCTTGGCCGGTAATGCGAGGGTTGAACAGGATATCGGAATCGGTAATGCGCCCGTCGGTGAAAAAGAACGCCCGGGTTATCGCGAGGGCCGACCCGACAATGCTTCGCGCCTCCGCGGTATCGAGGAAAGAGATCACCGGCTGACCGTCGTTCGAGTTGTATTCGGCGTCGGTGAACTGGAGCGGGGCGAACCTGGCGCTGGACGATTCGACGCCATTCCAGGTTGTGAGGGCCGCCTGGAGAGCCGCGAACGGGTCGCTATCGGCCGTGATCATCGGATTCCCATCGGTGTCCGGCGCGCCTGGGACAACACCCCGGTTCACCCGGAAGCGGATGTTGTCCGAATCCGTGCGGCGCAAGGGATTCCCGGCCGAGGTCGCCGAACGCATATAGCCGTGGGCCGGCGCAAGGGAGAGCAGAATCAGACACAGGCCTCTCATTTAACGGCGCTCTCCCGCCGCCGCGCCAGGATGGAGCGCACATTGCGCTTGAATACCGCCGGATCCGCGCCGTCAAGACCGCGCAACGAGGTCCCGGACCGGGCCTGGCCGGCCGGCGCCGCCAACTCCACGCCGCGCAGATTCGAGCGTATCCGTGCTCCGCGGATCGTGTACTTGCCCTGACCGTAGCCGGTGGCGCGCAAATATCCGATAGGCGTGCGGTAGAGGAAGATCACCATTTCCTCTCCTGGCGCGTAAGGCACTGCGCCCGAGATCTGCATCGTGAGACCGTCCACCGTACCCCCCGGCTCGCTCGCGACAACTGTCTTCTGGACGGTTCCGCCGATAGGATCGAGCACCTCTATTTCGTGATGCGTCCAGATGTTTTGATGTCCGGCGTCCCATTCCGTCCACGAACGCAGCACGCGCCCGTGAACGATTACCTGGGACTCCGAAACAAGCTCTTCGAGCGTCAATTCCGGGACGACGGCCGCCTTCAGGTTGACACTGAGGAGGGCCGCAAGAAATGCGAAATACAATGGATTCTGCACTAGCTGTATTATAAAACCCGGAATGTAAACAATGTTACGATAGGACACCCGTCCGTGAGCCTTCCTTTCCTCTCCGTCGTACTGGTCTCCCCGAGGAATCCTTTGAACATCGGCGCGGCGGCGCGCGCGATGAAAAATTTCGGATGCGAGGATCTGCGGCTGGTGGATGCCTACGATGTCGCATTCCGCGAAGCCCGCTCCGCGGTGGGTGCGTCAACCGTACTGCAATCCGCGCGCGAGTTCGCTGACATAGCCGGAGCTGTTTCCGATAGCCATCTGGTGATAGGCACCACCTCTCTCGGTAACCGCGAGATGCGCCATCCCTTGCTCAGGCTGGATCGGAGTGCGCCATTGGTGGCAAAGCACGCAGGCAGGGTAGCTCTGCTATTCGGATCGGAAAAGTTTGGTCTGTCGGTCGCCGACATGAGCCACTGCCACTGGCTTGTGCGGATTCCGACGGTCGACCGGGAACTTTCGATGAATCTTGGCCAGGCCGTGGCCGTCTGCCTCTACGAGTTCGCGCGCGATCCGGAAGCCGCCGCGGCGTCTATGCCGGTAAGACGCGCGCCGGCCGACTCCGCGCAGACCGAGCAGATCGCGGCGAGGCTTCTCGAAATCATGCGGATCGCGGGCTACACAAATCCTACGGTCGAGACCTCCACGGAGAACAAGACCCGGCGCATGGTGCGGCGGTTCGCGCTTACGGCCGCCGACGCCCGGGTCTGCCTGGGCGTGCTTCGTCAGATTCTGTGGAAGCTGCGCCAAAAATCAGAGTAACGTCGACCCGGCGCGCCGCTTCATCGATGTCGACCTTTGTTTTCGTCTTGCCCAAACCTTCGAACAGATTGTCTTCCTGAATGCGGTTGAGAAAGAAATCCGGGTAGTCGGCGTTAAACGGCTGTTCCGGCTTGAGCGCCCACAGCTTTTTCACCGCGGCTTCGCCGTGCATGTCCAGCCCTTCGAGCTTGAGCGCGCCGAAGACGAAACGCGGCCCTTGGGTTACCTGGACGATGAGATCCACGCTTTTTTTCGCATCGTCGGGAATTCTGGTGACGGCGACTTCCGTTCTGACGAAGCCTTGGCGGCGGATCCGTTTCTTAACGCGCTCGAGCCCTTCGGCGATCTCGTTGAAATTCGCCATTTCGCCGGATTTGAACGCGCCGATCTTGAGCAGCTCCTTCTCGTCGAATCCTTCCGCGCCGGCGATGCGTACCTGGCCAAGCTCATAGCTCGCGCCTTCCTCGATTTCGACGGTTACAAGCAGCCCTTCGACCGTTTTCGATTTTTCCGTATCGATCCTGGTGAATGCCGCGCGAACGCGTCCGCGCGCATCATAGAGCGGCCGCACGGAGTTGTCGAGCAGCTGCCGGAAAGCCGCTTCGGTGTACTCCCGCCCAAAGGCGATACTTGAGAAAGTGTTCAGCAGCGTCTCGGAAGGCAGAACCTGATTGCCGCGGAAGCGCACCTCGGCCACGACCGGCGGGGCGTTGGCCGGTCTGAAAACCACTAGAAAACCTTCCGTTCCTTCCGGAGTCAGCTTCGCGGCGACTTTCTTCTTCGTAATTTCTTCGAGCGCCTGCGTGTAGCGCTTGAGCGCCTCGGCGGTGGCTGGAATCCGAGGGCCATGCATGGCGTCGCGGCGCTTCAGCGCGGCGTGCAGCTCGGCGGCGGAGGCCCCTAAATCCACGAACGTCAAGGGATACACCGGCTCCGCTTCGACAACCTGAAACGACGCCGCGTAGCCGTTGGAGTTCGGCGCGGGGCCGAACTTGTATCCAACCACCTCGAACCGGCCCGTCGCGACCAGCTTGTCGCGGGCGGCTTCGAATTCGTCTTTACCCGCGAGTTGTCCGGTCTTAAGGCCGGACACGGACAGGATCTGCGCGGCAGTGTACAACTTCGCCCCTTCGACGGTGAGCGTCTGAACGGGAAAGCGCTGAGGAGCCGCGGCGAGGAGCAACAGCAGTGCAAAGCACGCCATACCTCCATTTTAGCGCGGGTACAGGCTTTGCGTTCGGTGTCCATGCCGTGCTAAGCTCCACGCGAGTGAGCACTTCGCCGGAAAAGAAGACTATCCTCCTGATGGCCGCTGGCCCGGAGATGGAGACGCTCATTGCGGGAATGCCACGCACCGGAAATTCGACTCTGGAACATGCATCCGGCACGGCGGCCGGTCTCGCACGAATTGAAGCCTCCGCTTTCGATCTGCTTGTGCTCGATATTACCGGGTTAGGCGCTGGGGGGGTGGCCCTGCTCCATCGGATCCGCCAGATGCGGCCGGGACTGAGAGTGCTGGTGGTCGCGGGCGAAACGGATCCCGCTACCGTCATTCATTGTCTGCGCGAGCAGGCCTACGGATACTTCAGCAAGCCATACTTGAAGTCCGCTGTGGAGCAGTTCATCCGCCAGGCGCTTGCCTCTCACGCCAGGTTGGATGAAATCGAGGTCCTCTCGGCCAGGCCCGAGTGGATCGCCATCCGGATTTGTTGCCGGCCGGAGACGGCGGAGCGGCTGATCCAGTTCCTGCGCGAGATGGCGATCGATCTCCCGCCGGGCGAGCGCGAGGACTTGGCCACGGCGCTGCACGAGGTGATCATGAACTCGATTGAACACGGCGCGAATAGCGATCCCGGAAAAGAGTTGCGCGTCGCCTGTTTGCGAAGCTCACGGTCCATTATTTATCACGTCGAGGATCCGGGACCGGGCTTTAAACTCGACGAGCTTCTGCACGCGGCCATTTCGAACGATCCCGATTCTCCGGCGGGACATCTTGCCATCCGCACCGAACGTGGAATCCGCCCGGGCGGATTCGGCATCCTCATGGCTCGGAATCTGGTTGACGAGTTGATTTACAACGAGAAGGGCAATGAGGTTGTCCTGATCAAGTACCTGAAGGAATCCCAACCTTCGCCCGAGGCAGGCCTGTCATGAAACTCACCATTAGGCTCGCCGCGGTACTCGCTGCGGTGTGCGTTTACGGGCAGGAGCCCGTCAAGTTAACCCGCGCGGAAATGGAAACGTTCTTGCGCGACGGCAGGGTCGAAAAAATGCGTTCGGCGGCCAAGGGCATTACCGATTCGCAGCGAGCGACTCTGTTTGACGGAAAGCTTCGGCATGACGCCTCCGTTCAGAGCATCGACATCGCGAGAAACGAGTTCAGGGGGGATAGGGGAACGGAGTTGAACTTCAAGGACAGCTTCAAGTTCAACATCGCCGCGTACCGCCTGGACAAGCTGATGGATCTCAACCTCGTGCCCGTCTACGTGGAACGCAAGGTCGCGGGAAAAACGTCCTCGGTCGGATGGTGGGTGGACGATGTGATCGGCGACGAAATGGACCGTAAGAAGAAGAACATGACGCCGCCCGACACCGGCGCCTTCAACGATCAGATGTACTGCGTCCGCGTTCTTGTGCAACTGACCGCGAACGTGGACGCCAATGTGGGCAACGTGCTGACGGATAAGAATTGGAATCTGTGGATCATCGACTTTACGAGATCGTTCCGGCTGACGCGGTCGTTGCCGAACCCGAAGGATCTGGTGAAGATCGACCGCAGGTTCTTAAAAGCCCTGCGGGATCTGAACGAGCCGCAAGTGACGGAAGCGCTGCGGCCTCATGTGACGAAGGACGAGATCAAGGGCCTGCTGGCGCGGCGCGACGCAATTGTAAAGCGCTTTGACGCTGAAGTGGCTGCAAAGGGCGAGGCCGCGGTCTTGTGCGACCTGCCCTCGCGATTAGGCGGGCGATAGCGGCCGGGAATTCGACCTTGCTTTCGCTCTTCAAAGCGACTAGATTACTAAGAGGCGTGACTGAGCAGCGCAAGGCCCAGCGGTTCGAAATACAGCTTCCCGTTGAAGTTCTGCGGGCCGGCGGCGAACGCCTTCCCCAATCCGGAAAAACGCGTAACATCAGCTCTAGCGGAGTGCTCTTCGTGGCTGGGCGGGAGGTCGAGGTCGGCGGACCGATCGAGTACGTGGTGACGCTGACGACTGAATCGGGTGCGAAGGTGAATCTGCGCTGCATGGGAAAAGTCATGCGGTTGGAGAGGATCGACCCCGCAACCGAAGACGAAGAGGCGTTCGCCGTCGCCGTAACGCTTGAACGCTACGAGTTCATGCGGCCGAATGGTCACCGGCCGATCGGCGGGTAGCCGCCATCGCGAGGTAGCTCCGCTTCAGTTGCGGGGCCGTTCCCGCAATTCCGCGCAATAAGGAAGCGACAAAGAACACTCGCTCTCCATTCCTAGACGCTCGGCTTAGCCCGGCCGTCCGATGTCCAGGTTTTCCCGAATCGCTTCCTCGAAGAAGACCGACCGGTGACCGGACGATCCAGGACCTTGGTCGGCGAGAACTCGGCTTGCGGAATCGAGATCTGACGCCGATACCCGGCCGGTCGATCTTTCCGTAAATGGGTGCGGCAACTTGCGGAACCATTTCCGCGGTAGCCCATCGATCTTCTCCCCCGGCAAGCCGTCACACAGAGCCTGCGCGCGCTTCGGCGCGGTGCACGACAGGATACCGTAATCCAGCGCCTCATAACCGATGCCTCGGTTGGTCGGTTGCTGCTTCACGTTCTATACGGCGTACTTGAATCCTGCTTGAACTATAACCGGCCGTGCGGGGACGCGGGGCGCCCTAGACCGAGCTCCACGCCGGGATGGGCCTGAGCCACCAAATCAGAATCTGAAATCAACGAAAAGGACGGCTTCAGCCCGAACCAAGCACCCCGACCTCGGGGTCATGCCGGATTGGAAACTGCTCCATGGCCGATAAGATACGCACGCCAGCCCCGGCTATTCTCCCCGGTTCTCGAGAACTTCCTTGACGCGCTGTTCCTTGCGGACGCTCTTTCTGCACTTCACGAACGGCTGCGCCGGACCAGGGAAAAATCTGTGTGGGGTTACCGGTTGCGGCCGCCGCGGCCTCCACCGTCGCTGCGCGCACCGCCACCGCCGTCGCCACGCGACACGCGGCCTCCACCGTCACCGCCGCGACTCCCGCCGCTCTCGCTGCGCGACACGCGCCCACCACCGTCACCGCCGCGACTCCCGCCGCTCTCGCTGCGCGACACGCGCCCGCCACCGTCTCCGCGGGAAATAGACGCTCCGCCCATCCAGCGCTCAGCGCGCGGAGTTTCCTGCCGCCGCTCCACTCGAGGCTGCTCGACCCTGGGTTCAACCCGGCGTTGCTCCACGCTTGGCCGCTCAACCCGCTCCCGTACAATGGGAGGGTTCACGCGGATGGTTTCAGTATCCCGGCGGCCTTCCGTCCGGGAGACGCCCTCGGCGGCCCTGCGATTGTCGTACCCCCGGCCAACACTCTCGCTTCGCGAAACACGGCCTTGATCGGCATCTGTCCGCACTCGTGAGCCGGGATCCCCGAATCGCCTAAAACCGCTTTCGGCCTGTGGAGTCTGTGCGCGATTCTCGCCGGAAACCGGGTCGCCAAACCTTCGCCAACCCGACCCGCCGCTACCGGCTGACTCGGCGCGGTTCACCCTTCCGTCCTGCCTGGACGCCGGCGCGCCCCCTACCGGCTCCCCCTCGCGGCGCCAGCCGGACCCGCTGCTGCCACCGGCCGACTCGGCGCGGTTCACTCTTCCGTCCTGCCTGGACAGCGACTCGGTCCCCACCGCCTCGGCCCCACGGCGCCCGCCGGACCCGCCGTTCGTGCTCCTATCCGGTTCCGCGCGGCTCGCGCCTTCCGTGCGAGCCACCCGCTCGAAACTTCGCTGCTGCTCCGAAAACGGCACCCGGTCGACGGGCCGCGCCTGCTGGCGGCTGAAAAACCGGCCGCCATCGGAGTTACGCGCGATCCGCTCCTGCTGGACTGCACGATCGGAAACCCTCAAGCTCTCCCTGCCCGGAGCGACCGGAATCTGCCCTCGCACTTGGCCGGCCTGACGGAGGTCATCCTGGTTCCGGAAGCCGGTCCCCGCCCGCCCTCTGGTAAATCCGTTTACGTCCACGCCGGTCACGGCATTGTGATTCCGCGCGTTCCGGTAGACGTTTGTGATGTTAACGTTATTAACTATGTTTACGCTTCTGTCTACATAACCGGAGTTCCGATAACCACTATAATTCCGCCTTCCATACCACGGATAGTATCGTTCGTACGGCGCGAGCGGCACCCATCCCACGTTGCCGAAACCGAACCCTATACTCAGGCCGCCGCCACGGCCGCCCCAACCGAAGAACCCGACGAGCGCGGGTCTCCAGTAGTGCCGTCCCCGGCCACCCGGATACCAGCACCAGCCATATCCGGGCTGCTGAAACCAACTCCCGTAGTGATAGGGCGCCCAGCCCCAAGGATCATAGCTGACCCAAGTCCAGCCGTAGTAGTCCATCCACGTCCAGCGTCCCTGCCGGTAGGGCGCCCATTCAGACGTCACGGTTGGCGCCCAGACGTTGCCGTAAGGCGCAACGTTCACCCAGCGCCCATGGGAATCAAGTTCATCCGCGCCGTAGACGTCTTGGGGGACGTAGCGATAGCTCGCTGAACGCTCCAGGTCGCGGTCGCGCCGCTCACTCCATCGGTCAAAATCGTCCATCGTGCCGGCCCTGGCGATCTGGAATTCGGTGTCGGCGCCCGCGGCGCGCACCAGCATCTTCTTGCCGGATGTCACTCGCTCGGAACCGCGCGGCGTGAAGACTTCGACTTCTCCCGAGCGCACCGTGACTTCTACTTCGTTCTCGCCAAGGACTTCGATCCTGTAGGCGCCTTTCTTCGAAGGTCTTACAGCGATCGCGTGTGTGCTTACTTCGGATTCCGAATTCGAATCCCGCAATACCCGGTAATGCGCCGTTCCGCGCGCTAACTGCATCAGAAATCGGTGGTCCGCAAGCTCCGTCAGACGTAGCTCACTGTCCGGCCCGAGCCGGACCATGTGCGAATAATCCAACTGGATCTCAGCCCTGGAATCGGCGCCCGTGGTGACGCCGTCGGAAGCCACCAGAGGTGTGTTGACGGCGGCGGCGATCGTTTCGCCCGAATCGCCGCGCTTCACGGCCACATCGCCGAATATCAGGCTGATGCGGGCTACTCCGCGATTCGGATCGTCGATTTCTTCAGCGAAACCGGAGCCTGCCAACATCAGCATCGCCGTTAGTGAAGGGAGCAGAAGTCTGTGTCGCATAGCACCCGTCAAGCAGCAAGTTCGTGGCCGCGCATAAGTGATTGATAATGAATGCCGTATCAGTGTACCGAGTGGCTGAAAACCACCACTGTGACTGCTTTCGTGCAGTGCGGGCGTTTTCGAGCTAAGCTCAACCTATGGCCTTCGACGATTTGCTTGACCGCATGCGGGTCGAATGGGACGCCCGCGCCCGCGAGAACGGCAAGTATTATATCGCGAACTGCCGCGAGGATTGGACGGAAGAGGAGTTCTACAGCTCCGGGGAACAGACGGTGGCGCAGGAGATCCTCACCGATATGTATAACATTTGTCAGGGGAAAGCCCCGGAAGCGATGAGTGTTCTCGAAATCGGATGCGGCGCCGGAAGAGTGACCCGCGCACTGGCCGGAGTCTTCGGTGAAGTCCACGCCGTGGACGTTAGCGGCGAAATGGTGGCGCAGGCCCGAAAGGGACTTTCGGGCCGCCCGAACGCGCAGGTTTATCGGAACAACGGCGCGGACCTCGCGGTGCTCGGCGCCCGGGAATTCGACTTCGCATTTTCCACCTGTGTTTTCCATCACATAGGCAGTCTCGAGGTGATCGAAACCTACGTTCGCGAAGTCCATCGGCTGTTGCGGCCGGGTGGGCTATTCAAGTTCGAGGTACAGGGTTTTCTGGGCATGACGGCGGATAAGGAAGGGACCTGGTACGGGCTCCCTTTTTCGGACCCCGACGCGGTCGCGATGGCGGAGAGATGCGGCTTTGAGGCGCGTTACCGCGTGGGAGCCGGCGAGGAAAGATTCTGGCTTTGGTATTTCAAGAAATAACCGCACAGAATGACCCCTAAAAGGGTCAAGAACGCCCCGAAATAGACGGATTTGGGGCGGAATCGGAACACCACGGTGTGTTTTCCGCCCGGCGTGACAACGCCCCGGAGAGCTCCGAAAGACTCGATGAGCGGCGCCCGAACTCCGTCCACCACAGCCTCCCAGCCGGGATAATCCACGTCGGCCAGCACGACCAGGCCTTCGCAGGCCAGGTTCACGGCAATCCCGACCCGATTGGGAGTCATGGAATCGATCCGAACCTCATCCGCTCCGCCGCAGGTTTTCAACGGCGGTGCCGGGCCAAGGAGGATCGCTTTCCGAGACAGGTCGAAGCCCGGATCCTGAATCAGAACTCGCAGGTCCCAATCGGACTTGACGCCGACTGCTTCGTGAACCGCCCAGGCGCGGGGCATGGGGTCCGGATTCCGCCACACTTTGAGGCCGGAAGCGCCGGCAAAGGCTTCCGTCCAATTGGGAAACTCCGGCGTTTTTCCGATCGAATGCGTGACGGCGAACAGCTTTTGGCTCCGCTCCGTGTGCAATTCGTGCCGGTAGACGTTGTCGCTGACGCCCGCCATGTAGCCTTGATGCATGTCGATTCCGTGCCAGTCGCCGAAATTCATGGGAATGTCCGCGTCCTTCACCGCGACCCGGACCGGGCCCTTCTGAGATCGAATAAACGCAACAATATCAAGTTCCTGGTATAGCTTTCGGATGAAGGTATTCCTGTCCTTCTCGTAGCTGTTCGGAAAAATGATCATTCCGCTTAGCTCGATGATCAGCAGCGCTGTTACGGAGCAGACGAGCGCCCGGCGAGTGAGGGCGTCCCGCTTCAGCACGAGGAGCGCGAGCACGGCGGCCAGGATCGCCGAAAGGAGCAGAGCGTCATCCGGGGCATTCCGGAAGAGGATTGCCGACATCGTGATGGCGGTTGCGACGGCGCCGACTGTGATCGCGATCCGCCGCACCCAGGCGGAACCTTCAAGAATCGCGTCCACTCCGTACGCCGCGAGGAGGGCGGCGGCAAAACCGGTGAGGTGTATGGCGCGGACGGGAATGCGGGCCTTTCCGAGAAGCGGCGCGATCACGTAAAGCACTCCGTGAAAAGGGGTTGCCGCGCCAAGAGCGTAGACCGTGGCGCCGGCTCCCACGAGAGCGAGCCAGCGGACTTCGCCGCGGCTCCATGCCGCCGCGATACCGAGCGCCGCCAAAGCCATGGCGATCATGCCAAGAAAGGGGCTCGAATCGCCCATGTTGAATCCGTGGACAAACAGGCCGAGGATGCCTTGCGGCCGCATGGAATAGAAGCGATGCGCGACGTAGGGGATCGTGTCGTTCCACCCGATGGGGAAATCGAGACCGAGCCAGCGGTGCGAAAGCCGTCCAAACTCATACGTGGGAATGGTTTGGACGGCGGATATGAGAAACATCACGAGAAAGAACAGCCCCGCGAGGCGGATGAGCCCGCGATCCCGCCAGACATGGAAAAGCCAGGTCGCCCCAGCCAAATAGGTAACCAGCATGGGGATTTCGTGGTGACCGGCGAGCCACGCAACTCCCAGGAAAAATCCTCCCAAGACCGCGCTCTTTTCCGGGCTGCGGCCCCGCACCGCGCGAAAAAGGAACAGGAAGATCAGCGGGGTCCAGATTGCCCCGTTTAAGACGTCGAGCCACGCCACCGACCCGACGAATCCGCCAAAAGCGAAGACACATCCGCCGATGATGCCGGCTGCGTGGCTACGCCCCAGGTCCCTTGCAAACAAGTAGCAGAACAGGGCGGCCAGAAAGTGGATCAGCACATAATAGCCGTTGAGATAACCGGCCCGGAGGTAGCCGTCTCTCAACGGCAGAAGGTAGAGCAACAGGTTCAAAGGGTATAGCGGACCGGGCTGAGTTTGTCCGATTAACGGCTGTCCGGCCCAAATATGCGGGTCCCAGAGCGGAAACCGGCCGGCATGGATCTCGCGGGCCTGGAAATTGAGGCGCGGGACTTCGATGTAGACCATGTCGGGATGGTCATACCAAGTGTACTGGCGGGTTAGGACTAGTTTCCAGTAAAACCCGATGGTGAGCAGGAGCAGAATGAGCGCGGAGCGCTTCAGAGAAGTACCCTCCAGACGATGAGAAGTGCGCCCGCCAGGAATCCCGCAAGTGCCTGATATTCCTGATTCTTGAGGTAGAGACTGACGCTGAATCGCGGGCTTGTGGGGCCATCCGGAATGGACTGGGGGCGGACGAAGCCGAGTCGCGGCACGCGGGAGGCGTAAGCGGCGTATTCGGGAAAGAGCTTCCGCAAGTGCTGCTCCTCGAGTTCGATCACTGGCAGGTAGACGAACGCAAAAACAGCGCCAAGCAGGTATGCCAGACCGGGGCGGCGGGCGGCGATGACGAATCCGGAGGCGACCAGCAGCGTGCCCAGATAGAGTGGGTTGCGCGTCCAGGCATAGGGTCCGGATTGCGCAAGTTGTTTATTTTTAGCAAGATGCCCAGCGGCCCAGGCGCGCAGCCACATGCCCGCCAAGGATACGGACAGGCCTAAGGCGGCGGTGAGCGCGGTGGGGTTCGCATACCAGGCGAAAGCCGCGACGAGCAGAAATCCGCTGGGAACGCGGAGGCGCGCGACAGTGTCGGCGTAAGGTTTAGGAAACCAGTAGCGGCCGCTGTTGGCTGTATCGGTCGATGGCATCGAAAACGGAATCCGGCGAAACGGCCCGCATGCTCGAATCGGGAGCCGGGCGGCGCTTATAAGAGGTTACCGCATCCGGATGACGGAGAACATGAAAAGTGCCGCCGTAGGGGCCGTTCCGGGCCGGGTCGGTGGGGCCGAAGATGGCGACGCCGGGCTTCCCGAGCGCGGCGGCGAGGTGCAGGGGGCCGCTATCCACGCCGACGACGAAAGCGGCGCGGCGGGTGGCGTCGATGAGCCCGGGGATTCCGGAAATATGAACGCGCGCCCCGGTGATGGACGCGAGGGCGGATTCCGCGCCTGGGGGTCCGTTCACGACGAGAGGCAGGCGGGCGGCAAGCTTGACGTAGTTTTCGAGCGGCCACTGCTTGGAGCCCCATCCGGCGAGGGGACTGGCGAGGACGAAGTCGCCTGAAGGCAATTTGCCCTCGGGACGGCCGGGCGGGAGCGGGAAGGCCACCGGGGAGACGGGGGCTCCCGCGGCGCGGGCCAGCTCCAGATTCCGGTCCACCACGTGCGCGGCCACGGGCGAAACTTTAAGGTCGTAGGATAGGGCGGCGAGAGATTCCCTGGGGTGCGCAAATCCGGCCACGACTTGGGCGCGGGCGGCTGCGCAGACAACAGCGGACTTGATGAGACCTTGGAAATCGACGGCAAGCCGGAACCGTTCCCGGCGAATTTCCCGCCAGGCATGACGGATTCCAGACAGGGTGTGGCGGTCGAGCTCGACGATTCGGCCGACCGACGGGTTGCCTTCGAGGAGGGGGAGCCAACGCGGCTCGACCACCCAGGTTACGCTGCCGAAAGCGGAAACTGCCGGCAGGGCGTGGATAATGTCGCCCATCGCGCCGAGCCGGACGGCGAGAACGCTATCCTGTCTGTCTCCGGTGGACATGGGCGATCAGATCCTGGCGGTCGGCTTCATGCTCGGCTTCGAGGGAGATGGCGGTCTTTAGCCAATCCGGCCCTGCGGCTTCGACGAGCAACACGTAGTCTATCACGGCGAGGCTCGCCGCCAACTCGGCGCGAGCGCGGGCGTTGAGAATTGGCGCGGCCGGACTGACCACGACCGCCATCAATAGCCTTTCACCCTCGGAAGGCAGCCGCTGCAGCGTTCGAACCTGGGAAGCGACAAGAACATCGAAGTACCCGGTGACGACGCGCATCTCCGGATGAGCGGCCCGCAACTCGGCGGCGCGGGCGGCGTCTACGATTTTGGCTCTGGTATCCACGGCGCGTCCGGTTCCGACTCCTTCCACAATAACAGCGCGGCGTTGGTGGCGATATCGACGGTGACGGCGGTCATGCAGCGATGGTCGATGGGGCATTCCCGGAGAAGGCAAGGGCTGCACTCGACGTGCCGCCGCAGGACGCGCGCGAAGCCGCCGGTGGGGCCGGTCGAGATGTCGTCGGTTGCGCCGAAGATGGTGAGAGTCGGGACGCCGAGCGCGGAGGCGACGTGCATGGCTCCCGAGTCGTTGGTGAGAAAGATGCGGCATTGGGCGGCGAGGTCCATGAAGTCGCGGAGAGACGTTTCGCCGGCGTAGTTATGGACCGCGACATCGGCGGCGCGAACGGCGGCGGCGACCTGCTCGCAAAGGGCCCGTTCCGAGGAGGAGCCGAACAGGGCTACCGGCGCGGCGTGCTGGCGTGCGAGGTTGACCGCGACTTCGGCGAAGCGCTCGGGAAGCCAGCGTTTCGCGGTCCCGTAGGCCGCGCCCGGACTGACGCCTATGAGCGATTCGCGGCGCGGATTCAGATTCGTAAGGCGGACCGGCGGATTTTCCGGGAGCTCGGGACCGAGGCCGGCCCGGCGGAGGAGTTCCAGGTAATAAAAGCGCTGGTGGCGGGGAATTTCGCCGTGTTTGGGGACGGGTATGGGGTCGGTGAGTAGCCAGCCGCGGCCGTCGCGCGCGTAGCCGATGCGCCGCGGGATACGGGCGAGCCAGACGAGAGCGGCGGCTTCGAAGGCGTTTTGAAAGAGGATGGCGCAGTCGAAGCGCTCAGCCCGGAGGCGGGCGGCGGCGCGGCGTTTCCCGGCGAGGTCGTGGAATCCGCTGGCGGCGGTGTAGGGGATGACGCGATCGACGAAGGATTCGCGGGCGTAGAGATCCGCCACCGAGGGACGGGCGAGGACGGTGATTTCGGAGGCGGGAAAGCGGTCGCGCACCACGCGAAGAGCGGGCAACGACATGACGGCGTCGCCCAGCCAGTTGGTGGCGCGGATGAGGATTTTGGTCACGCGGCAGGTCCTATTGTAGCTGGCAAGCGTGGGGCGCGATTTAGTGCTATATTCTCGTACGCATGTCCGTCGAGCCCAAGCTCTCATTCAGCACCCTCGGCCACCTCACCGCCGCCGCAGTCGCCAGCTACGTCGGCACCAAGCTGACGGGCGATCCCCACCTCGGCACCGCTCTCGGTGCGGCTCTTTTCACGGTCTATAGCTCCTACCTCACCAACCGTGCCAACGCTATCGAAGAGCGGTCCGAGAAAGAGATACGCGCCTCCAAGAACCATCACCTCCAACTCGCTCTGGCCGGCGCCTTCCGCATCGCCCTCGACGAGCTCCGGCCCCTCCACGCCGCTCACGATTCCAGTTTTGCTTCGTGGCAGGCCATCCTGAACGCGGCACTCGACCAACCCACCACCCTCCTCGCCGTCATTATCCCCGCCCGGTTCGACCCCCTCCTGGATGGAGCCAACCCCCATACCGATCAAGCTCGCGCATTCGAAGAGGCCGAATCTCTTCTTCGCTTCTGGCTCGCCTATCAGCAATACTTCGAGCGCCGCAACAGCTATCCTTCCGTCCCGCCTTCACCGTCGCCCGAGCTCCCG